>OZ242043.1:0-297500 GCA_965205185.1 Dehalococcoidia bacterium
ATGGCGGTGACCGACCAGCAGTGCCGGGTGCGGGGGGTAAGCGGGCTGTGGGTAGCGGATTCGTCCATTATGCCGCAGGTGACCCGCGCCAACACCAACGCCACCGCGATTATGATCGGCGAGCGGGTGGCGGAATGGGTAGCTGCGGGGTAGCGCGGTCTGCGCAGGGGGCTTGCGCTCCCGGCGGTAGTGTGGGGGATAGGGCTATCGCGCATCCCCCGAATGCCTATTCCCTCCCCCTCCGGGGGATGGTTAGGGCGGGGGCGGCCCTCGCGGATTTCCTTACTGCGCCGGTTGTACCAGCTCGATCAGCACATCGTCGGGGCCTTCGATGTAGGCCAGGCGGGAGCCGGTGGGGGTGGGAGTTAAGGGTAGGACTATGCGGATACCGTCGGCTTCCAGGCGGGCCAGTTCCGCTTCGAGGTCGTGGACGTCGAAGCCGAAATGCTCGAGGCCCAGGCGGTTAAGCTCGGCGGCGCTGCGTTGGTTGGAGCTGCCGGGGGGCTTGGAGGAAATGTTGAGGCGCACCGGGCCGCCGACTTCCATGCTGACGGTGACCGTGCCGGGCATTATTTCCCTAGCCCATAGCTGGCGGGCGTTGAAGTGTTTTTCGTACCACGCCGCCGATGCGTGCGGGTCGGACGACCGGATGTGGACGTGGTTGATGTTGTACTGCATCGGGAATCACCCCCTGCGCCAGTTTCGCCCTTACTTTACATCATAAACCGCGTTGGCGTAACCGCGCCCCGGAAATCGCGCGGCGTATCCCTTGCCGGAAATTCCGGGTTGGCGGCGATAATCGGTTGACAATGGGGCTTAAGTCGGTGGTTCCGGAGGTGGCGCTGGCGCTGATCGTCTATCCATCAACCTGCTGGGCGACTGGCTGTGGGAGGCGCTGGATCCCCGCCAGCGGCAGGTTTAACCCGTCGGGGCCGGCTGTCCTTTTCCCCTCTGCGCCAACGATTCGCCCCTAACCCCCAATCCCCATAAATCCCCTCCCCCACGGGGGAGGGCTAGGGTGGGGGCGTCCCCCATCGCAACAACCAACTCATAAACCCCCGCCCCCAACCCTTGCGCCGCCCGCCCCAATCTGCTAAACTCCCCGTAGCAAACTCCCAAACCCACACCGAATAGGAGTATCGCAAAAATGAAAACCCCCAGCCACGGCCTGAAACTCGGGGGGGGGGGGGGGGTAGAAACCCCGCAACCCGCGCCATAACCGCCCTAACCCTCATCGCCGCCTTGGCGCTGTTGCTTTATGCCGCCATTCCCGCGCGCGCCAGCACCCACTGGGTCGACTACGATACCGATGACGACGGCCTGATCGACGTTACGAACATCGCCCAACTCAATATGCTCCGCTACGACCACAACGGCGACGGCTTCATTTGGGCCGAGAACATCTTGGTCCCGCTCAGCGAGCGCACCGAATACAATGCGGCTTACCCCAACCGCCAAACCGTCAGCACCCCCACCTCCACCGCCCCCCGCATGGGCTGCCCCGGCGTCTGCACCGGCTACGAACTGATGAACGACCTGGACTTCGCCGCCCCCAGCCAACAAAGCTGGGACTCGACCGATTGGCCCTACCAGGGCATATTCGAGGGCAACGGCTACGTCCTCCGCAACATGAACCAGACCATCGCCAGCGGCCAAACCAGCGGATTTATCGGCGTTTTGACCGCCAACGGCGTTGTGCGCAACGTTGGCCTGATCGACGCCACCGTCACCAGCAACAGCCAAACGATCGGCATTCTGGCCGGCACCAACCGGGGAACCATCACCGCCAGCTATGTCCGCGGCGGCTCGGTCGCCTTCACCGGCTCGGTCAACCCCACCATCGGCGGACTGGCCGGCAGAATCGAGCAGGGGGGCGCCATCACCGCCAGCTACTCCACCGCCACCGTCGACGCCGGCTCCAATGACAACGGCCGCGCCGGCGGACTGGTCGGCGAATTACGTGCCGGCACCATCACCGCCAGCTTCGCCGCCGGTAATGTCACCGGCACCGATGCCGCCGGCTCTGATACCCTCGACTTCGGCGGACTGGTCGGCGAAATCCATGACACCGCCACCGCCACCAGCATCATCACCGACAGCTACTGCGCCGTCGACGGGCGGCCCACCGCCTGCATCGGCGAGGCCAACGGCGCCGCCAGCGCCGTCCCGGTCCAGACCGAATCCGAACTCCAAACCCCCACCGGCTACACCGGCATCTACGAAAACTGGAATGTGGACCTGGACGGCGACGCCATTCCCGACAACCCCTGGTACTTTGGCACAACCAGCGCCTACCCCGTCATAACGGACCCCAAGACCACCGAACCGCCGGCCGCCAACCGGCGAACCATTGACCACGATTCCGACAACGACGGCCTGATTGAAGTAGACACCCTGCAAAAACTGAACGCCATCCGCCACGACCTGGACGGCGACGGGCTGCCCGCATCAACCACCACCTACGCCGCCTACGTCAGCGCCTTTGTCGGCGGCGACCTCACCGCCGCCACTGCCACGCGGATGGGCTGCGTTTCGGGCTGCATCGGCTACGAGCTAACCCGAAACCTGGACTTCGCCGCCGACGGCGTAGCCGTAACCTCCACCGACCCCTACCCCAACTGGACCCCCATCGCATCCTACGAATCCACCCTCGACGGCAACGGCAACACCATCACCCGCCTAACCATCAACGGCGCCGCCGCCAACGCCGGCCTGTTCGCCGCCCTGACCGGCGATGCCGTAATCCGCGATCTAGGCATCATCGCCCCCAACGTCACCAGCACTGCCGCCGCCGCCAACGCCGGCGCCCTGGCCGGCAACAACGGCGGCAAGATCACCGCCGTCTACGCCGATGGCGGCAGCGTCACCGTCAGCGGAGCGACCGCCGCGGCCGGCGGGTTGGTCGGCGAAAACTCCGGCCCAATCCTCGCCGCCTGGTCCACCGCGGCCGTAACCGCCGGCGCGGCCACCGGGGGCGGGCTGATCGGCAAACACTCCGGCGAGCTGACCACCGGGTACGCCGCCGGCGCCGTAAGCGGCTCCGGCAACAACATAGGCGGGCTGGTAGGCGTCGCCGACACCGCCGGCGCCGCCATAGCAGCGGCATACTGCGACACCACCGCCACCACCCAATCCAACTGCATTGGCGACTTAACCAACAACGCCGCCGCCACCTCCACCGGCTACGCCACCGCCGCGCTCCAAACCCCCACCGGCTACACCGGCATCTACGAAAGCTGGAACATCGACCTGGACGGCGACGGCAACAACGACTATCCCTGGAATTTCGGCGAGGCCACCCAGTACCCCACGCTCTACACCCCGACCGAGCGGCAGGCCCGCATCGAAGCCGGCGAGGACACCCTCCCCCCGCCCCTACCCCGCACCATCCCCCCGGAGCCGGAGCGGGAATACGACCCGGCCGCCGACCACCCCGAAATCTACAACAACGCCGAGTACGAAATGGCGGCCACCTGCCAAACCCGCAACGTGGATCCCGAAACCGGCAACCCCCAAGCGGCCACCGTGACATTCGATTTGGGCAGCTACACCGGCCCAATCCTCCTGCACCTGTCGATCTGGGCCAACGGCCGCTATATGGCCTATGAAACCCAGGGGATTGCGTTGCCGACGCTGGAGCGCAACGGCCAACGCGCCAGCGTGCGGGTAGAGACAGATCCAGCGCAGACGCGCTTCCGGCTGGACGGGCGGCGGCATGGTTTGGCGGCGAACCTGCTGCTGGGCTACGCGGATTGCCGTAGCGACGATCCGTAACGCCCGCCCGGCGCCCAAAACAAAAATTCCCTCCCCATTAAGGGGAGGGAATTGACAATGCCACCGCAACACACCCCACCAGAAAACAAAGCGCGATTTCACCCGCCGCCGCAAGTACTGCCTCATACAGCGGCGTTCAGCCCCGCGCCCCCGCCGCATAATCCCTAATCCCTTTCCCCCTTAACCCTGAATATAACCCCATCATCCAAATCCGCCACCAACTCCAGCCCCGAATACGCCCGCAGATCCCCCGCGCCAAAATCATACCACACATTGCCGTACCACCCATAGACCCAGACAATATACGCCTCCCCCGGCAGTCCGCTCGCCCAACGGCGCAGTTGATCGCTCCCGGCGATTTCCCCGTTTCCGCCCCCAATTCCGTCTCCAATAATGTATCCCTCGCCGCGCGATTGCGGAATAATCCGGTATTCCGCCCCTCCGTCGGTAAAGAAATACAACGGAAGCGTCGCATTACTGTATACCCTCCCCCGTATCGGATTATCCCGAATGTGCTGCCATAAATCCAATTCATGCATCGTCGAAATCCCGCTGAGTGTAGAACTTTTAACCCGATTAGTATCCAGCGCAATTATCGTCATCATCCCCAAAACAAATAAACCAAGAATCGCCGGCAACGCAACCCTTACCACCCGAACCGCGCCACCCCACGCCCGTCCGAAACTTTTCCCGCCTGTTCCCGCCCCATACACTACATCCAAAACCAGCGCAACCACAATCAAAGCCGGAATCCACATCGGAACCAGATACCTTACCGTAATCCCGCCCGCGGGCCAGGCAAATCCCGATACCGTTCCCCCCACCAGCACCGCCATATATATCATCATAAACCCGCCGAAAACCGCCACCGGCGCCCGAAGCCGCGCCGCGCCCTGCCTTGACCGCCGGATAATGCTCACAATGCCGACGGCCAGCAGAACCAACAAAACCGCCACCCCAACCCAAACGCCGTCAGGAATCCGCTGCACCAAAGGAATCAACAAAACATTATCATAACCGGCCACAAAAACGGCGGCCAGATCATCCAACACCGCCCAAACCGAATAATCCACCGCCCGCGGCTCCCGAACCGGCGAACCAATCCGCAAATACGTCCATATCGTCCACAGCGCCATCGGCAAAGCCACAATCAAAGAATAAACCCCAACCCGTTTAACCCGCAACCGCAACTCCGTATCCCGCTGGAGCAGCAACAAAAGCCCGATAACCGCCGGCACCGCCGCCCCGATATACCGCGTCTGCCAAGCCAATGCCGAAAACACCGCCGCCCAAATCAACGCCGATGTCTGGCCCTCCCCCAAAAACTTGTCGCCATAAATCAACGCCAAAACCGTCATCAAAATAAACAAGGCATCCGACATCGCGAAAGACGCCATCCAGATCAGCGGAAATGAAAACGCGACCGCCGAAACCGCCAACAACCAAACAAATCCCGACTCCAGCCGGGATCGCAAATAATAACCGACCGCAAAAACCGTAACCCCCAATACCACGGCATTGACCGGCCCCGCCGCCGCATAAGGATCCAACACGCCAAAACTGAACCCCACCAAAACCAAAGGATACAGCGGCACCCACAAAGATAAGGGATTCGGTTCCCCCGCATCCACGAACTGAATCGCCCGCAGCCCATCCCCGTCAAGAATGTTGCGGGCGATCCCCATAAAATTGATCACATCGCTATTCACCCCCGCCCCATAAAAAGACACGCGAACCAGCACAATCCCCGCGGCAATCAAAGACAACCCGGCCAGCAACCAAGTATCGCGGTCCGGCCGCCAACGGGGCGAAATCATAAGTAACGCCCCGATGAGTCGGGGGGGGGGGGGGGGGGGGGGGGGGCAGTAGGGATGGGATAATCATAACGGAATCATACCACCCACAACCCCGCCCCTGCAACCCCAAAACAAAAATCCCCTCCCCCGGAGGGGGAGGGTTAGGGTGGGGGCCGGGCGTCCTCCTAATAATGCCGCAACTCCACCACATTATAATCCGGGTCATAGATATACAGCGAAATCCCGTCCCCGTGCGAACCCCACCGCTTCCCCGGCCCCGCCTGAATCTCCACCCCGATCCCCTCAAACCGCGCCTTCAGCTCCTCCATATCCGTCCGGTCGATCACCATACAGAAATGGTCCTGATTCCGCGCATCATCCTTCCCCGCCGGCAGATTGTCCGACGCGAAAAAGTCGATGATCGTATCCGCATTCAGCCGCGCCGACGGAAACCGAACCTCCCCCGCCCGCCACTGCTCCACCCGCTCCGGCGCCAGCCCCAGCACCTCCGTATAAAACCGCAACGACCCCTCCACATCCCGCGTCCGCAACACGATATGATCCATCTCCCGGATCTTCACCAGCGGCTCCGTAACCACCTCAAACTGCGCCAAAGTAGCCATATCCGCCCTCCTAACCGGCAACCCGCCGCAAATTCCTGCCCCCACTATACCCCCCAAACCCCAAATTGTCACCCCCCCGCCGAAATCCCCCCCCAAATCCCCCGCCCCAACCCCTTGACAAACCCCAAACCTACGTTCTACACTGATTCCAATGCCAAAACCTCATTCCCCCGGACAGCGCTGAATGGGGGGAGCCACGGGGTAAAGTCCCGGCCGGGATAAAGACAGGCAGTTGTGTGGTGTGTGTGTGTCCGGACTTGTGGTGGTGTGGTGTGGCCGCCCCGCATTAGTCCCGAGCCTGCTCCAAGGATGTCCCGCGGGGGGGTGGCCTCCGGGGATCCATCCCCGAGCTTAGCGAAGGATGACCTGCGGAACCGCCCGAATCCTGACCGTGTCCAAGGATGTCCCGCGGGGGGGTGGCCTCCGGGGCTCCATCCCCAGCGCGGTCATATAAGGGAGACGGGCGGGGCGGATGTGGGGGGTGCGTGTGGGGGGTGTGGTGTGGTGTGGCGACGAACGGAGGTTAGCCGCAGCCGGCGGCGGCTAGCTTAAAAATTCAACCCAAGAGGCAACCAATGGCAACCCCAAAAGGAAACCCCGGCAAAGGCAACCCAGACAAGGAAACCCCGGAAACCTAACCCAGCCAGGAAAACCCCAACCGGGGCCAAACCCGATTAACCCCAAAGGAGCGTATAATGCCGCCCTAAAACCTACGGAAATCACCGGATCCCAAACCGCCCATCGCTAAACGCCCCGCGCGTTAAGCGGCGGAAACAGGTGCGCTTGGCAATCCGAAACCAATCCCCGCGTTTCAGCGTTCATCAACCGCCCTTTGCGCTTTGCAACGCAGGCGGCGAATCCAGAAGCGCAGCAGCGCATCGGACGGCGCGGCAAGCAGCGACCGCGCCATCATCCCGTACACCCAGCGCCGCCTTACCCGCGCCGGGTGCTGCGGGGTTAGCCACTGATCGTTACGCGCCAGCTTTTCCAGCGTGGCCATCCCCAGCAGGATCGGCCACAGTACCGCCAGCCGCAGCCGCAGACAACCGCGCGGCGTCGCCAGCAAATAAGATTCCGCCGCGCCGAAATGCCCCAGCGCAGTCCCAATCCACGACGCCAATACCGGGCGGGCGCGGGCGGCATTACCCGGATCCAACAGCGCCGCGGCGTCCAGCCCGGCCGCCGCCAATTGCGGCTCCGGCAGATAGCAACGCCCCGCCCGCAAGTCGCGCGGAACATCCCGCAACACGTTGGTAAGTTGCAGCGCCTTGCCGAAGCGCACCCCCAAATCGTTCATCCCCTCCGGGATCCAGCGCGATAACCGGGGCTGATGCGCCATCGCCGTCGCTGTCCAAAACTCCCCAACGCAGCCCGCCGCCAAATAGGTATAGCAATCCAACTCCTCCGCCGATTTCAAGGCGGCCACGTCCCCCGAATTTTCCGCCGGAAAGGTAGTCAAGTCCATTTCCATCGCCCGGGTAAGGGTGACCACCACGGAACGGACGCGGGCGCGGTCGGATTCGGGCAAAGATTCCAGCAGCGCGAACAAACCGCCGGCGCTATCCAGCAAGACAGTCTCCGCCGCCGTCACCGAAGCGGCAGCGGACGGGACGGCGCCAGCCCCGCGGCGAACCCCCGACACGATGCGGCTAACGGCGCCAGCATCCGCCGGGCCGCGCACTTGAGCGCGAAAATCCAGCAACCGCTCCAGCCGTTCCCCCGGCGGCAAGGCGCGGGTGTCGGCGATGGTGTCGGCGGCGCGGGCCATCAGATAAGCCGCCGCCACCGGACGCCGCATCCCCATCGGCAACGCCCGGATCGTTAGGTAAAAGGAACGGGAAACCCCCTTGAGCAACCCATCCCAAAAAGCGAAACCGGGATTGGCCGGATAAGCGGCATTGCCGGAATCCAAGCCCATTATCCCGCAGCAGACGTATATGGCGACGGAATGGTTTCCCGCGCTACGCCCGCCAGGGATTCCGCCACCAGCTCCGCCACCGGCAGCCCCGCCTCCAGCCGCTCCACCACCGCCAGCCGCCCGCGGGTTTCGGGATGTTTCGGCACAAACAGCGAGCAGCAATCATGATCCGGCTGAATCGATACCGGAAAAGTGCCGATCTTGCGCGCCATCGCCACAATTTCCTCTTTATTCAACCCGATTAACGGGCGCAGCACCGGCATATCCGCCGCCTGATCCACCACCGCAATGTTGTCCAATGTCTGCGAGCTTACCTGCCCGCAGCTTTCGCCGGTGACGATCGCCTTCGCCCCGGCGCGGCGCGCCAGCGTTTCCGCGATGCGCAACATAAACCGGCGATACAGCAGCACCCGGTAAGACGGCGGCGTTTCCACGATTACCCGCTTCTGTATCTCGGCCAGCGGCGCCAAATACAACTCCGACTGCCGCTGATGCCGCCCTAAAAGCTGCGCCAACTCCGCCGCCTTTTCGATCGAGGAGCGGTCCACCAAAGGGTAGCTGTGAAAGTGGATGTACAAAGCCGGGCAGCCCCGTTTCATCATGTGCCACGCCGCCACCGGGGAATCGATCCCCCCGGAAAGCATCACCGCCACCCGCCCGCTGGCCCCCACCGGCAGCCCCCCATAAGCCGGGGTTTCGTCGAAATACAACAAAATCCCGCGGCTTTGTATATCCAAATAAATCGTAAAGTCGGCGTTAGACAGGTCAACCCTGGCCCCGGTCAACTCCTCAACGAACCGCCCCACCTCCCGGTTGACCTCCGGCGAAGTCATCGGAAACCGCTTGTCCGCCCGGTTGGTAACGATACGAAACGACCGGAACGGCGCTTGCGCCCCCCCTAAGTCGGAATTATGGGATAGGCCCGCCAGCTTTTCCCGCAGGGCTTCCCGGATGGCCGCCAAATCCTGCGGATATTCGTAAGCCAAAAAGAACTTGGCGACCCCGAAACAGTCGCGCACCCGCTCCCGGACTTCCGGCCAACGCCTTTCGTCGTCCAGCGACAAGCCGATCATCATCTGCCCCTGCCACACGCGCCCCACGCCCGCGCTCTCGGTGGCGAGGCGCAGGTTTTCGGCGAGCCGGCGCATAAACCAGGGGCGGTTTTTCCCCTTCAGCGCCAGTTCATGGGTTTTGACAATAACGTGAGTTTTCACCCCGCCATTGTATCAGGATTTTAGGCATCAGGATTTTGGCGATTGCCGGCATCAGGCGAATATGGATTCCTTGATCGCCTGCACATCGTGGCGCAAATCATTGTCCTCGTTCATCTCCCCGTTAATCTTGCCCGCCCCGTGAATCACCGTCGAATGATCCCGCCCCCCCAGCAGGCGCCCCACCTGCGTCGGCGGCAGCCCCAACTCGTGAATCAGCAAATACATCGCCACCTGCCGCGGCACCGACACCGCCCGCTTGCGGTTGCGCGCCACCAAATCATCCACCGACAGCGAGTAATACTCCGCCACTTCGTCCAGAATCCGCCGCGGCTCGATCGATGCGCGGTTCTGTTCCGGCGTAATGTCGTTCAGTATCCGCTCGGTGTTGTCCAGCGTCAGGTCCATATTCATCAGGTTAGCGTAAGCCACCATCCGGTTGAGGCTGCCCTCCAGCTCGCGGACATTGCGCTGCACCCGCTTGGCGATGAGTTCGATTACCGCATCGTCCAACCCGACGCGCATTTCGTCGGCCTTGTTCGCCAAAATCGCCATCCGGGTCTCCAAATCGGGCGGCTGAATATCCGCGATCAGCCCCCACTCGAACCGGGAGCGCAGCCTCTCCTCCATCAACGCCAGTTCCCGCGGCGGCCGGTCGGACGACACCACCACCTGGTTGCCCGAATTGTGCAAGTCGTTGAATGTATGGAAAAAGCCCTCATGCGTCTGTTCCTTGCCGCTGAGAAACTGCACATCGTCCACCAGCAGCATCTGCACCGAGCGGTAGCGCTTGCGAAAATCCTCCGTAGTCCGGTTGCGGATCGCGGTGATAAACTCGTTGGTGAACTGTTCCGAGGTGACATACAACACCGACATACCGCGCCGGGCGCAGGAACGCCCCACCGCCTGCAACAAATGCGTCTTGCCCAACCCGGCCCCGGAATAGAGAAACAGCGGATTGTAGGCCACCCCGGGGGTTTCCGCCACCGCCTGCGCCGCATTCGACGCCAGCCGGTTGGATGGGCCGACCACAAAAGACTCAAAGGTATAGCGCGGGTTCAGGGATTGGAACTCAAACAGGAGCGGGTTGGCTTCCCCCTCAGCCTCCGGCGGAATTTCGGCTCTTTCGGCGGCGGTGGCAATCCCCTCCGCCTTGACCTTCAGCTGCAACGGCATCGGGCCTCCGGTCACCTTTTCCAGCGTGCGTTGCAGGGCCTGGAACATCCGCCGCTCCAGCCACTCCACGGCAAAAGGGGTGGGCGCTTCGACGATGAACGCCGGGCCGCCGTCCTCCGGCGTAAGCTGCGCCACCCCCTCGGTGGGTTTCAGCCAAGTCTCAAAAGTCGGGCGGGGCAACTGCATCTGCAAGTCGCCCAGCACGGCCCGCCAAATATCCCGGGCCGATGAATTTCTCATTCCTGCCTACGCTCCTATGCCGCCAATTCCCCGCACCTCCGCCCCGATTACCGGACGCGCCCATCGCTCCGCCACCGGCCCCCGCGCCCGGCTGATTGCCGAAATTAACAACCCCGGCTATCCGGTGTCAACGAAAATTTTCCGTCAAAATCCCCTATTTTCCCGCCCTTTGCGCCGGAATTTTAGAACTGTCCCAAGATCGTATTTAACGCCGGAATCCGTATCGAATGGGTATCATCCGCCGCCCCCCAACGCGCCCGCGATTATGTCCGCCGGTTATGTTTATCCGCGACAATGGCGGCCATAGCATTTGCGGCAACGGCGTCCGTTGGCTATAATCGCATTGACCCGGCGGGATCCGCCGGCCCATCGCCCCTCCCGCCGGCCCCGCAACCCCGGAAACCTTGATCCAGACCACAACCGAAACTTGGGGAGCAGCAATGCCGCCTGAAATGCCTGGCCCCGGGAACGACGGCGCAACGGATCCCGCCCTGCCCGGGGGCCTGTCCGCCGCCGACCTGGTCGACTATTACCGGCGTATGACCCTGGCCCGCGCCGTGGACGAAAGAATCTGGGCCCTCAACCGCCAGGGCAAAGTCCCCATCGCCGCCTCCAGCCAGGGCCACGAAGCCGCCCAATTGGGCAGCCTGCTGGCCGCCGAAAAAGACGGCGAATGTTTCCTTTTCCCCTACTACCGCGATCTGGCCCTCAAATTCGCCGCCGGCCTCACCGCCGAACAAGTGATGCGCTCCTTTATGGGCAAGGCCGGCGACCCCTACAGCAACGGACGCCAATTCCCCTTGCAGGGCGCCGACCTGCCCCGCAAAATCATCCAAATCTCCAACGTCGTCGCCGCCGGCCTCACCCAATCCGTAGGCTACGCCCTCGCCTGCCAGATCCGCGGCGAGCGCACCGTGGTGCTGGTCTATTTCGGCGACGGCGCCTCCAGCCAGGGCGAAACCCACGAAGCCATGAATTTCGCCTCGATCCACAAACTGCCGGTCGTGTTTATCTGCGAAAACAACCGCTACGCCATATCCGTCCCGCAACGCAAGCAGATGAACGTCGAGGAAGTCGCCAGCCGCGCCGCCGGCTACGGCTTCGCCGGCTTCGCCGTCGACGGAATGGACTTCATCGGCTGCTACGAAGCCACCCGCGAAGCCATCGCCAGCGCCCGCGACCGGGGGCCGGTGCTGCTGGAAATGAAAGTCGAGCGGTTTATGTCCCACACCACCGACGACGACGACCGCCGCTACCGCCCGCCCGAGGAAGTGGCGCAAGCCCGCCGCCGCGACCCCCTGCTTTCCTTCGCCGATCTGCTGCTACAGCACGGGCTGCAAACCCAAGAACAGTTAGACAACATCGCCGCCGACGCCATGGCCGCGGTCGACGCCGCCACCGACGCCGCCGACAGCGCTACCCCGCCCGACGTTTCTACCCTGCACTATATGGTCTATTCCGGTTAAGGAGCCTTTGCCGTGCCAGAAAAGCGAGTTATCCAAGCCGTCCAGGACGCCATCCGCGAGGAAATGGAGCGGGATCCCTCGGTATTCGTAATGGGCGAGGACGTGGGAATGCGGGGCGGCGTTTTCGGGGCCACCGAGGGATTGCTGGCAAAGTTCGGCGAACAGCGCATCATCGACACGCCGCTGGCCGAGGCGTCCATCGTCGGCATCGCCCTGGGCGCCGCCTTCCGCGGACTGCGCCCCTTGCCGGAAATACAGTTCTCCGATTTCATCTGGCCCTCGGTCAACCAGCTCATCGGCGAAGCCGCCCGTTCCTGCTACGGCACCAACGGGGCAGTGGCGGTTCCCATGACCGTCCGCATCCCCTACGGCGGCGGCATACGCGGCGGCCTGTTCCATTCCCAAAACATCGAAACCCATTTCTTTCACACCCCCGGACTGAAAGTCGTCACCCCCTGCACCCCCTACGACGCCAAAGGGCTCCTGAAAACCGCCATCCGCGATAACAACCCGGTAGTATTCCTGGAGCATAAAAAAACCTACCGCCAAGTCCGCGGCGAAGTCCCCGACGGCGAATACACCCTGCCCCTGGGGGTAGCCGACATCAAACGCCCCGGCAACGATGTCACCATCGTAAGCTACGGCCTCACGCTGCACTACTGCCTCGAGGCGGCGGAAACGCTGTCCCAAGAGGGCGCCGCCGACGCCGAAGTGATCGACCTGCGAACCCTAAGCCCCCTGGACCGCGATACCATCCTGGCATCGGTGCGAAAGACCGGCAAGCTGCTGATCGCCCACGAGGACAACATCACCGGCGGCATCGGGGCCGAAATCGCCGCCCTGGCCGCCGAGGCCGCCTTTGAGCATCTGGACGGCCCCATCACCCGCGTCTGCGGCCCCGATGTGCCGACCATGCCTTTCGCCCAAACCCTGGAGGACGCCTACATCCCCGACACCGCGAAAATCACCGCCGCCCTGCGCCGCCTGGCGGCCTACTAACCCAACCGGACCTTCCCCAACCATACTTACGCAAAGGCAAGGGGGCGAGTAATTGGCCGAAACGGTAGTGCTTCCCCAAGTGGGCGAATCGGTAGTCGAAGGAACCATCGGCAAGTGGCTCAAACAGCCCGGCGATTCCGTGCGGCGGTATGAGCCGCTGGTGGAAGTCGTAACCGACAAGGTTACGATGGAAGTCCCCTCCCCGGTAGCCGGCCAACTATTGCGCGTACTGGCCGCCGAGGGCGAAACCATCCCCATGGGCGCCCCCATCGCCGAAGTAGGCGCCCCCGGCGAACCCCCCGGCGAATCCCCGCCGGCGCCGGCCCCGGCGTCCGCCGCCGCCCCGGTGTCCGCGGCCGCCCCGGTGTCCGCGGCCGCCCCGGCATCCGCCGCGCCAGCCCCGGCGTCCGCCGCGCCAGCCCCGGCCCCGGCGGGAACTGCCGGCTACCTGATGCGGGAAGTCACGCCCGTAGGCCCCACCGGCGGCGCGGCGGTAGAAGCGATGGATCCGACGCCGCCGGTCGCAACCCCCCAACCCGCCCCGCCCGTCGCCGCGGCACCGACCGCCCAATCCCCCGCCCCAGCCGCCGATACCGCGCCGGATTCCGCCCGCGACGGCGCCCCCCGTTTGTCGCCCGCCGTCCGGCGCTTGGCCCGCGAACATTCAGTAGACTTGAGCCGGATCCAAGGCACCGGAATGGGCGGCCGCATCACCCGCGACGACGTACTGCGTTTCCTGGAATCGCCCCCCGCCCCCGCCATTACGCCGCCGCCCGCCATTGCGCCCTCCGCCCCCGCCGTCACGCCGCCAGCGCCAATAACCGCGCCCGCCCCTGAAATCGCCGCCGCCGCTGATGCCGATGATGAGCGAATGCCCATATCCCCGGTGCGCCGGATGATTGCCGACGCTATGGTGCGTAGCGTCACCCAGATCCCCCACGCCTGGAGCGCCAAAGAAGTGGACGTCACCGGCCTAGTAGCCCTGCGGCGCAACATCCGCCCCGAATTTGAGCGGCGGGAGGGCGTCCCCCTCACCTATATGCCTTTCGTCATCCGCGCCGTAGTCGAGGCGCTGCGGAAATTCCCCACGCTCAACGCCAGTTGGGGCGGCGACGCCATCATCCTCAAGCGGCGCATCAACCTGGGGCTGGCCGTAGCCGCGCCCAACGGCTTGATTGTGCCGGTAATCCACCACGCCGACCGGCTGAACCTGTCCGGCTTGGCCCACGCCGTCCACGACCTCACCGACCGGGCCCGCCGCAACCGCCTGCGGGTGGAGGATGTGCAGGGCGGCACCTTCACGCTGAACAACACCGGCGCCCTGGGTTCTTTGGTATCCGGCCCCATCATCAACCACCCCCAAGCCGGGATCATGACCACCGAAACCATCCAGAAACGCCCGGTAGTGCGCCCCGCACCCGACAACAGCGACACCATCGCCATCCGGTCAATGATGAACATCTGTCTGTCTTTCGACCACCGCATCAACGACGGCGCCGAAGCCAGCGGATTCCTGGACGCGGTATGCCGCCACCTGGAGTCCATCGGCCCCGACGCCCCGGTCTACTAGGCGCCGGCAGTCACCGATGTCAACCCCCCCGGCAGCCTGCCGCTACTGCTGGCTGGGCACGGTGGAATACTGCCGCGCCCGCGCGATGCAAGACGCCGTAGCCGAGCGAGTCCGCAACGGCCAATCGCCCAACACGCTGCTATTGCTGGAGCATCCCCACACCTACACCCGCGGCCGCCTCAGCCGCGAGGAACACCTGCTAACCCCCAACGATGCCCTCGCCGCCGCCGGGATCCCGGTCCACGAAACCGACCGGGGCGGGCAAATCACCTACCACGGCCCCGGCCAACTGGTAGGCTACCCCATCATCAACCTGCGGCAATGGGGCGGCGGCCCGCTGGAGTACATCCGCGCCCTGGAGCGGGCCATCGCCCAAACCGTAACCGGCTACGGCATACCCGCCCACACCGAACCGGGGCTGACCGGCGTATGGACCGCGTGCGGCAAGATCGCCGCCATCGGCGTCAAGATCAGCCGCGGCATAACCCTCCACGGCTTCGCCCTGAACATCAACACCGATTTATCCTACTACCGCCACATAATCCCCTGCGGCATAACCAACCGCCCAGTAACCTCGCTGGCAAAGGAGCTAGGCGCAACGGCGGATCTGCCGGCGGCGCGGGAGGCGCTAGTACGCGAGTTCGAGGCGGCGCTGGGGTGGGGGATGGTGGCGGGTGACTTGGGGGAATTTATCGAACCGGCGGCTTAATTACCGTCGCATTGCGATTCGATATAATCAATCACTTCTGATGCGGTTTTCAAATATTCGGTCACGCGAGTCAAGGAAATTGTTGCGTTTTTCCCGTGCGCTATCCGGTGCCGGTTATCCATTATAGAATCAATGGCATTCTTGCGATGACCATTAGATTCATTGAGATAGGTTTGCAGTTCGCTCCCCCATACTTCACTGAAGGCTTGCGCGGTTTGTACAAACCTCCCCGATTTTGGGTTGCGGATACTTTCCAGTCTGGCAGCGGCATATTTCGCTACTGCTTGCGAATTTTTAGCATTTGTAGCTGTATTTCTGATGAATCCTCCATAGATTTCCTTAATGGAATTTTCCAATAACCCGGCGGTTAGCACGCAGATATATTTTCCCCAATGATTTTGCAGGGTTATATTCCCTCCGGTGGCAACGGAAGTGTTTTTGACTAAAGATTGGATGCTATCATACTGTTTTCGCAATTCGGTGTTTCGCATTTTAAGTCTGCGCCAACCTGCTTATGGCTTTTCCAAGACGCACTGCTACGGCGTTTTCGCTCGAGGTCCAATCCCTTACCGCCCTAAGATAGTCCGGGTCTGCCATCAACTCGTTGTAGGCATTGGCTATTTTAACTGGGTCAGGCAGGTCGGAAAACTCAATTCTTTTGGCTAAACCCACGGTCATGGAATCGAACACTGCCGCATTCAATCCCTGCTTCGGACGAAAAGCCTTACGCCCCAATGCCGCCCACCAGAGGTCGGAAACCTGCTTGAATGTATTGGCGTATTGGGCCAAGACGCTATCGGGCGGGTTTTGCCGGTTATGGGCAAACTTGTTCAGATATTCTTTGAGGGGCCTCTGATATTCTTTATCCGGGAATGCCAACGACAAGAATCTGAGGATCAATTCCTGGTCTTTCTGGCGACGGTCTGGATCGCCGTAAATTTCGCGCCAGCTTGGGTGTTGGTTAATTTCCCGAATTGTGTCCATAAGTTTGCCATGATAAAGCGCCGCCCGCACTTCTTGGGGGCGCAATGGCTCTCCGCCGGTGTTTAACCTTTCAAAGATATGGTAAATACTGGTGTCGTCTTTTTCCGGGTAGAGATTTCCTATGACAGTTGCGTGAAACAGGTAATTATCCAAATCCGCCTTGTCCTTTACCCACAAATCCGCGTAGGTTGCGCCGTCAAATTCCGGGTTGACGCCGGTCAATGCGAATTTGACCGCCCCCCTGCTGGATTCGGGATTGAAAACCCCTTGCCGGAAAAACAATAACGACTTCAAGCGTTGTTGCCCGTCAATTACCAGAAATTTATCTGGTTCAGTATCACAAGCCAAGAATATGCCCGGCACCGGCCAATCCATCAACAGGCTCTCTATAAACCTGGACGACTGCACCAAGTTCCAAACAAATTTTCGCTGGAACGATGGAACGACTATTTCCCCCGTTTCTTGCATCCGGCAAAGATCTTCGACCCTTAAGTCGGCTCCGTAAGTGGTAATGTTATGCTTGCCGGGAGTTGCGGAGGTATCATTTTCAGATTCATCCTCAACGCCGTAACCGTCTTGGGGCAATTCCGCGTTAATGGAATTGCCGGCTTCGTAACCGCGATCCAGCATATCGCCCCCCGGTAAACATTGCTAGGCGGGATTATACCGCTAATCGCCGTCAATGGCAACCGCCTTTGACACCCCGCCCCGGCGTTGCTAAACTCGCAGCCATACTAGTAGCGGAGGGCGTCTTATGGCGGTATCGCGGAAGATCCGGCGGTTTATGGCGGAGGGGGGGTGGATTCGCCGGGTCTTTGAGGAGGGGCTGGAGCTTAAGGCGCGGATTGGCGCGGAAAATGTGTTCGATTTGTCGCTGGGCAACCCGGTGATCGAGCCGCCGGCCGAGTTCAAGGATGCGCTGCGGCGGCTGGCCGATGCCCCGGACGCCGGCGTTCACCGCTATATGCCCAACCCCGGCTATATGGAAACCCGCCAAGCCGTGGCCGACCGCCTGGCGGACGAGCTGTCGCTGCCGTTCACCGGCGGCGACGTCATTATGACCTGCGGCGCGGCGGCGGCGGCTAATGTGGTTCTGAAAACCATCCTCAACCCGCGCGATGAAGTAATCATCTTGGCCCCTTACTTCTTTGAGTATCTTTACTATATCGACAATCACGACGGCGTGGCGGTGGTGGTCAACACTGACGACCGATTCCGTCTCGATTTGGCGGCGATTGAACGGGTAATAACCCCGCGCACCCGCGCCGTCATCGTCAATTCGCCCAACAACCCTTCCGGCGTGGTCTATTCCGCCGACGAAATTTCCGGGCTGGCGCAACTGTTGTATCGCCAGCAAGCGGAGCATAACACCGAAATTTTCCTGATCAGCGACGAACCTTACAAACGCATTATCTTTGACGGAATGGACTTTCCCCAACTGTTGCCCGCCTACGACAATACCATCATCGTCACTTCCCACGCCAAAGACTTGGCCTTGCCCGGCGAGCGCATCGGCTACATCGCGATCAATCCCAATCACGATAATAAAGAGGAGTTGGCCGCCGGTTTCAGTTTCTGCAACCGCACGCTGGGGTTCGTCAACGCCCCGGCGCTGATGCAGCGCATTGTCCGCAACCTGCAAGGGGTGAGCATTGACCCGGACTATTACCAGCGCAAGCGCGATTTCCTGCACACCGCGCTGATGGAAATGGGCTACGACACAGTAAAGCCGCAGGGCGCTTTTTACCTGTTCCCCAAATGCCCCATTGATGATGACGTCGCTTTCACCCGCCAACTGGTGCAGCGCAACGTCCTAGTAGTGCCGGGGCGGGGCTTCGGCACGCCCGGCTACTTCCGCATATCCTACTGCGTCGAGGATGCGGTGCTGGAGGGCGCGGTGGACGGGCTGGCCAAGGCGGCGGCCGGTTAGCGGCTAGGACGCCCGCGCCACCCCGGCGCCCTGCGCCGCCAAGACCCGCGCCGGTGGCTTGGGCCGCGGGATCAGCCAGTAGCTTACCGCCGCCAGCGAATAGATCGCGGCCAGCGGAAGCAGCGCCCAATAGTAGCTGCCGGTGCTTTGGTAGATCAACCCCATCCAGACCGGCGTACTCATGGACATCAACTGATCCGGCAAGTGTTGCCACCCGCGCAGGGTGGCATAGCTGCGCCGTCCGAAAAAGTCGCCCATAATCGCCCAAGCCAGCGGGTTGGCGGTTTCCGAAATCGCCAGCAGCACCACGAACAGGCAGGCTTGCCACAAGGCGCCGCTATGGTTGAGCAGCACGGCCAGCGACAGCGCCCCGCCGACCATCGCCACCGCGCTCAGCCGCTGCTTCGACCAGTTGTCGCCCAGCCAGCCGACGATGGGGTTCAGCGCCAACGAACTCAGCGACAGCAGCCCCACCAGCAGGGCCGACAAGCGGACGCTATCCTCCTCCGGCCGCCCCGAACCCGTCAGGAACCACACGATAACCGGCGACAGCAGGAACTGCATCCCGGAATGCACCGTGTTGCGTAGCCCCACCGCCAGCACCAGCAGCCAGTAGGCGGGGGTTTTCATCGCCTCCCGGGCGGTAAAGTCGGGTTCGCCGGGCGATGGGCGGAAAGCGCCGGCCGCCGCGCCTTGCCGGGGTTGGGGCCGCGCCGGCGGTTCGGCGGACGGCCTGGCTCCGTCGGGCAGCATCCCGCGGCTTTCGGGCGAGCGGTGGACGAAAAACGCCAAGGGCAGCACCACCGACAGAATGGCCGCTCCCGACGCCAATGCGGTAGTCCGCCAGCCGATTTCCAATACCAGCAGCCCCACCGCCGGCGCGATGATGATGCCCCCCAAGGGGCTGCCGACCCCGGCCACCGCCATCGCCAGCCCGCGCCGGCGCCGGAACCACTGATTGATCGCCGGCATCAGCGCATTGTTGTACCCGGCGCGAAACCCCAGGGACATCAGCCCCACAAACACCAGCAGGAAATAGATATAGCTGTCGGTCAGGGAAAACAGGATAAAGCCCAAGCCGGAAGTTCCCCCGCCCAGCAGCATAATAAAGCGCGGCCCGAATTTGTCGTTCAGCCACCCCAGCAGCGGCCCTTGCAGCCCGCCCTCCATCCGCCCCAGCATTTCGGCCAGCGCCACGATGCCCACGCCCACGCCCAACTCGCGGCTCAACGGGTTGACGTAGAACGTGAAGCCGCGGTTAAAAGTGCCGTGCTTCAGCGCATCGGCCGCCGCCGAAATCGCCACAATCCACCACCCATAGAAAACCCGCGGCGGCCGCAGCAATCCCCCTTTCGATTCAGTGTTGAGCAATGGACGGAAACCTTATCCCAATTTGGCCCAGCGGCCGGGTGAAACGCCTAGTATACCCCGCCGCCGGCGGTTATGCCTGCCGGAAATGGCCTTTCCCTGATTAGATGCGTTGCCGTCAGCGGTACGCGGGAACGATAACGGGCGGGCGCGCCGGCGTCACTGCGTAGGTGACGGATATGGGGCGCAACAAAAATCAGGCTCATCCTTCGACAAGCTCAGGATGAGCCTGAATTTCGGGATGAGCCTGAAGTTCGGGTTCTGTTGCATTTGCGGGGTAGTTCACCTGTCATAATAGTAAAATCCGCCGCCCTCGCGGC
Organism: Dehalococcoidia bacterium; assembly: GCA_965205185.1. Taxonomy (GTDB): domain Bacteria; phylum Chloroflexota; class Dehalococcoidia; order Lucifugimonadales; family UBA3495; genus VXOI01. The sequence goes on from OZ242043.1 coordinate 20,085, forward strand.
TAAACCCTTCGCGCGGGACTCCATGCCGCGCCGACACCGCCGTCACTCCCGCCCCGAACTTAACTCGTGTCCCCTCATCCGTATATGCGCCCGCCCCTCCGCACCCCATTCCCCCCCACGTCCCGCAAACTTGCACTTCCATTCCTGCTATGGTCCCATCGCAGTTGACCTCATAAATCCATTATTCCCGCAATAAAGGTATCTGCGGCTCCAGCACCCCAGGCCCAGGAAACTCCGTCAGCGGCCCCTCCATCCGAACCCTCATCCCACGCCGCCCGCCCGCAAACTCACGCCCGTTAGTCGAAAACGCCCAATCCGCCCCTACATCCCCCGCATATTCCCGCGCCTGCGCCAACCCCTCATCCGTCGCCGAACCATCGCGTTTCGCCTCCAGCACTGCCAGCACCCGCCGCCCGTCCACCGTCAGCAACGCATAATCCGCGCCAACCACCTCCCGCCGGATCCGATCCTCTCCCCAGCCCAACCTATGCAGCACGGGATCTATCAGCTTCGCCCTCGTATCCGCCTCGCTCAACCCGCCCTGTAGCGCTTGCTGCCACGCCGGAAACCGCGCCAATTTTATTTCCGCTTTCCGCGCCAGGACAGACAGCCTAACCAGCACATCCTGCCGCTTCTGCCGCTTCGCCAACCGCTCCAATCTGGCAACCTCGCCCAGCACCCCGGACACCGCCCATATATCCCCGGCGCCGGCCAAATCCGCAGCCAGTCTCACGCACTCCTCAGCCAAATCCCGCGCCCATACCATCCGCTCCGTTGCCATCCTGCTAACCTCGTGGCTCGGTTCTGTTGCATTTTGCGATGTGTGCTTGTGCGTAGCTATTACAGGGATTCCAGCACTACCCTTGGGTTTGTTCCTAGTATACCGAGATGGCTTTCCTCTAACGCTTTTCGACTTCGCCATTTTCATTCTCCAGCTACCCAGCAAAATGCAACAGAACCGAATTTCGGGGTGAGCGGATTTCGCCCCGCAACGATAACTAATTGGCGAAACACCCGCGCCGCATTCATCCTTCGACAATCTCAGGATGAATGCGGGGCGGGGCGGCAAGGCCGCGGGCTACTCGCCCAGGTTGATGACGATGTTGTCGGGGCCGCGGGACAGCACCGCCTCGGCGGGTTCGTCGTAGGGATTGCCCTCGATGTGGTCGAAGTGCGCCGGAACGAAAATGAAATCGCCGGGGCCGGCCTCGACGTACTCCGTGAACCCCTCGCCGTAGTACACCCGGATGCGGCCTTTCAGCACATAGGCCGCGGTTTCCGCCTCGCCGTGATTGTGGGGCGGCCCCATCGTGTTGGGAACGCATTCCACATGGCCCAGCCAAATCTTTTCCGCCCCGGCGGTATTGCCGTCAATGCCGGGCTTGCGAACCATGCCGGGGGTCTGCGCCGTCGATTCGGGGGCGGCTACCCCGTGAACCACTTTCAATTCCCGGCCTTTGATAAAAGTAGTCATCATCGCCTCCATAAAAATCGCCATAGTCGCGCCGTTGGATCGGCCACGCCATCATAACGCCCCCGCCCCGCAACGGCAAGCGCCGCCCGACTGCGGGGCGTTCCGCTGCCCGACAAAGGCCATTCGGGGGGCGTTTTGTCCACGCTTCGCATAAGTTATCCACGAATTAGCGGGCAGTTATCCACGAATCCGCCGCCGTTGCCATAAAATACCGCCCGCGCCGTCAACGGTTATGGGGTTATGGGGTTATGGCGCAAATCCCCGGCGGTTATGCAGGATCCCCGGCGCGGAATTGCCAATTCGTGCCGGACGTGATTAACTTGGCGTCAACATCATCGTCAGGAAAGCCAACCCTATCAAGAAAGCCAACCCTAACGCCGACCAGCGGGGCCGATATGAACTTGACCGGACGAATCGCGGAATACATCACGGAAACCGGGCTGGAGGATTTCCCGCCCGACGCCATTGACGCCGCCAAAGCCGCCATCACCGACTGCCTGGGTTGCGCCCTGGCCGGCTCCCGCGAGCCGCTGGCCGATGTGCTATGCGGCTACATCCGGGGGTTGGGCGCCGCGCCCGCCGCCACGGTCATCGGGCGCGGCTTCAAGACCTCATCCCCTGATGCCGCCCTAGTCAACGGCGCAATGTCCCACGCCCTGGACTACGATGACGTAACCTACATCACCAAGACGCACCCCAGCGCCGCCCTGATCCCCGGGGCGCTGCCGCTGGCCGAGGAAACCGGCGCCGCCGGCGGCGAGCTGCTGCTGGCCTATCTGCTGGGGTTCGAGGTGGCCTGCGCCGTGGGCGATGCCATCAGCCCGGCCTACTACGATGACTTGGGCTGGCACCCCACCGGCCCGCTGGGGGCCTTGGGCGCGGCGGCGGCCGCCGCCCGGCTGCTGCGGCTGCCCCCGGAACGGACGGCGATGGCGGTATCTCTGGCGGCGTCGCAAGCGTCCGGCCTGCGCCAGAACTTCGGCACTATGACCAAGCCCTACCACGCCGGGGCGGCTTGCCGCGCCGGGGTCAACGCCGCCAAGCTGGTGCAGGCGGGGTTCACCGCAGCCGCCGACGCGCTGGAGGGGCGGTTCGGCTTTATGCGCGCCTTTTCCGGCGGCGCCGGCTACGACCCCGACCAAGCCGCCGCGTCTTTGGGCCGCCGCTGCTTTATGGTCGAATCGGGCATCGAAATCAAAAAATACCCCTGCTGCGGCAGCGCCCACTTGGCCCTGGACGCCACCGCCGGCCTGTTGCAACGGGAATCCTTCGCCGCCGCGCAGGTGGAGCGCATCGAGGTATTGGTAGACTTCGACCCGCCCCGCTCCCTGATCCATTCCCGCCCCGCCGACGGGCTGGAGGGCAAGTTCAGTATGCAATACTGCCTCGCCGCCCAAATCCTAGACGGGCAAATAGGTCTGTCAACTTTCAGCGACGGGCAAGTAATGCGCCCCGAAGCCCAAGACCTAATCCCCCGCATCGAAATGCGCCGCCACCCCGGCCACGAGGGCCAAACCAGCTGGAGCGAAGCCCACAACCGCGTTCACGTATACTTGAAAGACGGGCGGGTGCTGAGCGAGCGAGCCGACCGCGCCACCACCGGCGCCCTGCGCGGCGCAACCCGCGACGACGTCCGCGCAAAGTTCCGCGACTGCGCCGCCGGCATACTGAATCCGCAAGCAACCGAGTCAACCCTGGCAATGCTGGACCGGCTGGAGGATACAGGCCCCATAGCGCCGCTGGCGGAGCTGCTAGGCGGCGGATAGCCGTCACCGGGGCCGCCGGAAACTAGGGCGCTGGATGTGATAGACTGCCATCCTGCCGCTCAGGGTATTGTCGAAAACGATAATGAACGGCGGCCCCATTATCACTTTCATGGGGCCGTCATCCGAGATGTATTCCCTGATCAGCTCGCCGTCAATTTCGCCGTAATCGGCGATATATGCCAATTGTTCCCATAATTACACAACGCCGAATACATCCGTCAGTGATTCGTAAAACCGTCTGGCTGACTGGACAAAATCGGCAAAGCCCCGTTGTTCTTCCAACATTATTATTCGTCTTTTTCTGGTTCTTTCAATTGCGCCCGCAAACCTTCCAAAATCTTGGGAATATCCTTCAGCGGCACCCTCATGGCCGGGGGTTTGCCTGACCTGAATTCACGCACTGCCTGGTTGACTAATTTGTACATCTCCGCATTCTCATGGTCAGTCAGCGCCGGAAGGCGGTTTTGTTGCGGCATCCGCGCCAGAACATCGCAGTCAACTTCGTGCAGGGTCATACTCAACTCCGGCAACTATTATCGGGCTTGTTGTTAAAGTTAATCCTCTATTCCGAACTTCCTCTTGACGTCGCTCCATGTAACCTTCAGCGGGGGAACGCCCTCCCGCCGCTCTTTGGCCCCGCGCAACATTGAGCGGTAGATTGCGGCGAACTCCCGGTCGCTAACGTGCGCCGGACGTTTCGTAGGCGGAATTTCCGCCAAGATCGCCTCTACAACTTCCTGCTCAGTCATACCGGAGAAGCTCCGAACCCGAATTTGCGGCTTGTCCCGATACTACCACGCCCGATAACCCGGCAACAAGGGCCGCCCGGCGATTCCCGCCCCGCGGCCCCCGTTGCGCGCCGCGCCCTACTGCGCGGTCAGCCCCCCGTCAATGACCAGCTCGGCGCCGGTCATAAAGGACGACTCGTCCGACGCCAAAAACAGCGCCCCGTTGGCGATATCCTCCGGCTTGCCGATGCGCTTCAGCACCGTGCGCTCGATGGTTTCCTCGCGGCTGCCGGCGTCGGGCCATACCTGGTCGCCCATCGCCGTGTCGATCGGGCCAGGGTGGATGGAGTTGGCGCGGATGCCCTCGGCGCCGTACTGCACCGCCGTGGACTTGGTGAACAGCCGCACCGCCCCTTTGGAGGCGCTGTAGGCCGTGCTGGTGCGGCTGCCCACCAGCCCGGCGGTGGATGATATGTTGACGATGCTGCCGCCGCCGGCCCGGCGCATTTCGGGAATCGCCAGCTTGGTGCCAAGAAACACGCCCTTGGCGTTGATATCCAGCACCGCATCCCACTGTTCGCCGTCGGTTTCCAGCACATGGCCGCCGCGCCAAATGGCGGCGTTGTTGACCAGCACATCCAGCTTGCCGTAGGCCGACACCGCGGCGGCGATGGCCTCCTGCCAGTCGGCCTCGCTGGACACGTCCAGATGAACGTAGGTAGCATCGCCGCCCAGTTCGTTGATTTCGGCGGCCACGGATATGCCGTCGGGGTCCAGCACGTCGGCGATGACCACTTTCGCGCCCTCGCGGGCGAACAGCCGGGCCTCCGCCGCCCCTTGCCCCCGGGCGCCGCCGGTAATCAGCGCAACCTTTCCTTCCAGTCGCATCATTTCCCCCTTGCCCATCGTTGCGGAATCTGCGCCCGCAGTGTAGCCGCGGGCGCCGCCCCGGTCAATTGACGCCGTGCCGCGGCAACCAGTACCATAACCCCATACCGCCGCCGAGTTGCCGTTATGACACAGATTCCCGTCAAGCCGGTCTACGACCCCAAAGCCAAAGCCGTCGCCGAGGCGGTTTACGATGCCGTGCGTCCGGTGGCGGTAATCCTGTTCGGCTCCCGCGCCCGCGGCGACTACCGCGACGATTCCGACGTCGACCTGCTGGTAATCACCGCCGATGACGCCCCGGGCGGCTGGCAATCCCGCTACGTAGCCGCCAGCGCCGCGGCCCACGACAAGGCCGAGGCGGTCTACGGGTTTATGATGGGCGTGGATGTGGTGGATATGCCCGAAAGCAAGTTCGCCGACTGCCGCCGCGCCAAAAACCACGTAGCCGGCCAGGCGGTCCGCGATGGAGTAATCGTGAGCCAGCAACCCTTGCCCGGCGAAAGCCAACCCCCCACCAACTGGCCCGACATCCGCCAAAGGTTCATCGCCGCCACCCGCAACATCGAGTCATTGACATTGCTGATCGAAGCCAACGGCCCTCGGGAAGACATCGGCTTTCACGCCCAGCAGGCCATCGAGAACACCCTCAAAGCCTGGATTTCCGCCCTGAATGATTCCTACGGACGGACTCACGATATTGGCCGGCTGGCCGGCATCGTGCGCCGCTACCCGGCGGAAAACGGCACGCCCGCCGGCGAAACCCTGTTTTGGCTAACCCGCTACGCCGTGGAATACCGCTACGACGGGGCGCGGGTAAAGCTGGAAGACCCCCACGATCTGTTGGAGCGGGTAAACGATCTGGTAGCCGAGGTCGAAAGCCGCATCATCGAAATAACCGGCAGCCAACCGCCCCACTGGACGCCGCCGCCGGAGTAAAGGGGGCATCTGCGGGCGAAGGCGGCGGTTTCGCGCCCCCGGCCACGCGCCGGGGGCGTTTGACATTGGCCGGGTTTTCGATTATCGTAGTTATTGCCACAGTCGCTTCGATTCCCCATTTCGGCTTTCGCGCCCTGAATAAGGGCGCGGCGCGTACTCAAGCAGGGCAAAGCGGTGTTGCCGCGCCCCCTTGTTAGTACGTGCCGGATTGAGGCGACTGTGGCAAGAAGCCGCGATCCCGAAGCTGCAAGGGGGTTCCCAGAGTGCTACGCCAATTCACGCTTGCCCACCCCATCCGCCTGCTCCTCGCAATCTTTGCCTTGACCGTGACGACTGTTGCGGCGGCGGCTTGCGGGAGCAAACCCGCACCGACCGCCGTTCCGCCGACGGCTACGCCCGTTCCGACCGCTACCACCCCGGCAACGGCTGCCACCCCTGAACCGACGGACACTGTTCCACTAACGCCAACGGATACGCCAACCCCTGCCAAGGTTCTGTCGCATTTGCTGGGCAGCACGTAGGGGATTGGAGGCGATTATGTGGAAAAAAGTGATTTTGGGGGCGATTTGGCTAGCTTTATGGGGGGGGACTGCCTATCTTATGTTCATTTATCTGGGGTTACGTTTATAACTACCCAGCAAATGCAACAGAACCGTTGCCAAACTCCGTAGAAAAGAACTCGCCTCAAGTGGCCTGCTCAGGTTTTTGCTACCGGCTGGCGGCTACATTGTCTTATGGCAACCGCCAGCCCGTGCTACAATCCCGCCGCCGAATTTTTCGGTCGAAAACAAAAATGGTGATGCTATGGTCGTAAATAGCAAACTGATGACCGCCGATGAACTACTGGCGTTGCCCCGCGGCGTCAAGCGGTACGAACTCATCCGCGGCGCGTTGATTGAGAGGTAATCCCAATGACAGTAGCGGAACTGATAGCGGCATTGCAGAAATTACCGCCGCACTTGGAAGTCGAGGCCGAGGGCTGCGATTGCGTCAACGACGTGCGCGGCGCCGGGATGCGCGTGCCGATAGGAGGGGATGCGGGGAAAGCGGTAATCGTCTGCGAACCGGATTTCTACGGCATCCTGGGGCCGAGTTACGATGAGCGCATCCGGGCGCGACGCACCGGGGGGCAATAGCGACGCAGACACCGCCGTTTAGCGGCTGTTCCGGGGCGGCAATCTGTGGCACCGCGCTACAGTGCCGCCATCGGATACAGCCAAGAGAATCAAGACGATGGCTTGCGTTTGCTTATGGCTATAGTTTATGATATTCTGACGATCACCATTTTGAGATTGGGAGGTAAACAATGTCTTTGCCTTACAATGTGATCCTTTGTGAAGAAGGCACAGAAAAACTGCTAACAAGGAACACCGAAAACGCCCTGGATTTAGGCGAGCCGAAAAAGGGTGGTGAGTATCCAGTTCTGATAGATGGCAAGCTGGTTTACTACAAAGTCGTTGAACTTGGAGAACCCAAGTTGGATTACGATGAGGAGGGTAAGCCTATCCTCTGCCAGGATTTACGAGTAAAGCGACCCTAATCCAGTCCCCCGATACCCCACTTAAAGCATTTGTCTTGGTGGAAAACAAGACCGTGAAAGGTAATCGGCACGGGCGGCGGTTAATATCGCCGCCCCATGCTACAATCCCCCCACCGAAACGCCCTATCCATACCGCGCCGGTGAACGCCGATGACCACTACCGCCGCAGAGCGCAAGCTGATGACAGCCGATGAACTGCTTATGATGCCCCGCGGCGTCAAGCGGTACGAACTCATCCGCGGCGCGTTGATTCAGTATCCGCTCAACGGAAACTTGGCGGCGGCGGCGATATCGCAGATTGCCTTTGCCATCGGCAACTACGCCATATCCCGCAACTACGGGCGGGCGGCCATCGGGTGCGGCTACTGGCTGGAGCGCAATCCCGACACCGTGCGGGCCGCAGCCGTAACTTGGGTTGCGCCCGGACGCATCCCCAAGGGATTGCCGGGCTACCCCGAACTGGCCCCCGATTTGGCCGTCGAAATCAATTCTTGCGGCGTTTCCCATCCCGAAATGGCCGCCAAAGCCCGGATGTGGCTGTGCTACGGGTCGCAGCAGGTATGGGTTGCGGATCCGCCAACCACCGCTATATCCGTCTACCGCCCCAACGCCGCGCCGGTTATCTTGGGCGCAGACGACATCCTCGACGGCGGCGAACTGCTGCCCGGCCTTTCCGTCGCCGTCCGCGATTTGTTCCTGTGGGAATAATAGCCGGAAACCCAGTTCGCCTCGACGCCGCCCGCCGCTTATCCCCCCATTCCCCTCATCTTGCCCCCATCCCGGCCTCATCCCGTGCCCATTATTGACAACCCCCGCATTCGCTACTAATATAACCTCAAACCAGCCTGCCGCTGGCGCGTTATTGCGCCGCCGCGCCGGGCTTGCAGACCGCGAACCTACCTTAATATATAGGGAGGACATTATGGGCGACCAGGACATCGCATTGATGGCTCACCTGATGCGCCGCGCCGGGTTCGGCGCGACCCGGGAGGAGCTGGAGGCCCGGGCGGCCAACGGCTACGAGGCCACCGTAGAGGAACTGCTCAACCCCGAAGCGCAGCCTGGCCTCGACCGCAACGAAATGATGCGCTACCACCCCTGGACTTGGCGGCCCGGCACCTTGCCCGGCATGGGCGCCGCCGAATGGCTCCACGATATGGTCAACACCCGCCGCCCGCTGGAAGAAAAGATGGCCCTTTTCTGGCACGGCATTTTCGCCACCGGCGTCTCCAAAGTCGACCATTACGACGACGTAATGGATATGATCGTCAAGTTCCGCGAAAAGGGAATGGGCGATTTCCGCGAGCTGCTGGTGGAAATGGCGAAAGACCCGGCCATGATTTACTGGCTGGACAACTGCGAAAACCACGCCGATGCGGTCAACGAAAACTGGGGCCGCGAACTGCTGGAGCTGTTCAGCATGGGCGTCGGCAACTACACCGAGGTGGACGTCCGCGAATGTTCCCGCGCCTTTACCGGCTGGACCATCCAGCCCAAGCTGCCGCGCGGGCCCATCGGCCGCCACGACTGGTTTTTCGAGTACCGCCCCGAAGACCACGACGACACCGAAAAGACTTTCTTGGGCCACACCGGCGAATTCAACGGCGAGGACATCGTGCGCATCATCAGCGAACATCCCTCCTGCGCCCGGTTCATCGCCCGCCATCTCTACAACTTCTTTGTGGCCGACGAAGCCCAGGTGCCGGCCTGGTCGGTGACGCCGCCCAACGACCCCGAAGCGGTGGAAACCCTGGCCAACACCCTGCGGGAAAACGGCTACGATATGCGGGCCGCCCTGCGGGTGCTGTTCAACAGCGATTTCTTTAAGGACGCCCGCTATCAGCGGCTCAAGAACCCCACCGAAGTGGTGGTCGGCACGCTGCGGATGGTGGGCGGCGCCGAGTTCCCCGCCCCCGGCATCGGCGACCTGTCGCGCCAGCCCTGCTATATGGGCCAGGATCTGCTCAACCCCCCCAGCGTGGAAGGCTGGCACACCGGCGCCGAGTGGATCAACAGCGGCTCCCTGATGCGCCGCGTCAACTTCACCGCCGAGCTGGTGGGCGACGTTTCCCGCCCCGGCATCCGCGATATGGTCAACCGCCTCCAGTCTCAGGGCGTCCGCTCCCCGGCCGAAGCGGTGGACGGCTGCCTCGACCTGATGGGCCCCCTGGAAGTCAACAAGGAAAGCCGCGACGAGCTGATCGGCTTCGTCGGCGAGGGCGGCGATTTCGCCTGGAACTCCGGCGACGCGGTGGCCGAGTCCACCCGCCGCGTGTCGGAACTGCTCCAGCTCATCGTTTCCCTGCGCGAGTACCAGTACGCCTAACCCAGCGGCCCCGCCCAACCCTCCCCGCAAGGGGAGGGCCGGGGCGAAAGGCGGATTTCCCGGACTGTGCGAAACCGGAGACGAGTCGCAATATGGAGCGTGCCGGAAGACTGGCAGAAGCTGTACTTTTTCTTGTTCAGCATCCAGTTTCTGATGGCATCCGTTCTGGTAACTTGGCACAAAGTGGCATCCAAAACCGCGGCTGCATCGTGGCCCGACACCCTGATCGACATCGGGCAGATCATCAGCTCTTTGACCATCGTCATCGCAGCCGAAAGCTACATCGTAACGGAGGTTGTGGTGGTACTATCCGAGTGGTACCGGGAGATGCGGTACAACAAAGGTGTCAAAGACGGCGTAGCCCAAGGCATCGCCCAAACCCAAAAAGAGTGGGAAAACTGGCTCCGGCGCAAGGAAACCGCCGAAGCCGAGGGGCTCGAGTTCACCGAACCGCCCCCCAAGCCCCAGTCGCCGGTTGAACAAGACTAGCCCAACCTGAAGCCGTCCCCGCAAATCCGGGGCAGGAGGAAAGCCTGAAATGACCAGCACCAAGAAAGACCCGGTTCTGGTGGTATTCCAGCTCACCGGGGGCAACGACTACCTGAACACCGTCATCCCCTACGCCAACCCCTTGTACCGGGACAACCGCCCGGCCGTCGGCATCGCCGAGGAGCGCATCATCCCCGTTGACGACCAAATCGGCTTTCACCCGGAAATGGCCCCCCTCAAGCGCGTCTATGACCGCGGCGATATGGCCGTCATCCACGGCATCGGCTACGCCAACTCCCCCCGCTCCCACTTCCGCTCTATGGACATCTGGCACACCTGCGAGCCGGACAAGCTGGGCACCGAGGGCTGGCTGGGCCGCGCCACCCGCGACATCGATCCCAACAAGGAAAATGTCCTGACCACCGTCAGCTTCGGCCCCTCGCTGTTCCGCGCCCTGGCCCTGCCCGGCGTGCCGGTGGCGGTGGTGGACGACCTGGACAACTACGGCCTGCTGCCCAACATCTCCGGCGAACAGCGCAACAAGGTTCTGGACCGCTTCGCCCGGATGTACTCCCCGGCCATCGGCTCCGGCGCCGTCATGGACTATATGGGCCAGACCGGGCTGGATACCCTGGAGGGCGCCGATATCCTGAAAGAAGCCCCCAGGATGTACTCCTCCGACGTGGAATACCCCGACAGCTCCATCGCCAAGAAGCTCAAGGGCATCGCCCAAGTCCACATGGCGAACTTCGGCACCCGCATTTTCTACGTCGACCACGGCAGCTTCGACAGCCATTCCAACCAGACCGGAATGCACGACAAGCTGTGGCACGACGTTTCCCACGCCATGGAAGCGTTCCTGGATGACCTGAAAGAACACGGCGCCGACGACAACGTGGTCGTCCTGATGTTCACCGAGTTTGGCCGCCGCACCCACGACAACGGCTCCGGCACCGACCACGGCGCCGGCGGCGCCGCCTTTATGTTCGGCCCCGGCGTCAAGGGCGGCCAGCACAGCGAATTCCCGTCTATGGCCGAGAAAGACCTGGAGCAGGGCGACGTCGTCCCCAACTACGACTACCGCGGCCTGTACACCACCGTCCTCGAGGACTGGATGAACCTGGACGCCAAACCCCTGGTGGGCGGGATCTACGAAAAGCTGCCCATCCTGGCCTAACCGCGCACTCCAGGCAAAACCCGCGCCGGGGCGGGCGCGAACCCGTCCCGGCGCCAACCCCTTACCATATATAGGGAGTACAACCGAATGCTTACGGAAACAGTGGCCGGGCGCACCTATGACTACAGCCACAATGTGGGCCGCGGGGCGCAAACCGGCATGGGGTTCAACACTCCGGTAGCAATGACCATCGGCGCCGACGGCGTGGTATACGTCGCCAACCGGGGCAGCGAGTCCATCAGCAACGTGGGCTGGAACCGCACCGGCGTCGGCCAGCGCGTGTCCAAAGTTACCCTCGGCGGCGTCTCCGGCGAGGAGGAGTTCCTCGGCGAATTCAGCCGCTACGGAAACAGCGACGGCCAGCTGATCTGGCCTGCCGGCATCGCCGCCGACAACGACGGCAACCTCTACGTCACCGACGAATGGCTGAACCGCGTATCGGTGTTCGACCGTGAGGGCAACTATCAGCGCCACTTTTCCGCCGTGCCGCCCGGCGCCCCCGAAACCAACGGCAGCTGCGGCATCGCCATCACCCCCGACCGGACGACGCTCTACGTCACCGACGGGCGCAGCCACCAGGTGCGCCGGTTCACCACCGGCGGCCAGTTCCTGGGCGCTTTCGGGCGCCAAGGCGCCGGCGAAGGCGAGTTCGATTCGCCCTGGGGCATTACCGTCGACCAGGACGGCTATGTCTACGTGGCCGACTCCGGCAACCACCGGGTGCAAAAGCTAACCGCCGATGGCGCTTTCGTAGCCCAATTCGGACGCCCCGGCAGCAAGCGCGGCGAGCTGCACTATCCGTCGGATGTGGCCGTTGACCCGGACGGCGATGTCTACGTCTGCGACTGGAGCGACAACCGCTGGGGCAAGGGCCGGGTACACATTTTCGCCGCCGACGGCCGGTTCCTGACCAGCCTGGCCGGCGACGCCCAGCAGCTTTCCAAGTGGGCGCAGATGACGGTGGACGCCAACGCGGATTACGCCAAGCGCCGCCGCGAAGTCCGCACCACCGAACCGGAATGGACCTTCGCCCAACCCACCGCCGTCGAATACGACACCGCCAACGATCGCCTGGTCGTAGTCGACACCCAGCGCAGCCGCCTGCAAATCTACAACAAGCTCGACCGCTACATGGTGCCGCAGCTCAACCTCTGATCCTCCGCGGCGCCGCGGCGAGGAAACGCAAAAGTCCGCCGGGCGGCTTGGCCTTGCCGCCCGGCGGGTTCTTGCGCTTATGGAGTGAAATCCGTTCAGGATAGCGGCTTGACGCGCTCCGTCAGCCACGGAACCAGGTTGACGAACCGGAACGAACTTGTTGCGTACAGTCCCATAAAGAAAGCGTGGGCCGCATCGTTATCGCAATCAATGTAGTAGCCGTTGAGCCGCAGGAAAGCGTCCGTAGCCCCGAAAGCCACACGCTTGTTGCCGTCAATGAACGGATGATTCTGAGACAAACTTTCCATAAGGGCGGCAGCTTCATCGATGATGCCGTCATAATACCCCATCTGTGGACGCATGACAGCAGACTCAAGGGCGCCCCCGTCCCGGAGCCCGTGAGCGCCTCCAAAATCCTCAATCGCGGAATCGTGCATTTCAACAACTTCTTCGATTGTAAGAAACTTGCGGGTCATTGGGCCAATAGCTCCATCAGACGCCGATTCTTCTCCATGCTGGCCCTAAAGTGGGCCATGACTTCCGGCCGGACATTCCGCGAGCGGCTTTCAAGGTAGGCGCGGAAAGCGTCCTCAACCACCGCTTGGAATTGCCGCCCGTCGTCGCTGGCTATCTTTCGCATCCCAACCAGCAACTCAGTCGGAATCTCGCTGGAGAATTCCTCGCGTTTCAGAATTGTCATATCCCCTCTCTCAGTTAAACTGTAAGCGTAGCATACGCCTAAAGCTGACTATCCCCAGAGTATCTTGATTCTGTGGAAATGTCAAGATCTGTCTTGGCATTTCAAGGCGGTGACCGCTATGTCCCCTGACCGGGAGCAGCACTTCCTCCGCATGGCCGCGGAGCAGCCGGGCATCCTTTGCGCCGACGCCCCCGCGAAATCCTGGAGGCTTGCGTCGTTGAGGTGGAGCCTACCGCGGAACGACTTAACGCTCCATCAAGACTGCCGCGGTTGACTTATCAGCATCAAACTCCAAAATTTCCACATCACCCGGTATTATGTGGCCGTAGCGCCTGATGTAATGCTGGGCAAGGGTTTCCCCTCGCTTATGGTCGTAATCCCGCAGCACAAACAAAATTTTTCGGAACTCTTTCGGAGCTAAGCAGAAGTAATACATCGCCTCGTTCCAAACCGTCAATTTGGCGCTGGGAATTTTGCCGCCGGAGGTCCAAGTGTGGGATTTGCACTCCACCAGAATGGGCGGATCTGCTGATCCTAAGTCAAACTGCCGGGGCTTTTTGCCATTCAGTCCGATAAGGATGGGAAAGTCTTTTTGCAACTTTATCCCCCGCGCCAGGAAATACGATTGAGCTAAACCCTCAAAATCCCGCCCCGCATGGAAATTTGATTTTGAGCCGATCCTTTGGAAATTATTAACCATGGATCCTCCGCGATCCCGGTTTCAACTCTTGTTTTCACGGCAACGAGATTCGTACTCTGCCAGCAATTCCAAAAGACCCCGATTCCGGTCCATGCTGGCCCGAGCGTGGGCTATAACCTCTTCGCGCACTCCAGACGATTCGTAGCGGACAAAGTAAGCGCTCAAGGCGTACTCAACCACGGCGTCCAAGGGCTTGCCCTCGCTTTCAGCGATTTTACGAATCCCGGCCAGCAATTTTGAGTTGACCCGGATCGTGATTTCTTCCAGCTTAACTGTTGCCATTTTCCGCCTCCTATCGCATTATCGTATCATATACTTGTATAATTTCAAGGCGTACAGTCTTTGCGATTAAGGCGGTGACCGCTATGTCCCCTGACCGGGAGCAGCACTTCCTCCGCGTGGCGGCGGAGCAGCCGGGGATCCTCTGCGCCGACGCCCCCGCGGAAATCCTGGAGGCTTGCGCCGTCGAGGTGGAGCCTACCGATTTCCTGGAGCAGTATTTCGCCGCCGGGCATTCCGCCTGGCTGGCGCTCAAGCACGGGCGCAGCATCAACAAACCCCAAACATTGCTGAACCAGGCCATCCTCGTCCTTTACCGCCGCGCCTGCCTGCTCAACACCGCCCGGCTGATGGGGCAAACCGCCGATGACGCCGGAAAGCCTTTCTTTTCCGATGATGGGTTGTACTAAACCCCGGCGTTCCCGCCCCATTCCCGGCCCTTTTCGTAGTACAATAAACGCCAAACTCGGCCCCCGGAGGAATAATGCAAGGCAAAACCGCCATCGCCAGCATCCTGAAGCAGGAAGGCGTGGAACTCGCTTTCTGCTTCCCCAACAACCCGCTGATTGACGCCATCGCCGCCGCCGGCATCCGCCCAGTCATCGCCCGCATGGAGCGCGGCGCGGTGAATATGGCCGATGCCTACAGCCGCATCAACAACGGCCACAAGACCGGCGTCTGCCTGGTCCAGGCCGGCCCCGGCATCGAAAACGCCTTCCCCGGCGTAGCCCAAGCCTTCGCCGACAACGTCCCCATCCTGATGCTGCCCGGCCACGAAGGCTCCAGCCGCACCACTATGACCTCCGACTTTTCCGCCACCCGCAACTACGGCGGCGTTGCCAAATGGGCCGGAATGATTAACGCCCCGGAGCGTGTGCCGCAAATGCTCCGCCGCGCCTACACCCAGCTCCGCGCCGGCCCGCCCGGCCCGGTGGTGCTGGAAACCCCGTCGGACGTGATGAACGGCGAAATTGACGAAGCGCAGTTTTTCTACGCCCCCATAACCAAGCGCCGCACCGCCGCCGACCCGGCCGACGCCGCCCGCGTAGCCCGCCGCTTGACCGCCGCCGCCCGCCCGGTGATCTACGCCGGACAGGGCGTACTATATGCCGAGGCCACGCCGGAGCTGGTGGAACTGGCCGAGCTGCTGAACGCCCCGGTGATGACCACCACCCTGGGCAAAAGCGGTTTCCCCGAAAACCACCCTCTGGCCTTGGGAACCGGCGGCAACACCGGCACCCGCGCCGTCGGCGAATTTCTGCGCCGCGCCGATTTGGTGTTCGGCATCGGCACCAGTTTCAACAAAACCCTCGCCTCGCCCCCCGTACCCGCCGGCAAAGCCGTAATCCAATCCACCGTGGACGAGCGCGACCTCAACGGCGAATACGCCCTCGATGATCTGCTGCTGGGCGACGCCCAACTGGTGCTGCGCCAGCTAATCGAGGAAGTCAAAAGCATCCTCGGCGCCAACGGACGCCGCGGCGATGACGCCGTCGCCGCCGAAATCGCCCGCATCAAGCAGGAATGGCTGGCCGAATGGATGCCCCGCCTCACTTCCGACGACATACCCATCAGCCCCTACCGCGTGGTTTGGGAACTCAACAACGGGCTGGACAAAGCCAACAGCATCGTAACCCACGACTCCGGCAACCCCCGCGACCAGATTGTGCCGTTCTACGAAGCCACCACCCCCCGCGGCTACCTCGGCTGGGGCAATTCCACGCAGTTGGGCGCCGGCCTCGGCTACGCCCTGGGCGCCAAGCTGGCCGCCCCCGAAAAAACCGTGGTCAATCTGATGGGCGACACCGCCGTAGGAATGTGCGGCACCGATTTTGAGACCGCCAGCCGCAACCGCATCGGCACCATCACCGTCATAATCAACAACGGCGCGATGGGCGGCTACGAAAAAAACATCCCCATCGCCGTCGAAAAATACGGCGCCAAATTCCTGACCGGCGACTACACCAAAATGGCCGACAGCCTCGGCTGCCACGCCGAAACCATCACCCAACCCGCCCAAATCGCCCCAACCCTGGCCCGCGCCCAAGACATAGCCTCCGGCGGCCAGCCGGTAGTGCTGGAAATCATCACCCGCGAGGAGCCGGTGTTTTCGCGGTACTACTAGAGAGGACGTCAATGCCCGGAACCGAAGGGAAAGCCTACAAGGGCAGCCAAAAATGGATGCAGATACTGGTCAATAAGCGCCAGAATCTGTTGACTGAAGCCGTATCCGTTTGTCTGCCCAATTCGCCCACTTTCATTGACTGGCGTTCCCCGCTGGAGTCAGAAAATTACAAAGAACACCGAGACCGGGACTTTCTGATAAAACTGGGAAAGTCCCGGTATCTCAATAATTCTTTGCCATCGTGGAGTAACCTTTACGGGTTTTGGCCTAGAGGGGGGCCTTGCTGGGATACGCATGGCGTTACCGATAAAGGCCAAATACTGATTGGAGAAGCAAAGTCGCACATTAAGGAAATGCAAGGGAAAGGGAGTGGCGCAAAAAGCCTAAAATCCATCGAAAAGATAGCTCGCAGCTTGAAAGAGACGCAACAATTCTTGGGATGCGTGCCGACAGTTGATTGGGCTAAATCGCCATACTTTCAACACGCCAATCGCATAGCTCATCTTTACTGGTTTCACAAACTGAACGGCTTGGACGCTTACCTGGTGCTACTGTATTTTCTGAATGACATAGCAATGAAAGCGAATACTACCACCGTTCCAAAATCCGCAGAGGAATGGGTACCCGCCCGGATCTGCCAAAACAAGGATCTGGGAATCCCTGAAAGGCACCCTCTGTCCGACCGCATCATCCACGTCTTTATTGACGTGAATGACATTGAGGCCAATCAGTGACCCGCGAAATCCCCGATCCGCCGCCAATCTAGCCTGCAAAGGAGCCGCCGCAATGCCCGACAAGTTCCGTTACGATGCGCTGTTCGCCGCCAACGCGCCGGAAGTTCCCCCCGGCAAGACGCGCCATGCCCGCTACGATTTCGCCGTGGCCTACCCCAACCCAGACACCCTGCCGCTGGACGGGCTGGCCGACGCCGTGCGCTCCGTGCTGTCGCGCGAGGGCCGTGACCTGGCCTACGTCGAAAAATACGGCGCCAAATTCCTGACCGGCGACTACACCAAAATGGCCGACAGCCTCGGCTGCCACGCCGAAACCATCACCCAACCCGCCGAAATCGCCCCAACCCTGGCCCGCGCCCAAGACATAGCCTCTGGCGGCCAGCCGGTAGTACTGGAAATCATAACCCGCGAGGAGCCGGTGTTTTCGTGGTATTACTAAGGGCGCATTGGCATCAGCCGCTTGCCGTCTCGCTTTCGTGAGAGTGAAACCACGCAACCGTCATTCCCGCTTTCGCGGGAATGACGTAAGGAGAATAAAGTGAGTGAATATGTCTCCAGTACCTCTGGCGTTAAAGTTTGGACTAAACCAGAGTTCCATCCATTGCTGAAGCACACCGACACAGAGCATCAGTCGTTTAAAGACAAACTGGCTGAAATTTATTCAAGAGGAAAAGTAAAAGGTTTGCCCAGAATTTGTAGCATCAACTCTGAGGATGCCAGAACATGGCATTACTTCAGTCCATTGCTAATTGACCAGCAGAAAAAGATGCAGGTCTTGGCGTGTTTACTGAATCAAGCATTCCCTGAAGTTTTGCCTACCCAAGCTCTAGAGGCCGTTCAGTATGCCGGTTTAGAGTTTTGGAAAAAGATTGAACCACCGCCCAGCCGCTACACATTCAGAAAGGAAGGACTATCTGAACCTGACGTACTGATAACACTGGGGCAACATACCGTCGTGTTTGTCGAGGCAAAATATCGCTCCGACGTCAGTATGTGCACCAAACACGACAAAAACCGTGACCAAGTGATTCGCATCATTGACGTTGGTTCGTGGTATGCGAAAACCGGCGGATACGATTCCAGCTACGTCATCGTGCTACAATACGGTGATAAATCGACCAATGCTGAAAAAGCCGTTAGCCTATATCGCGGAAAACCGGAAGCGATCCAACGGGCCTTGCACTACCGTACTGATTTGAACGAATCGGACTATCAGCGGTTGTCCAACTCGGTGGCCTTTGTGCGTTGGCCTGACCCAATTGGTGACAAACAATAACCCGCGAAATCCCCGATCCGCCGCCAATCTAGCCCGCAAAGGAGCCGCCGCAATGCCCGACAAGTTCCGTTACGATGCGCTGTTCGCCGCCAACGCGCCGGAAGTTCCCCCCGGCAAGACGCGCCATGCCCGCTACGATTTCGCCGTGGCCTACCCCAACCCCGACACCCTGCCGCTGGACGGGCTGGCCGACGCCGTGCGCTCCGTGCTGTCGCGCGAGGGCCGCGACCTGGCCTACTACACCGACCCCGGCGGCTACCCCGAACTGCGGCGACTGGTGGCGGAACGCCTGGCCCGCAGCCGCAATATGGCCGTCGACCCCGACGGCGGCCTAGTATTGACCGGCGGCTCCGGCGAGGCCATCTCTATGGTGATTCAAGCCCTCACCGACCCCGGCGACACGGTTCTAACCGAGGAGTTTCTGTATCTTGGCACTCTGCGCTCCCTCCGCCGCTACCGCGCCCAAGCGGTGGGCGTCCAATGCGACGAAGCCGGCATCATCCCCGAAGCTCTGGACACCACCATAGCGCGGCTAAAAGCCGAGGGCCGCCGCGTAAAATATCTTTACACCATCCCCACCTTCCAAAATCCGCTGGGCTGGACTATGACATTGGAGCGGCGCCAGCAAGTGCTGGCAATCACGCGGCGGCACAACGTCCCGGTGTTCGAGGATGATTGCTACATCGACCTGCGCTTTGAGGGCGAGGATGTGGTTTCCTTTCATTCATTGGACGACACCGGGCAGGTTATATACGTAGGCTCCTTTTCCAAAACCATCGCCCCGGGAATGCGGATGGGCTACCTGGCGGCGCCGCCCGAAGTAATCAGCCGCGCCTGGGCTTTCAAGATGGGCGGGGCGGTCAACCACTTCGCCGCCCTGACCATCGCCGAATACATCAAAAGCGGCGAACTGGAAAGCCACGTGCAAGAGCAAAACGAAACCCTTCGCGTCAAACGCGACGCCATGCTGGCCGCGCTGGGCGAAAACTTCGGCGACACCGCCACTTGGACTCGCCCCGACGGCGGACTGTACATCTGGCTGACGCTCCCCGATGGAACCGACCTCGAAGCCATCCAGGAACAAGCATTCCAAGAAGGCGTAGGCTACTACTCCGGCACGATGTTTTCCCCCGAGGGCCGCGGCCAAAACTCCGCCCGCCTATGCTTCGGCCACCCCACCCCCGAACAAAACCACCAGGGCATAGCCGAACTAGCCCGCATCCTGGAGCGCCACGGGGTAATCAAGTAGAGATCCGCCGAGGATGGCAATTCCTGTAGATCCAAAAAAATACACTTACCTTTGGAAAGACCACATCGTAAGCCACCCGGAAATTCCGGGTGGCAAACCTATCATCAAAGGCCCCCGCTTGTCGGCAGAATTTGTCACATAATACTACCCGCTAGTCCCTCTGGTAGATGTATACAACGTCCTAGAGTACGCCGCCACCGGCGCCGAGTTGAGCGAATTTAACCGGCCAGAAGTGGTAGCAGCCATAGGGCTATGCCCTATCAACAGGATGATTCCGGCGCCGGGCGCGGCCCTCGCCATCCCCGCCGCCCGTCATCCGCAAATGCCGCCAATAGGGTTGCCTTGATCAGGTTTTTATGCTATCCTGCCGGAAACAGGGGTTGAATGGCCGCGGCGGGAAGCCGTAAGGCGGCGATTACGCCTGGAGGAATCAACATGGCGAAAATGATACCCGCAGAAATTTCGACGGATGCGAATCGCTTTGAACGCGATCTGTTCGAGAAATTTAAGAAAATTCCCGCCAAGTGGACAATTTTCCACTCATTTTTTGTCGGAACGGGCGGCCCCCGGCCCCGGGAACTGGATTTTGTCATCCTGATACCTACACCTAAATCCTATTCCGTCGTATATCTGGAGGCGAAAGGCGGCAGGTACAGCATCAAAGACCGGCAGTGGTTTCGCGGCGGCGAGCTGGTAGACCGGCGGGCACCCACAGATCAGGCCCGCAGTGGTATGTTCGAGTTGCAAAAACAATTTGAAGCGCGATATGAACATTTTAGCGGGCGAGCGTTACGGCTTTCGTTCAGTTACGCTGTCGCATTTACAGATTGGGATATCTCCAGCGAAGTCACTGGCCAAGCGGATGTTACAGAAGGCGCCTTGTTAATGGGAGGCAGGGACGTACAAAACGGCAACAGGATGATGCAACTTTTGGGTGAACACGCTAATGAGGCGCGTAAAAAATTTGACAGGAGTCAGAATTTTAACAGTATCGAAAGGTGGAACAAGCAAGAGCATGAAGTTGCCGCTATGCAGTTAAAGGCGATGGAGGATATGTTGAACCCGCCAACCAAAACCCTCGTCACCAGCAACACTTTCTTTCGCCATAATTTGGATACCCTGCTCCCGGAGTTGCTGGAGCCGACACCCAGCCAAACCACTGCCCTTACGCTGATTAAGGGCAATGATCGTTGCGTAATCGACGGCGCGGCCGGCACCGGAAAGACCGTCCTCGCTATGGAATCCGTGCGCCAGCGTTGCGAACAAGATGGCGACATTGTAGCCATCCTATGCAGCAACCCGCTCCTCAGCAGCCGTTTTGAGCAATGGGCCGAAACGCTTTCCGCCGAGCAGGGCGGCCGGGTGATGGCCGGAACCCCGGCATCGTTGCTAGCCCGCGCTTTTGCCGACGACCCCGCCTTTCTTGCCCGCCACCAGCAGCGGCTGGACGCCCTCCCTAATCTGGAAAGAGCCTTGAAGTGGGGAGACTTGGATAACGGCTGGATGGACTTTGTCGAAAATACCCTGAAGGAACTAGAAGGGAAACCAGCGGTTTTTGATTACCTGGTCATCGACGAAGCGCAAAACTTGTACGACGATGTGTTCCTCCGGTTGCTGGACAAGCTGCTAAAAGGTGGGCTGGCCCACGGGCGCTGGACGATGTTTGGCGATTTCACCAACCAGAACATCGTCACACCCCGGCGCGGCGACCGCGAAAACGTATATACCGCCTTGTTGGATTCTTTCGGAGTTACCCCAACTCGTTGGCGGCTGGACACCAATTGCCGCAATACCTACGAAATAGCCGCCGCCGCATACGATATCACCGACATCGAGGCGCCAACGCTCCCCGGACTGCATGGCCCGGAGGTCGAATACCGTTATTTCGACTCCAACGACCAGCTTCACGATCTGCTGGAAAAACAGTTAGCGGAGTGGGACAGCTACGGGTTCGAGTCCCGGCAAATCATTATGCTATCCAGCGGAGACGATAACATCGTTGACGAAAACCGGCAGTACGGCAACTGGAAGCTGGTCAATATAGCGGATGCGCCAGCGGGGAGCGACATACGGGTCAGCAGCGAAGCCAGCCCCTATGTCTGGTACAGCAACATTTTCGATTTCCAGGGGCTGGAAAGCGACCTAGTGATTCTGGTACTGCCAATAGCCCCGGGGCAGACGAAAGTGGGCGGCCACATCACCCTGCCTTACCACAATTACCTGAACCGGCTACTCTACATAGCTATGAGCCGCGCTAATGCGATGCTGGTGGTAATGGCGGACGAGGGATACAAGGTTCACTTGCAACCTGATACTGCGTTTCAGCCCGCCTAGCCTATTTAAGGTTTCCCAAGTGCTGATCAATTTTGGCAACGTCTTTATATCCAAGTTCTTTCGCCTTTATGAAGGATCGCCGGGCTTGGACTTGGTTATTCGAGAACAACCACCACACTCCTTTATAATATTCCTTGGTTGCAGTATCGCAATTGTCTGTATCAGAGATGAATTCACCCAGTGCATCTAATGCTATCTTGACTGTTTCTTGAAATCGAGCGACCCGGTTATTGTCAATATATGTACGCACATAATAGTCTGGGGAAAACCTGACAACATTGTCAAAATTCTCTATCGCCAATATATTTTCGCCCCTGCCTGAATAGGCCAAGCCTTTGTTGAAATGAGCCTCAGCGCGGGTGGGATTGATTCGGATAGCTTCATCGCAGTCCAGGATGGCGCGGTCATATTCGCCTTTATACCAATAGGCTAACCCCCGGTTATTGAACGCAATGGCGTAGTTGGGATTGATTCGGATAGCTTCATTGTAGTCACGGATGGCTTGGTCGTATTCACCTTTATCCGCGTAGGCGTTCCCCCTATTGTTGAACGAAACGGCATTCTCGGGGTTGATGCGGATAGCCTCGTCGTAGTCCCGGATGGCGCGGTCGTATTCGCCTTTATAATCGTAGGCGCTCCCCCGGTTGTTGAACGCAGCGGCATCCTTGGGGTTGATGCGGATAGCCTCGTCGTAGTCCCGGATGGCGCGGTCGTATTCACCTTTATTCGCGTAGGCATTCCCCCGGTTGATTAACGCAAGGGCGAGGTCGGGGTTGATACGTATAGCCTCAGTATAGTCCTGGATGGCGCGGTCGTATTCGCCTTTACCCGCGTAGGCGTTCCCCCGGCCGTTGAGCGCACCGGCGTAGTCGGGGTTGATTCGGATAGCCTCAGTGTAGTCCTGGATGGCGCGGTCGTATTCGACTTTATTCCCGTAGGCGTTCCCCCGGCCGTTGAGCGCACCGGCGTAGTCGGGGTTGATTCGGATAGCCTCAGTGTAGTCCTGGATGGCGCGGTCGTATTCGCCTTTATTCCCGTAGGCATTCCCCCGGTTGATGAACGCAGGGGCGAAGTCGGGGTCGATTCGGATAGCCTCAGTGCAATCCTGGATGGCGCGGTCGTATTCGCCTTTATTCCCGTAGGCATTCCCCCGGTTGATGAACGCAGGGGCGAGGTCGGGGTTGATTCGGATGGCCTTATTGTAGTCTAGGATGGCGCGGTCGTATTCGCCTTTACCCGCGTAGGCGTTCCCCCGGTTGATGAACGCAGGGGCGAGGTCGGGGTTGATTTGGATAGCTTCGTCGAATTCCTGGATAGCACGGTCGTATTCGCCTTTATTCGCGTAGTCTACCCCCCGGTTATAGAACGCCTCGGCGTCTGCACGAGGATCTTTGTCGGGCGTATCCATATTTTGGCAGTTGCTCATCTCTCAATCCCTCCAGCTTTCCGACGCTCCCGTAAGCGTGAGGGGACTGTAAGGCAAGTTGAAGCAAATGTCAAGTGAGGCTTGGCGCAGGCCACCGGCGCAGTGCCATCCGCCGGAAACCGTCAAACGCCCGGGCATCATCGCCACCCCGCCCATCGCGGAATCGCGCCGCGACTTGGCGCCGCCCGACGCGCCGCTCCGAGGGCTTGCGCCGGGCCGGATTTGCGGGTATGTTACAGGTAACAAGATCGGAATATGATTGAAGTCAAACGGTATATCACCCTTGGCGGACGCGAGCCGTTTACTCAATGGCTTGACAGCCTTGACCCGGCGACGCGCAGTAAAATTCAAGTCGTTCTGGAACGGATGGAGCGGGGGATCTATCCGATATAAAGAGCTTGGGCGGCGGATTGTTCGAGGGCCGAATCAATTTTGGACCCGGCTACCGGATTTATTTGTCAGGGCCGGCCGGCGGATTATTGTACTGCTGGGCGGCGGCGACAAAGGAAGCCAGGGCAAGGATATTCGACCAGCGCGGAGGTTTTTGAGAGAGTATGTCCGTGGAATATGACCAGAATGGCCGCCCGTTGACCATCAGCAATCATCAGGCAACGGTGGAATCCTTGCGCGACCGGCCGGATCATCGCGCGGCTATATTGGCCGAGGGCGTTCAATGCATGCTTAACGGCGAAATCGAAGTAGGCCGCAGTTTGGTGCGGTATTGCATCGAGGCGAATATGGATTATACCGGCCTTGCCGATATTACCGGCCAGCCGGTAGAAAGTCTGCACCTAATGTTCAACCGCGATAGCAACCCCAAATTGCGGGAGTTTTTTGACGCCATAGCTTGCATCGCCCGGCGTGAAGGCATCGAACTGGCGGTCAGCCCCGTCCGACCCGAAAACGCCAACGGCAACGGCAAACGCCCCCGCGGCCGCTACACCCGCAACCGCCCCCGCGCGCCGCGCCCCTGGCCGAACACCGGGCGCGGGCCGCTGGGGCCGATTACCTGAGCCGCGTACAATAACCCCCTATCGCCAACCCCAACCCGCCAGCGCGAGATACGATATGCCCGATATTACCTGCGAACTGCGCGACCACATCGCCCGCATCACCATCCGCCGCCCGCAGGCTATGAACGCCTTGGGGCCGGAGCAGCAGGCGGAAATCATCCGGGTCTGGGAGGCTTTCCGCGACGACCCCGAGGCTTGGGTGGCGATCCTCACCGGCGAGGGCGACCGCGCCTTTTGCGCCGGCGCCGACCTGAAAACTTACACCCCCGCCTTGGGCCAGCGCGAGATTTACGACCTGCGCCAGGATGCCGACCGCCCCGGCTTCGGCGGCATCACCCGGGGGCTGAACATCTGGAAACCCATCATCGCCGCGGTCAACGGCTACGCCCTGGCCGGCGGGCTGGAGCTGGCCCTGGCCTGCGACATCCGCATCGCCTCAGAAAACGCCGTCTTCGGCTGCTCCGAAGTGCAGCGCGGCTTTCATCACTGCGACGGCGGCACCGTCCGCCTGCCCCTCATCGTCGGCTTGGGGAATGCCCTGCGGATGCAGCTCACCGGCGAACCCATCGGCGCCCAAGAAGCCCTGCGCATCGGCTTGGTCAGCGAAGTCACGCCCCCGGACGAGCTGTTGCCCGCCGCCGAGCGTTGCGCCGCCGCCATCGCCGCCAACGGGCCCCTCGGCGTCCGCTCCGCCAAAGAATCGATGATCCGCGGCCTCGGCCGCGCCTTGGAGGACGCCCTGCGCTTCGAAAACGTGCTATTCTCCACCTTGACCCGCACCGAGGATTTCGCCGAGGGCCCCCGCGCCTTCGCCGAAAAGCGCCCCCCGGTATGGAAAGGCCGCTAACCCCTAAAATCCCGCACCGGAAAGGAGCGAATAATGACCACCGCCCAACGCATCCCCCTCGACTGGGACGCCCTCGCCGTGGGCGAAACCTTTGAGCGGTATGAATACACCCTGACCCAGCCGATGATTGACGAATACCGCCGCGGCGTGATGGACCCCGAAGCCGCTTTCCCTACCATTTCCCACAAGGTGGACGTGCGCCAGTACAACGCCAAGTATTCCGACAGCGGCTCGGTCAACGCCCGCTGCGCTTTCCACTGCTACAATTCCCCCATCCCCGGCAAGAAGCTGATTGTCACCGCCTGGATCGCCGACAAATACCTGCGCCGGGGCAAGAATTACATCGTCACCGAGGCGGTGTCGGTGGACGAGGATGGACGGCTGATTGACCGGGTCATCACCCACGAACTGAAGCAGCCGTCGGAGGTGGGCAAGAAATGGGGCGGCTAGAGCGCGGCTACGCCGAGGGCGACCCGGTGGGGCCGCTGGTCAAGGAAATCACCCAAGAAGCCATCAATTTGTTTGAGGGCAGCGCCGGGCAGTCCGGCCCATCGCAGTTCACCGACGAGGCCGCCGCCCGCGAAACCTTAGGCACCAGCGGCACGGTGGCGTCGGGGCGGATGTCCGTCAGCTTCGCTTTGGAACTGCTGCGGCGCCACTTCGGCGCCGGCGTGGTCAACCATACCGGCATCGTCGACCTGCGTTTCCTCCGCCCCGTCCGCCCCGGCGACACCATCACCTTCACTGGGGAAGTCACCGGCGCATCCCGCGAGGCCAACGGGCTGAAAGTCGCGGTCAAAATCGAAGCCCGCAACCAGCGGGGCGACACCACCGCCGCCGGTTCCGGCAGCGCCGTAATCCCCAACGCTTTCCTGCCCCCCGAGGAATAAGCGACGAATGCCAAGCAAAAGGGGCGAAAACGGCGCAAAAAGCCCCCGCAACGGAAATCCCGTACCGGAAACTGCATTATTTCCCGCCAAATCCGTGTTGGGGTTGCCCGATAGTGCTATAATTATGTCGGCGCAAGTTAAGGTGTCCTGCTTTGGTTACTGATTACCGTTACCGCAGCCTCGGATAACCTGGACTGAGCCGGCAACACCAACAGCCCCGTAATCTGGAGGTTATCCGAATGGCCTTGGCAGACAAAGAACTGACCTGTGTGGAGTGTGGCGCCAGTTTCATATTCTCCGTTGGGGAGCAGGAGTTTTTCTCCTCGCGCGGCTACGCCAACGACCCCAAGCGCTGCTCCGCCTGCCGCAGCGCCCGCAAGAGCCAGCAGCGGGCTAACGGGGGCTTCGGCGGCGGCGGCGGCCCCCGCGAAATGCACCCCGTGGTCTGCGACCAGTGCGGCGTGGATACTATGGTACCCTTCGTCCCCCGCGGCGACCGCCCGGTCTATTGCAGCGACTGCTTCAGCAGCATCCGCCGCTAAACCACCCCCGGCCCCCGGAGCCGCTCCCCCACGGAGCGGCTCCTTATCCGCCCCCGCGGCCAGCCCCGGCCCTACGACGCGCCGACGCCCGGCCAGCGGCATAAACCCTTGCCGCCGCCCCATTGGGAGTTAAAGAAGTTAAAATATGATCGAACCCCTCGCCGTATACTGGCGCGTATTCTTATGGTGCGCCGGCGTAGGCGCCATAATAATGGGCATCGAGGCGGTTTTAGCCGCCCCGTACCAAACCGGCACCATTACCACCGTCTCGATGATTGGAGGTGTCAACTTGCTGGTGAACCTATTCGACCACAAAGCCGAACAGCGCCGGACCGCCGAAGCCCGCGAAGCCGCCGCCGAAGCCCGCGGCCGCGCCGCCCAAGCCGAACAGCAAGCCACCCAAGCGCAACAGCAGGCGTCCGAAGCGGAACGCCGGGCGGAGCAAGCCGAGCGCGAAGCCGCCGAACTGCGCCGCCAACTGGCGGAACGCCAAAACGGCGCCTAACCGCCCCGCCGCCGCCGGAAAACGAAAAGCGCCCCGGCCACCGCGGCCGGGGCGCTTTCTATCCCGGGCGCCCGCATCGCCATTCCCAAACCTATGCTAATGCTATAATCCCCCCAACCCCCGAGACTGGAAAAGGCGGTTGTTATGAACCCCTCCGCAGGCATAGCCGGCTGCGGCGCCATTGGCCGCGCCCTGTTGCGGGCCGCCGCCGATGGCGGGCTGGGTATGCCCGTCGCCGGCGTCACCAGCCGCACCGCCGGCGCCGCCCGGCGCTTTCTGGCAACCCTGGACGCCCCCCCGCCTTACCTGGAGCTGGACGAACTGGCGGCTAGGGCATCGCTGCTGATTGAAACCGCCGGCGGACACGCCGTCCCGTCGCTGGCCGCCGCCGCTTTCGGCGCCGGCAAAGACCTGATGGTCATCAGCATCGGCGCTCTCTTGGATCACCCCGAAATCATCCGGCAGGCGCGGGTGCGGGGCTGCCGGATCTACGCCCCATCGGGGGCCATCGCCGGGCTGGACGGCATCAAATCCGCTTGCCAGGGGTGGGTTGACCGGGTGGAAATGGTGTCGCGCAAGCCCCCGGCGGCCCTGGAGGGCGCTCCCTGGCTGGCCGAAAACCATATCTCCATCGCCGGACTGCGCGGCGAGCTGGAAGTCTTTTACGGCCCGGCCCGCGATGCCTGCCGCGGCTTTCCCTCCAACCTCAACGTGTCCGCGGCGGTAAGCCTCGCCGGCATCGGCCCCGACCGCACGATGGTGCGCATCATCGCCGACCCCGCCCTGTCCCGCAACTGCCACGACATAACCGTCGAAGGCGAATTCGGCCTCTTGCGCGTCCACATCGAAAACATCCCCTCGGAAAACCCCAAAACCGGACGCCTCACCGCCTTATCCATCATCCGCTCCATCCGCGACCTCTCCGACCCGTTGCGCATCGGAACCTGAACCGGGGCTTACCCCCCGCAAGGCAACGCTATGGCACAGCGCCAACCCGCCACCGCCGCGCCCGACGCCTCCCGCCGCTATATGGTGCCGGGACTGGCCGCCGGCCACGCAACGTTTCATTGGATTATCCAAAGCGTCGCCGTGATACTCCCCGAAATCCAAGCCTACTTTATGCTAACCAGCGTCGGAACGGCGGGAATAATGTCGGCGCGGGAAGTGGCCGCCGGCGTGATTGCCCTGCCGGGCGGCATAGTGACCGACATCATCCGGCGCTATTGGGGCTTGCTGCTGGCCGGATGTTTGGCCGTGGCCGCCCTCGGCTCGCTGGCGATGGGCTTGTCGCCGGTGTACACCCTGCTGCTCATCGGCATCGGAGCGGTGGCGATCGCCCACTCCATCTGGCACTTGCCCGCATCGGCGTCGCTGTCGCACCATTTCGCGGAACGGCGCGGCACGGCGTTGGCCTTTCACGGCGTAGGCGGCAGCATCGGCGACGTAGCCGGCCCTCTCGCCACCGGCGCATTGCTGGCCTGGCTGGGATGGCGCGGCATCATCAGCGTCTACGGCATCTATGCCATCGTGACCCTGGCTATGGGGTTTACGGCGGTATGGGCTTTCCGCCACATCGGGCGCGTGGCCCCCGGCCCCGACGGCCCCCCCGAAACGCCGGATCTGTCCCGTCGCATCCGAATGACCCGCCAACTGCTAGGCCGCCCGGTATTATGGGGCCTAACCTTGGTGCGCGGCCTCCGCAGTATGTGCCTGGTTTCGCTGGTAACGGTCTTGCCCCTGCATCTGGACGATGCTCTGGAAATCGGCCCTCTAGGGCGCAGCGTTCACCTATCCCTGCTGATAGTAGTCGGACTGCTGGCCAAGCCGCTGGCCGGAAACTTGTCCGACCGCTGGGGGCGCAAGCAAGTGCTGGTGCCCGGACTGCTATGGTCGGCGCTGGCCGCGCTGGGCATGGCCTTTTTCGACAGCGGCATCGCGCTGATGATCATAGTCGCTCTGATGGGCTTGTTCCTCTACCCCGACCAGCCGATCCTGACCGCCGCGGTGTTCGATGTCATCGGCCGCGAAGTGGCCTCCACGGGCTTGGGCGTAGTCGCCTGCGCCGCGTTCCTGATGTCGGCCGCCTCGGCCTTGATAGCCGGGGCGATTTATGGAACAATGGGCTTCGCGGCGACGATGTACTATGTAACCGCTCTGTTCGCCCTGGCCGCGGCGGTGTTCGCCCTGTTGCCCCTGTCCCGCCGCGGCGCAACCGGCCCAGCTTAATCCAAAGGAGCAATGCGCGATATGATTGGCGTAACCGGAACCACCCTGGCGGAGGCGTCCTTCGACCCCAAAATCGCCGGCTACTGGCGGCTGCTGGTCGTCGGAATGCTAGGCATCACCGTAGTCGGCATCGTGCTGATACCATTCTGGTACGCTTTCAGCTTCTGGTACGGCGCGGAATACCTGCGGCGGGTATCCGCCCGGCTCACCACGCAGGCGGTAGAAATCAGAACCGGCGTATTTTTCCGCAAAGAAATCACCATCCCGCTGAACCGCATAACCGACGTCCGCCTGCACGACGGCCCCTTGATGCGCCATTACAACCTGCGCGGCCTGCGCGTGGAAACCGCCGGCAGCGCCGGCCAAAACGCCAGCTCCGAGGGAAATATGATCGGCGTAATCGACGCCGACGCGTTCCGCGACGCCATCCTGACCCAGCGCCAACGGGCCGAAAGCGCCGACGAACCCCGCCCCCCAACCCCCACCGACGCCCCACCCCCCGCCGACGCCGGCGCCAACGCCACCCTGCGGGAAATCCGCGACATCCTGGCCCGCATCGAAAACCGGATGTCCGGCCCGGACCAGACGGTATAGCCCGGCCGCTAATCCCCCGGCGCCGCCCCAGCCTAACCATCCCCATCTGGGGGAGGGGATTGGGGGGGCGCCGCCCTGGCCCGCCGCCGCATCCGCGCCGCCCGCGGCAACCCCCTGCCACGCTGAAAAGTCTAGGAGTGAAACTGCGCCGGCGCGGGTTTCGCGCCCGCCGCCGCTAGTTGCCGGTCTTGACCACCGTGCCGTCGGCCTCAATCCGCAGCCCGACGATGGGGCCCACTTTCCCGTTAAAGCTGTCGGCGATGATCGTGTGCCTAGTGTCGCCCACCCGGTTGACCCACGCCGGCACTACGTGTTCCATCACCGCCGTGTTCAGACTGCGGTAATTCATTTCATCGGAAAACGGCACGAACTCCATTGCGTCTTTCCCCGCCCCCCGCTCGGTAGTGTTTTTCAGCAGCCCCATTTCGTTCTGGATCGCCGCGATCCGCAAAGCCTCCAGCTCCGATTTCGCCGCCTCCTCGATGATGATTTGTTGCAGGTTTTCGGGAATGGAGGCCCACTTGGCGGCGTTAATCACATTGTTGTTGGAGGGGAAACTGAGCAGCGGCCCGATGATATAATCGGTCACTTCATACCACCGCTGGCCGTAGCCCGCATCGGCCCCGGTCACGCCGCAGTCCAAAATCCCCCGCTCAATGGCGGTATACACCTCGGCGAAGGCCAAAAACTGCGCCGTCGCGCCCATCCCGTTAATCCAGTCCGACAGCGCCGCGCTGTGACTGCGGGTTTTCTTGCCCGCGAACCCGTCCAATGAGTCGATCCTTTCGCGGCAGAAAAAGAACTGGTCATTGCCCGCATACCAGTTATGGTTCATAATCACGCCGCCGGTTTCCGCCAGCACCAGCGCCTCAATGTCTTTGATAATCGCTTGCGTCGCCTCAAATTCCTGCTCCCGCGACGAATAAATTCCCCAAAGATTCTGAATTTCGATCGGGGGCATTTCGCCGCCCACATATCCGCCGTAAATCGTAGCCGAGTCCAGCGTGCCGTCGGTGACCAGACTCAGCGTATCCGGCCCGGCCAGCCCCAGCTCCGGGAACGAACTGGTGATGAACTCCACCTTGCCGTTGGTGCGCGCCAGCAGGTTGGGCGCGAAATAGGTTTCCAGCAGCACGCACGGCAGCAGCGCCCGGTTGATGCAGGCGTGCTGGATTACGATTGATTCGCCGTCATACTCCAGCGGCGTCGGGTCGGTGAGCCTGGCCTTTGCCAGCAATTCCTCGTAAAACCGGCTTTCGTAAATCCAGAGATGGTTTTGCAGCGACTCCAAAGTCACGTTGCCGTCAAAATCGCCCTGCTCCTCGGTGGGCGCCGGGCCGACCAACTGGGCCAGGTCGCCGACATAGATCGCCCCCGGGCCGTTGGCGTATTCGGCGGCATAAGCCATCAGCGCCGACGGCATCGCATCGCCCGGCGCCTCCGTGGCCGCCGCGGCCATCGTGGCGGTCGGCGCCGGGGTATGGGTCGGCGCCGGCGTAGCCGTGGCAACCGGCGGAGCCGTAGGCGCGCGCGCATCGTCATCATCGGTAGCCGCCCCGCCGCAGGCGGCCAGCAGCGCCATAATCAGCATCAGGGCCAGGGCAAACAACAGCGGGGTTCGCATATTCGGCCTCCTCTGCGATAAAGTTGAACGAATATATCACGTCATCGCCATTTTGTAAAGGATTACATCCTATTATCCGAAAATTAAAGCTGAATAACACTAATATATCACGATATTTGATACGAAAAGCGTAATCAATAAAACCTCCGAAAACCTATTCCCCCCCGCCCATCCGCAAGCCGCAAAAAAACCCCCGCCAAGCCCGGCGAGGGGGAAAAGGCCAGCCTGCCCCGGCGGACTAAACCTGCCGCTGGCGGGGATCCAGCGCCTCCCGCAGCCAGTCGCCCAGCAGGTTGAAGGATATGACGATCAGCGCCAACGCCACCCTGCGGGGAATCCGCGACATCCTGGCCCGCATTGAAAACCGGATGTCCGGCCCGGATTAAACGGCATAGCCCGGTACGTCAACCCCCCGGCGCCGTCCCCGGATATATTCCCTCCCCTTCAGGGGGAGGGAAATTTTGTTTTGGGGCGCCGGGCGGGCGTTACGGATCGTCGCTACGGCAATCCGCGTAGCCTAGCAGCAGGTTCGCCGCCAAACCATGCCGCCGCCCGTCCAGCCGGAAGCGCGTCTGCGCTGGATCTGTCTCTACCCGCACGCTGGCGCGTTGGCCGTTGCGCTCCAGCGTGGGCAAGGCGATGCCCTGGGTTTCGTAGGCCACATAGCGGCCGTTGCGCCATAGCGACAGGTGCAGCAGGATGGGGCCGTCGTAGCGGCCCAGGTCGAAGGTCAGCGTTGCCCCCCGGTTGGCGTCGTGGGTTTGGCAAGTGGCCGTCATCCCGTACTCGGCGTTTTGGTAGATTTCGGGGTGATCCGCCGCCGGGTCGTAAGCCCGCTCTCTTTCCGGCGGAATGCTGCGGGGCAGGGCGGGCGGCGCAGTGTCCGTGGTGGCGGTTTCGCCGTTGCCGCCGTTGCCCCCAGCTCCCGGCTCCGGCGTCGGCTCCGGGGTTGACGTCGGCTCCGGCGTCGGTTCCGGCGTCGGCGGCGGCTCCGGGGTTGGCGGCGGGGGCGGGGCGGTCGGCACGCGCTGGGCCGGGGGCTTGATGGTTGGGTAGTCGTTGGCGGCGCCGAATTCCCAGGGGTCGTCCCTGGTATCGCCCGCCCCTAGGGGGATGTTCCAGTTTTCGTAGATGCCGGCGTAGCCGGTGGGGGTTTGCAGTTGGGCGGTGGTTTGCGCCACGGCGTCAAGACTGCTGCCGGCGGCGGCGGCGCCGACGCACGATAGCGACCCGTTGACCGTGGTGTCGCAGTAGCTGACGGCAATGACGTCGGCGGCGCGGACGGATTGCCCCACCAGCCCGCCGATCCGGGAGTTGCCGCCGCCGCCGCCGGACACCGCGCCGGCGGCGTAGCTGGCGCGGATGGCGCCGGTTCCGAAAGCCAGGGAGCCGATGCTGCCCGCCAGCCCGCCGACGTTGACGCCCGCATGGCCGCCCCCGTCCACCGCCGCGGTGGAATAGGCGGCCAAGATCGTCCCGGAACTGCCCCGGCCCACCAGCCCGCCGGCGTGGGCGTTGCCGCCGGTGAGGGTGACCGCGCCGCCCGAGGCGTAGCTGGCGGCTACCGTGCCGTCGTTGATGCCCGCCAGAGGCGCATAGCCCCGGCCGCCCCCGCCGCCGCGGATGTCGGCCTCGACCATTCCCACATTGCGGAGGACGCCGCGCGGCGCCACCCGGCCGAACAGCCCGGCATCCGTGCCGGTGCGGTTGATGGTCAAGCGGGCGATGGCGCGGCCGTTGCCGTCGAACACCCCGGAATACCCGGCGACGCCGCCGATGGGCGCCCAATTGGGGTAGGCATCGGTGCTGGTTACGGCTACCCCGTCGGCGGCGAAATCCAGCCCGGCGGACAATTCGTAGCCGATGCAGAAGGTGGCGCAGCCCATCCGGGGGCCGCGGTTAATGTCGAAATTGCCGCCGGGGAATACGCCGGCGTAGGCGACATAATCGCCGGCCGCTTCGGGCAGCCCGTCGCCATTGAGGTCGTGACGGATGGCGTTCAGCTTGTGCAGGGTATCTACGTCAATCAGGTTGTCGTTGTCCGGGTCATAGTCGGCGGCGCGTTGGGCGAGGGGTCTGATGGTGGGGTAGGAGCTGGTGGCGCCGAAGTTCCAAGGGTTGTCGGGAAAGGTGTCGCCGTCTACATCTACGTTCCAGTTTTCGTAGATGCCGGTGTAGCCGGTGGGGGTTTGGAGTTGGGCGGCGGTGGAGGTGGGGATGTCGGGGCGGTCCACTGAGGCGGGGTCGCCGATGCAGACGGCGGCTTGCCCGGCGGCAGTGCAGTAGCTGTCGGTGATGACGCTGTTGGCGACGATTTGGTTCAGGTCGTTCTCGGTTACGACCTCAAATACGGCATCGCCGACCAGTCCACCGAATGCGGGGCTGGTTGTGGTGGCGGTAGTGGTGCCGGTGACGCGGCCCGCGGCGTAGCTGGCATTGATGCGTCCATTGTTTACGCCGACCAGTCCGCCGACGGCGCCTTCGCCGTCGATATTGGTGGCGATATTGACGGATGCGGTGGAGTAGCTGGCGCTGATGGCTCCGATGAGATCGTTTACGCCGACTAGGCCACCGATGCTGACGCCTTCTGGTTGGGTGTAGGTGACAGAGCCGCCGCTGACCCAGCTGGCGTTGATGGCGCCATAGTTATAGCCGGCGACAATGCCAATCCTGCCGCCTGAGGTCGTTATGGAGGGGTTTACCAGCCCAAGATTCCGCACAACGCCACTCAGTTCACTTATAAATCCGATGGTGAAGCCGGAGGTCACGTTCATGCTCAGGTTGGCGATGGTGTAGCCGTTGCCCTCCAATATGCCTGAGTAGTTGCCGCCTACGGTCCAATTGCGGAG
Organism: Dehalococcoidia bacterium; assembly: GCA_965205185.1. GTDB lineage: Bacteria > Chloroflexota > Dehalococcoidia > Lucifugimonadales > UBA3495 > VXOI01. The sequence goes on from OZ242043.1 coordinate 54,477, forward strand.
GCTGGTGGTGGCGGTGGCGAAGTCGAGGTTAGCCGTCAGCTCGTAGCCGATGCAGCGGGCGGGGCAACCCATACGGGTGGAAGTGGAGTTGCGGCTGGCGACGGTTTGGCGGTTAGGGAAAGCCGCGTTGTAGTTGGCGCGGTCGCTGCTTCCGGGAATGAAGCCATCGCCGTTGCCGTCGAAGCGGATGCCCTGGAGTTCGGCGATGGTGTCGATTTCGATCAGGCCGTCGTCATCGGTGTCGTAGTCGGTGAAGTGGGAGGAGGCGCCGGCGGGCAGGGCGGCGTACAGGATGAGGGCCGCGAGGGCGGCGAGGATGGTCAGGGCGGTTAGGGTTTTTAGGGCGATGGCGGGGCGGCGGGCGGGCGTTTTCATACCCCCCCCCCCCCCCCCCCCCCCCGAGTTTCAGGCCGTGGCTGGGAGTTGTCATTTTTTGAGGCACTCCTATGCAGTATGGGTTTGGGGATCTGCTGCGGGGGAGTTTAGCAGATTGGGGCGGGCGGGGCAAGGGGGCATTCATCCTTCGACAAGCTCAGGATGAATGCCGCAGGGTCGGGATGAATGCCGCAGGGTCGGGATGAATGCCGCAGGGTCGGGATGAATGCCGCGGGGTCGGGATGAATGCCGCAGGGTCGGGATGAATGCCGCAGGGTCGGGATGAATGCCGCGGGGTCGGGATGAATGCCACGGGGTCGGGATGAATGGGGATCGGGGGGACGCCCCCACCCTAACCCTCCCCCGGATGGGGAGGGGATTTTGGGTGGTTGGGGTGGGGATTTATGGTGGTTGGGGTGGGATTTATAGTGGTTGGGGGGGTTATGGTTGGCGGGTGGGGGTTAGCGGAGTTGGCGGTAGAATTGGCGGATTGCTTGGGCTAGTAGTTGGGGTTGCTCGAAGGCGGCGAAGTGGCCGCCGCGGGGCATTTCTTGCCATTGGCGGACGTCGTAGGAACGCTCGGCCCATTCGCGGGGCGGGCGGGCGATTTCTTGGGGGAACATAGCGAATCCGGCGGGGGCGGGGATTTTTTCGCCGGGGGCCAGGGTCCAGAGTTCGCGCTGGTTTTCTTTATACATCCGCACCGAGGAGCCGATGGTGGCGGTGGCCCAGTAGATGGTGGCGGTGGTTAGCAGTTCGTCTTTGGTGTAGGCGGTTTCGATGTCGCCCTGGGCGCCGGCGGGTTGGGAGAAGCCGGCGGCGGGGTTGGCGGCCTGGTTGGGCCGGGATCCGCCGGGGATGGATAGGTCGCTCCAGGTGCGCCACTTTTCGACGATCCAGGCGCAGAGGCCGGCGGGGGAGTCGTTGAGGCCGTAGGATAGGGTTTGCGGCTTGGTGCCTTGCAGGTGGTTGTAGCCGCCTTCGTCCTGGAACCAGCGTTCCCTTTGGGCGCTGTGGGCGGTTTCGGCGGGGGTTAGGGGGCGGGCGCCGGGGCCGAGCCAGGGGGCGGGGCGGGTTACGGAGGTTAGGTGGATGCCGTGGAGTTGGGCGGCGTGGGAGTAGCCGAGGCGGGCGGTTACGCCGGCGCCGATGTCGCCGCCGGCCGCGGCGAAACGGGGGTAGCCGAGGTTTTGGGTCATCAGCTTGGCCCATAGGTCGGCGACTTGGCCGATTTCCATTCCGGGTTGCGGCGATGCTTGGGAAAAGCCGAAGCCGGGTAGCGATGGGGCGATTACGTCAAAGGCGTCGGCGGGGTCGGCGCCGTGGGCGGCGGGGTCGGCCAGCAGGGGGATGATTTTGGTCATCTCAAAGAAGGTGCTGGGCCAGCCGTGGGTGATGATCAGGGGGATGGGGTGGGGGCCTTGGCCTTTTTCGCGGATGAAATGGAGGTCGAGGCCGTCGACGACGGTTTTGTAGTGGTTGAAGTTGTTGAGTTTCTTTTCCTGCGCCCGCCAGTCGAATTGGGTTTGCCAGTAGCGGCAGAGTTCCTGGATGTAGGTTAGGTTGCTGCCGTAATCCCAGTTGGCGCCGGGGATTTCGTCGGGCCAGCGGGTTTGGGCGAGGCGCAGGCGGAGGTCGGTTAGGATGGCGTCGTCGATTTGGATTTGGAACGGGCGGATTTCGGATCCGGTTTCGGTTGGCATTGGGTTGCCCCCTTTGGCGGCGGTTTAGTTGGCGGCGGTTTAGTTGGCGGCGTTCAGTATTCTAGGCGGTAGATGCGGGCGGCGGTGTCGTGGAACAGGGCGGCGCGTTCCGTGGGGGTGTATTCGGCGGAGATGCGCTTGAAAGCGTTGAACAGCACAGGGTAGGAAAAGGATACTTTGTCGACCGGGAAGTTGCTCTCGAACATACAGCGGTGGGGGCCGAATTGTTCGATGAGGTAATGGATGATGGGGGCGGCGGATTGGGCGATTTCGGCGGAGCCGACGGGGGCGGGGCGGGTATGCCAGTCGAAGCCGATGCGGGGCATACCGATGCCGCCGAGTTTCATTACGATGTTGGGGCAGGCGGCGACCGCGTTGATGCCGCGGCGCCATTGGGCCATTACTTCGTCGTCGTTGTTGGCGTAGGGGCCGATGCGGCAGAGGCCGCCGAGGTGGTTCAGCACGATGGTGAGTTGGGGGACGGCGTTGGCGAAATCCGCCAAGCCGGGGAGTTGGGGGAAGTATAGGGAGTTTTCGAGGATGTGGCCCAGATCGGCGAGGATGCGGGCGCCGTGGCGGTAGTCGTCGCGCAAGAGGCAGCCCTCGACTTCGCGGTTGTCCAGCTCGGGGCTGGGGTCCCAGCCTACGGAATGGCGGATGCCGCGGAAGCGGTCGGGGCTGGCTTGCTGGAGGGCTTCGAGGACAGGGCGGACGGCGGGGCCGAGCTTGAGGTCGGCGCGGCCGATGATGCCGTGGGCGGGGCGGGCGGGGCCGTATTGGCCGGTTGCGGCGGCGTCGGCGAGGGATTGGACGAATTCGACTTCGCCGACGGAGCGCAGTTCCTCGGGGCCGTCGGGGCGGTAGCTGGAGCGGGCTTCGACGAATACGGTGGAGCGGATGTTATGGCCGGTGTTGAGGTCGGCGGCGAGTTCAGGGAGCAGGTAGCGCTGATAGTCGGCGGGTTCGGGGCGATGCTCCCAGAAGTGGTGATGGGGGTCGCAGATGGGGATTTCGGGTTCCAGGGCGTCCTCGGGGGTTAGGGCGAGCCATTGGTTTCCGGTCACGGCCATAGCGGTCATCTCCATTGATGGATGGAGGAATGATAGCATACGGGGGCGGCGTTGCGCCGTTGTTGGCGTGATGGGTTAAACTAGGGGGAAATCGGGCGGGGGTTTTGGCGTTGAAAGTTGGGATTTTGGATCAAAGCCCGGTGCATGGATCGGATACGCCGGCGGAGGCTTTGGGGCGGACGGTGTATTTGGCGGGTAAGGCGGAGGAGTGGGGGTATCACCGTTTTTGGGTGGCGGAACATCATGGGTCGGGGCGGGTGATGGGGTCGTCGCCGGAGGTGCTGGTGTCGCATTTGCTGGCGCGTACCTCGCGGATCCGGGTGGGGTCGGGCGGGGTGATGTTGCAGCATTACAGCCCTTATAAGGTGGCGGAAAATTTTAATGTGCTGGCGTCTTTGGCGCCGGGGCGGGTGGATTTGGGGATCGGGCGGGGGCCCGGCGGGCTGCCGCAGTCGACGGCGGCGTTGCGGCGGGGCGACGGCGGCGGGGCGGAGATGCCGCTGGCGGAAAAGCTGGCGGAGCTGCGGCGGTTTCTGCATGACGGGCCGGCGGCGGGGGATCCGCGGCACGGGCTGCGGGCGAGTCCGGTGCCGCCGGTGCCGCCGGAGGTGTATCTGCTGGGGACGACGCGGGGCAGCGGGGAAATGGCGGCGGAGTTGGGGTTGCCTTATGTGTTTGCGCTGTTTCTGAATAATGATGTCGGGGAGATGGCGGCGGCGGTGGGGCGATACCAGTCGGGGGCTGCCCGCCCGTATACTATGCTGGCTTTGCCGGTGATTGTGGCGGATAGCGATGGGGCGGCGGCGGGGTATGCGGCGCAGGTTGAGGTGGTGCGGATTACGTTGGACAGCGGGCGGACTTTGACGGTGGGCAGCGTGGCGGCAGGGGATGAGTTCGGGCGGCAATCGGGGGAGGGGTATCAAATCAGCGTGCGGCCGGCGGGGGTGATCCACGGGGGCGTCGATTCGGTGCGGCGGCAGTTGCTGGAGGTCGGGCGGCGGTATGGGGCGGATGAGGTTATTGCGGTTACGGCGATCGACAGTTTCGATCAGCGCCTGCGGTCTTATGAATTGCTGGGCGGGTTGATTGACGGGCTTCGGGATGAACCGTAATTCCGGGGAAAAGGATACAACCTAATTCCGGCGAAAAGGGGGGTCTATAATGACGCAGCGGCGGGCAATAGATATGGCAAAGGATGGGCAAAACGGCAATCGGATGATGCGGTTGGGGGTGTTTCTGGCCGGCACCGGCTCCAATATGGCGTCTTGGCGGCATCCTTTGGCGGTGCCGGATGCGGCGATTAACTTGGGTTATTACCGGGGGCTTACCCGCAAGGCGGAGGCGGCGAAGCTGGATTTCGCCTTTTTCGGCGATGGGTTGTATATCAGCGAAAAGTCGCATCCGAATTTTCTGAACCGCTTTGAGCCGCTGACTTTGCTGGCGGCGCTGGCGATGGATACGACGCAGATCGGGCTGGCGGCGACGCTGTCCACTACTTACAGCGAGCCGTATACGGTGGCGCGGCAATTCGCGTCTATTGATCATATATCCGGCGGGCGGGCGGGGTGGAATGTGGTTACATCGCCGCTGGAGGGTTCGGCGCTGAATTACGGGCGGGCGGAACATCCGGCGCACGATTTGCGCTACCGGATAGCGGCAGAGTATATCGAGGTGGTCAAGGGGTTGTGGGATTCTTGGGAGGATGATGCGTTTATCCGCGACCAGGCGGGGGGGCGGTTTATAGATCCGGGCAAGATGCACCGGCTGGATCATAAAGGGGAGTTTTATTCGGTGCAGGGGCCGTTGAACATCGCCCGGTCGCGGCAGGGGCATCCGGTGCTGATTCAGGCGGGGTCGTCGGAGGCGGGGCGGGGTTTCGCGGCGGCGATCGCCGATGCGGTGTTCACCGGGCAGTCGACGCCGGCGGATGCGGCGGCTTTCAGCGCGGATGTGAAAGGCCGGGCGGCGGCCATGGGGCGGGATCCGGCGCAGGTGCTGATTCTGCCGGGCTGCTCGCCGATTGTGGGGCGGACGGCGGGGGAGGCGGAGGATAAGTACCGGGAAATCGCGGGGCTGGTGGAAATCGAGTCGGCGCTCAATTATCTGGGGCGGTTTTTCAATGATCTGGATTTTACGCAGTATCCGTTGGACGCTCCGTTTCCCGATTTGGGGGATTACGGGCGCAACGGGTGGGAAAGCTCGACCGACAGTATCAAGCGGACGGCCCGGGAAAAGGGGCTGACTTTGCGGGAAATGGCGTTGCAGGTTACAACGCCGCGGCACCCGTTTATCGGCGCGGCGGAGCAGGTGGCGGATACGATGCAACAATGGTTCGAGGCGGGGGCGGCGGACGGTTTTATGCTGGGCGGGGCGGCGCTGCCGCAGGGGTTCGATGATTTTGTCGATTGCGTGCTGCCGATACTGAAGGAACGGGGTTTGTTCCGGGCGGAGTACGAGGCGGATACGCTGCGGGGGAATTTGGGGCTGGCGGCGCCGGGGAACCGGTATGCGGGGAAACTAGATGCGAGTTAAGTATTATGCGGATACGGACAGCGTTAGGCTGGTTGCCGGGGCCAAGGTTGGGCGCGGGGGCGGCGATTCTTTGAGGGACGACTTTGATGTGGTCGTGGAGTATGCGGACCGGAACGGCGAGGATGTGGTGGCGGTGGATGTGTTTAATGTCGATTGGTATCTGCCTTTGCGGGCGGATCGGGGTTATGATGCCGAAAGCGATACGCTGACGCTGGGTGATAAGCCCGGGAACGGGGCGGATTGTATGGTGGTGGATAACGGGGATTTTGTGAGTTACCGGGAGCGGTTTGAGTTGAACGGTGGGAGTGTGTGGAGTATCGTGGCGTTGGATTTGCGCCATGCGTCGCAGCACTTGGCGGAGGCGGTTGCCGCCCGCCGATTGTGATCTGCGGCGGGGTAGTATCGGATATTCAGGCAAGAATTTAAGGGGGGGATAAGTGCCAATTCCTTTCATCGCCATAGGAATCGCTGTCGGGGCGGCATCGCTTGGCGCGTCTATTCACGGCGCGGTCAAAGGCAAGCAGTGGCAAAGGAAATATAATAAGGCGTTGGCGGAGGGCCAAAAAATTGAATCGGATACTAAGGCATTGTTTGACGTTTTCAATCAACGGGCGGAGCGGCTGGGGCTGGTGCGTCTTGAAGCTACGGAATTTCTGAAAGAAGCGGCGGAATTTCTGGGTAATGCCAAGATAAAGAACCGCGACTTTGACGATTTGCGGGGGATTCCCGACGACAGGATAACCTATTGGAAAGAACTGCATTATGGAACCTTGAAATCCGTGGGTCTAGGAATCGGCGGCGTAAGCGCTGCCGGGGGGGCGGGGATCGCGTTGGGAATAGGGCGGCTGGCATTAGGGGCCAACATCGTAGCCGCCCCGATCGGCATTGCCGCGGCGGTCTGGAGTCAATATAGCGCGGAAAAAGACAAGCGAAAAGTGAAAGCCAATCTTGCCGAATTAGACGGATATACATTAAAGTTGCGGGAAAAGGCCGCCGTGATGCAGGCGGGACGGTTGCGAATGACGGAGGTTGAGGGGGCTATGATCAATACGCGAAAAGCCCTGTGCCAGTTGATTGCTAAAGCCGACGCCAGCAACGTCGCGGACGCCCATCAAGTATACAAACTTGCGGCAATGCTGGCAGAACTGCTGGAGCAGCAGATACTAACCGATGAACAGAGAGAGGTATTGCGGGAATGATGCTGAACTTCCAAGAAATCATCAACGAAATCATCAACGCCGGTGTTGAATATCTGAAAACGCGGGAGGCGGAAAAAACTAACCGCGTATTGATCCGGGCCAAAGCCCAAGCGTTCCAAGCCGCGTTGCAAGCCCGGCGGGAAATCTTGTTAGTTTACTTTGAGCATCGTTTTGCCGAAAGGATGGAGGCGTTGGCGGAATTTTATCGCCTGTTGCACATTGCGGTTGAAACCGGCGACACCCATCAGCTAGACGCGGCAATCGGCGGCATATTGGTCATCATCAAAGACAATCCGCTTTATGACTTTGACCATTTCAGGGAAACTTGGGGAAATCCCGACGCCCTAATCGAGTTTTAGTACAGCGTCAACGGGGGAAGCGTATGACTGCGACTTTGCTGGCTATTCATGGAACCGTTACGCGGCCGGGGCGGTTGTACCGGGCGGTGGAGGTTGCGCTGGGGGGGTTGGAGGGGGTTGCTGATGGGCCGGCGGCGGGGGTTTTGCATTTGGGGGATTATCGCCTCTCTTTTGCCGATGGGCGGCCTTTGGCGGATTATGACGATGATACGGCGGCGGTGGTGGAGCGGGTGTGCGGGGCGGATCTGTTTTTGATCGCGACGCCGGTTTTCCGGGCGTCTTTTACCGGGGCGTTAAAGAATTTGCTGGATCATATTCCGGTGGACGGGCTGCGGGGTAAGGCTTGCGGGCTGGTGGGGATGGGGGCTACGGAGCATCATTATCTCAGCGTGGATGCGCAGTTGCGGCCGGTTTTGGCGTGGTTCGGGGCGCACGTGGTGCCGGGGATGGTGTATTTGCAATCCCGCCATTTTCAGGATGGGCAACTGGTTGATGCTCAAGCGGTCGCCAACCTGCAATCTTTGGCGCGCGCGGTGGCGGCGCTGCACCGGGCGGCGGTTGGGGGGGCGCTTTCCGGGCCGCCGCCGCTGGCCGCGGGTTAGGGCGCGGCGGATTCCGCCGGGTGGATCGCCCGGCGGAATTGGCGGGCTAATCCTGGTCTTTTTTCTTTTTGCGTTTCTTTTCTTTGCGCTTTTCCGGCTGGATTTCGATGGGGTCGAGGCCGGCGTAGAAGCGGCGGCGGTTCATGGCTTCCTCCAGCCGGTCGGCGAACAGCTCGATTTTGCGGGGGGCGAGGAGGGTCCAGCCGAAGCTGTAGTTTTCGCCCTCGCTGATTACGATGATATGGCGGCGGCCCACATTGGTCCAGGCTTTTAGCTCGGTGATTTCGTCGAAGGGTACTACCTTGCGGCGGGGATACCACGCCTGCACCACCAGGCAGTCGGGATAGATGGAGTATTGGCGGGGGTGCATCACGAAGCAGAAGCCCAGGATGATCAGCCCCGAAACCCACATAAAGGTGGGATACCAGCCGGCGAACCAAGGCATAAAGCTGTCGGACATCGCCCGGTCGCCGAAAAAGGCGCCGATGACGAAACAGACGCTCCCCACAATCAGCAAACGGCGGAAACCCTCGTGATATTCCCAATACAGCGGCTTGTCTTTGTCCTGCGTCATAGGCGAATCCCTGCCCGTCCATTCCGAATTTGCCTTTGATTATATTATTCCGGGGCGGTAAAGGCTATCGCCGGGCGGGGGAAAATGCCCAATCCGCTCCGGGCAATGGCGCAGGGGTTTGTTACGATATGCGTAAGATTTCATACGATTTCCGGTTGTTTGTAATTATTTTCACAATCATAATAGCCGAAATAAGGCTTGCGCGGGGAAAAGGGCTTTGGTATATTGCCGCAACCCGCCGGGCGCAAGGGGAAAGGCTGCCGCCGCCGGGGAAATTCGATGGCAGGAGGGTCAAGGATGATACGCAGGATTTTGATACCGGGCGCGATGGCCTTGCTGCTGGCGGCGGCGCTGGCCTGCGGCGGAGCGGCGGATCCAACGGCGACCTCGGCGCCGGCCGCGGCTACCGAGCCGCCCGCGGCCACGGCGACCTCGCCGGCGGCGACCGCCACGCCCGCGCCCGCCGCGACCACGCCGACCCCGGCGCCGACGGCCACCGCCCGGGCGGCGGAAGATCCCTTGATGGCCGCCGCCGCGGATCTCGCCAACGGCCCCGGGGCGATCTATGTGGGCGATCTGGACCAGTTGGTGGGGCCGGTGCCCGACCCGATCAAAGACGACATCGGCGATTACGACGGCGTTCCTTACGAGGGGCTGGAGGATTATCTGTACGTCTTTGATTCCGATTACTACCGCACGCTGGTGGAGCGGGCCAATTACGACAATCCGACGCCGTTGACCACCAGCGGCGAAAATCTTTCCTATCAGCTTGCCTGCATTAACCGGGCTTTGACGCATTGCAAGCTGGCGGAATGGTGGGCGGGGGAGGTGCAGCGGCGCACCAACGGGCAACTGGTGATTGAAATCGTGGGCTACCCGGAATTGGGTATTTCCGGCGAGGATGTGCTGGAGCTTACCGAAAACGGCACCTTGTCTTTCGCCGAACTGCCCTCGGCGTACACCGCCGGGGATTTGCCGGCGATGGATATGAAATACCTTTGGGGGATTTACAAGGACAACGAAACTTTCTACAAAGCCACGGCCGCCGCCATCCCCGATTTGGACAAGCTGATTGCGGATCGCACCGGGGGCGGGGTGACGGTGTTTCAAATGTGGCGCGTGCCGGAGAATGAGATTTTCTTTTTCTCCAAAGAACCCATCATCGAACTGGAGGATTTTCACGGGTTGAAAGTCCGCAGTTTCGGCGGCGCGTTGTCGGATATGATTGACGGGATGGGTTCGGAGGCGCAGTGGGTGGCCTTCGCCGAAGTGTACACCGCGCTGGAGCGGGGCATTCTGGACGGCGGGGTGACCGGGGCCAATGCGGCTTACGGCCAAAGGTGGTACGAAGTTGCGGATTATATGGCGGGGCCGCTGCCGTTGTTCACAGTGGAAAACGCCACTTTCAATCCCGATGTATGGAACTCATTGCCCGCCGATTTCCAGGCGATATTGCTGGAGGAGGGGGCGAAGTACGAACTGGAGTTTTTCCGCATTACGCCGGTGCTGTCGGGTTTGGGCATTCCCAAGCTGCTGGATGAGGGAATGATTTACAATCCGTTCAGCGATGAAGTGCGGGAATTTCTGTTCGAGGAAGTGGCGCTGAAGCGGGTGGTGCCGCAGTGGGTCAACCGGGTGGGCGGCCCGGACACCGAGGCGGTGCAACTGTTCAACAAAACCGTCGGCCCGGTGGCCGGGATAGTTATTAACCCCGACGGCAGCGCATCGTTGGCTAACCCCTAGCCCGGTTTCCCAATCCGTAATCCGGCCCCCAACCCTGAAATCCCATTCATCATAAGGGGGTAGGGCTGGGGGGCGAAACCCTGCCCAAAATTCCCGAATTGGAGAGTGCAAATGTCCCGAATAATGTTGCTTACGGGTGCCTTGATCCTGCTGATGGCTTTGGTCATGGCGTGCGGCGGGGCGGCTACGGCGGTGCCGACGAATACGCCGGCGCCCACGGCGGCGCCGACGGCTACTCCGGCGCCCACGGTTACGCCGACGGCGGTGATGCAGCAGGAGCAGCCCACCGAATCGCCGGCGATGGACGTGGATCCCGCGCTCCAGGCGGTCGCGGACGAACTGGCGGGCGGCCCCGGCTCGATCTATGTGGGCGATCTTTCGCAAATGGTGGGGCCATCCCCGGGCGGCGTGGAGGAGGCGCTGGGTGATGGCACGGGCAACGTTCCTTTGGAGTTTCTGGAAAAGAACAAGCATATCTTTGAGACCGATTACTACCGGTCTCTGTTGGACAAGGCCAAGCTGACCGACCCGACGCCGCTAACATCCAGCGGCGAGGAATTCAGGATTCAGTACGCTTGCATCAACCGCGCCTTGCTGCCTTGCAAGCTGCAAACCGTATATTTCGCGGAAAACGTCCGCGAGCGCACTAACGGGCAGGTTGACTTTGAAGTTTCCAGTTATCCTGAGTTGGGATTGGCCGGTTCGGATATGCTGGAGCTGGTAGAGCAAGGGACGATCGAATTCGCGCAGATTCAGCCGGCCTATGTAGGCGGCACTTGGCCCCTGATTGACATCATATATGTTTGGGGGCTGTGGAAAGATTTCCGGTCGGAACACGAAGCCAATACCCGGTTGCTGCCGGCGCTGGATCAAGGCATTTACGACAACACCGGCGGGGGCAAGCTGATTTACCATATTTGGTACGGCGGCAACGACCAGTATTTCTTTTCCACCCGCGGGGCCACGGCCGAGGATTTCGACGGACTGAAAACCCGCAGTCATGGGACTACGATGTCGGATGCGATTATCGGGCTGGGCGGCGAGGCGCAGATGATGGCTTTCGCCGAAGTGTACACCGCATTGGAGCGGGGGATTCTGGACGCGGGCGTAACCGGCGCCCATGCGGGTCACGGCCAGCGGTGGTATGAAATCGCCGACAACCTGATTGGCCCATTCATCTCAATGCCGATGGGTTTTGAGACTATGAACAAGGATACTTGGGAGCGCATCCCGGCCGACTTGCAGGCGATTATCATTGAGGAAGGCGCCAAGATGGAGTTGGAAAACCTCCGCTTGGCCGCGGTTTGGAACGAGACCGGGGTAAAGGTGAATGTGGACAAGGGAATGACATTCATTCCTTGGGACGACGCGATGAAGCAGTATGTTTACGAGGAGGTGGCGCTGGGGCGCGTGCTGCCGAATTGGATCAAGCGGATGGACGAGGGGGCGGAGCGGGATAACGCGATTGATCTTTGGAACGAGATCGTTGCTCCTTGGGCCAAGGTGGAAATCGCGGCCGATGGCACGATCACCGAGGTGCCGTAGGTCAAATCCCAAAATCCGGGGGCGAATCTCAACGAAAAGCGGCCCGCCTCGAGGGGCGGGCCGCAGTGATTCCGGCGGGGTTGGCGGCTAGGCGTCGTTGCCGTTTTGCTGCTTGAGGGTGTTGACGGTGGACTCCAGTTCGGCGACGCGGCGGCGCAGTTCCTCGTTTTCCCGTTCTTGGGTTGCCCGGATGATGGCTTCCAGATCGGCAACCCGGCGGCGCAGTTCCTCGTTTTCCCGCTCCTCGGCGAACGCTTTGCGCCGCAGTTCCTCGTTTTCCCGCTCGAGGCGGAGGCCGCGAATCACGTCAAGAATCAACTCCACACCTCCGAAAATGCCGATTCCTTCGCCGATGGCGATTTTCCATTCCATACTGACGGGCAGATATTGTACGCCGTAGATTAGCAGGGCGACTATCCCCATCCAGCTCAGACGGGCGGCCAGTTCCCGCCATCGCCGGCCTTTGACTGCCGCTTTAATCCAACGCGCCATTTACACATCCTCACCCCCGCCCGCCCCCGACTGCATTATTGGATTGGTAGTCTATCATTACCGCAAAGGGTTTGTCAAAGAAACCGCCTTTGCTGACATTTGCCCCTTGCCGCTCCGCATAGCCCGGTCTTACAATCAAAGCCTTGAACCGCGCCGCCGTGTCCGGTCCGGGTCCGTTGCGGATTGCGGGCATAAGTTGGCGGATTTCGCAGGAATGGATTGGGGTTGACGGGTTGCGCGTGGGGTTTCAATTTGCTATATTGCCGCCTTGTTGTGGACGCAGGCGCGGACGCAAATACGCTTTTCGGAGAGTGCGGAATGTTCAGACCCCTTGCGCTAGGCGGAGTTCTGATTTTGCTGATGGCCTTGGCCCTGGCCTGCGGCGGCGCGGCGACGGCGGTGCCGACCCAACCGCCCACGGCAACCTCGGCGCCGACGGCGGCGCCTACCCCCACCACGGCGGCGATGGCGCCCACCCAGGCGCCGGCGGCGTCCGCTTCCGATGTCGACCCGGCTTTGCTGGCGGCGGCCGAGGCCCGCGCCGGCGGCCCCGGCGCTTTCTACTTGGGCGACGGCGACTTTTCCCGTCTGGTCGGCCCTGCCCCGGCGGAGGGACTGGGCGATGCCGAGGATATGGTCAACTTGGCGGGGCTGGAGCGGGAAAGCTATCTGTTCGATTCGCAGTATTATGCGGATTTGGTGGAAAAGGCCAATTTCACCAACCCCACGGAGTTGACTTACACCGGCGACCCGATCGAAATCCAGTTCGCCTGCATTAACCGCACGGTCGCGCCTTGCGAATTGTGGGATAACTTTTTCCGTATGGAGGTGGAAGCGCGCACCAACGGGAAAGTGATCGTGCCGATAACTTCGTTCCCCGAATTGGGCATCGCCGGCCCCGATTCGCTGGAGCAGGTTACTAATGGCACGTTGTCTTGGGCCGAAATCACCAGCGGCTATGTTTCGGGGCATATGCCCGAGGCGGAGCTGGCGATTATGTACGGTCTTTATCCCGACCACGAAGTGGAGTTCAAGGTGACGCAGGCCATCGGGCCGGAGCTGGATCGTCTGTTTGAGGAAAACACCGACGGCGGCATTGTGCTGTCGCATATGTGGGTTTCCGGCGGGGATCAGTTCTTTTTCTGTAAAGAGCCGATTTCCGAGCTGGTGGATTTCGAGGGGCGGAAAGTTCGCAGTCACGGTTCGGCGCTGTCGGACTGGATTGAGGGCTTTGGGGCCAACGCGCAATTTGTGGCTTTCGCCGAAGTGTATACCGCTTTGGAGCGGGGCATTTTGGACTGCGGCGTAACGGTGGCTTTCGCGGCCCACGCCCAGCGCTGGTATGAAGTCACCGACTATATGGTCGGGCCGCTGTCCAGCCAGTTGCTCAACACCGTGATCGTCAACCGCGATGTGTGGGACGGGCTGCCGGCGGACATTCAGCAGATTCTGGTGGAGGAAGGCGCCCGGCATGAGCTGGAGGCCATCCGCGTAACCCCGGCGTGGAACGAGGTTTGGATTCAGCGCAACATCGACGCGGGGCTGGAGTATCAAGAGTTTTCGACGGCGCTGATGGACCACATGAGGAACGTAGTCGCCACCGATCACGTGGTTCCCGGCTTCGTAAACCGCCAGAACGAGGATTCGCGGGACGCCATAATCGCGCTGTTCAACGAAAGGATTTCGCCGATAGTGGGCGTCAAAATCCTGCCGGACGGCACTACGGAAAGGGTGCCGATAACGCAGTAACCCGGTGCTTGGCAATCCTGGACGTCGCCCCCGCTGGCATTGCCGCCGCGGGGGCATCCTTCGACAAGCTCAGGATGATTTGGCGCCGCCCCCGTTTACATTCCCTCCCCCTATGGGGGAGGGTTAGGGTGGGGGCGGCTTCGCTTGCGGCAACGGGCGTCACAATTCCGATTGCCTGTCACTTGCGCCTAACGTAACGCGCGCACGAAAGCGGGAATGATGGGCAGGATGCGGGGGCGGCGCAGCGGGGCAACATCCGCAACCGCCAATTGCTCAACGCCTTGCTTTATGTAATTGAAAAGCACGATAAAAATTTTGGGGATATCCGCGCTTTTTGACCGGAGTGCGGCCGCGATTTTCTCTCATTTCCTTGACACGGCCGCCCCCCACTGGCGCAAGCGCATCAATGACACTTTGCGGCAGGCGGTTTTCGGCCCTGACCTCCCTAGAGCGGAGTCCCCAAAACCAAATCACCCCGCGCGGGTTTCCGGCCGCGAGCGCATCGGCTTCGCCAGAGACGCCTTGAACTTCGGCGCGGTGAAAGTTTTGGAGCGAAAGGCGAAATTGGATAGCTGCCGCTCCCCCGGCTCCCCGCATTCGCCGCAGGGCGCCGGCTCCTCCGACCGCGAAACCGGACGGATCAACTCAAAATCCCGCCCGCACCGGGCGCAATAGTATTCGTAAACCGGCATAGGTGTATACTCCTGTCCAACAATTTGCCCTATTCTATCACCGCGCCGCAACCCTTAAAATCCCATCCCGATTAGGGATAGGCCAGGGGCGGCGGGACGGGAACGCAAATCCATAAAAACGGACGGCGATACTATGCCCGAAACAACCGACGTAGCAATCATCGGCGGCGGCGCGGCCGGTTGCGCCACGGCGCTTTATCTGGCCGAAGCCGGTCTCAGCGTCACCATCATCGAACGCGACGGCATCGGTTCCCAAGCGTCCGGGTACGCTGCCGGCGGGCTTAACCCCCTGACCGGCCACGGCATCCCCGGCCCTCTGGCCGATTTCGCTTGGGAATCCTTCCGTATGCACCACGGCCTCTATCCGATGTTGAGCGAACTCACCGGCATCGACTACCAACTGCGCCGCACCTCGGAAGTCCGCATAACCTTTGACGAATCCGAAGTCCCCGCCTTTGAAGCCCTGGCGGACCGGCTGATGCGCAACGAAAGATTCGCCGCCTCCATGACCGAACAATGGATTGTGCGCCGGAAGCTGGATTCCCGCATCAACAGCATCTTCGCCGGCTGCATCTTCACCCGCGGCAACTATTCCCTGAACAGCCTCGCTTTCACCCAGGCCATGGCCGCCGCCGCCCAGCGCTACGGCGCCAAAGTGCGCCCCGGCGCCGCCAGCGGCCTAGAAATCCGCGGCGACCAGATCACCCGAGTGCTGCTCCAGGACGGCGAAATCGATTGCGGCGAGGTAGTGCTGGCGATGGGCCCTTGGGCCCGGCAAGCCGAGCACTGGCTGGACACCTATATTCCGGTAGACCCGCTGAAGGGCGAAATCCTGCGGATGAAACTCCCCGGCCCGCCCCTGGAGCATGACCTGGTGGGCGAGGGCGCCAGCGTCTACCCCCGCCCCGATGGGCTGCTTTGGTGCGGCACCACCGAGGATTGGCGCGGCTACGACCGCCAGCCCCTGACCGAAACCCGCGAGCGCATCCTGGCCGGCGCCCGGCGGTTGCTGCCGTCCATCCCCGAGGCCACCCTAGTCACCCACACCGCCTGCCTGCGCCCGGTAACTCCCGACTGGCTGCCCATCATGGGCCGCGTCCCCGGCTACCGCAACGCCTGGCTGGCCACCGGCGCCGGCAAAAAGGGCATCCTACTGGCCCCCGCCATCGGCAAATGCATCGCCGACCTGATCGCCACCGATGCCACCGCCCTGCCCATAGACAACTTCGCCCCGCAGCGTTTCGCCTACGCCGCGGCCTAGACGCCGCCCGCCCCTGCCATTCCAACCCGGAGGCTTGCCATGACCACCACCCGAACCATCACCAACGCCTGGATCCATCGGACACTGCCCGATATTTTCTACGAGGAGCCGGAGCCGGTCGAGGATGGTATGCAACAGGAATTACCCATAGACGACATTCGGAGCGCGTTGCGGGGGCGTTACCGTAGCCGCCATGACGTATTCGTGTCCGACGACGTTTTCATATCCTACGACCGGACCAACGGCAACGCCCGGGTCCGGCCCGATTTGTTCATAGCCTTTGGGGTAGACGCCGCCGCCATCCGCGAAAACCTGCCCAACTTCTGGATCTGGGAAACGGAAAAAGTCCCCGATTTCGTGATGGAAGTAGCATCCCCCAGCACCGCGGCCAACGACATAGGCCCAAAACGCAATCTGTACCAGCGCCTCGGCGTAACCGAATACTGGCGCTTCGACCCCACCGGCGGCGACCTATACGGCCAGCCGATGCTGGGGGAACGGCTAATCGGCGGCCGCTACACCCCCTGCGAAATAACCGCCGCCCCCGACGGTTCCCAGCGATCCCATAGCCAACTACTGAACCTAGATTTTTCCTGGAACGGCGCGGAGTTCGATGTGCTGGACCCGGCGACCGGCAAGAGCATCAAAATCATGGAAATCCTAACCTCAGAACAAGAAGCCCGCCAAGCCGCCGAAGCGGAGCGCAACGTAGCCCAATCGCAAGCGGCCCAAGCCGAAGCGGAGCGCATAGCCGCCCAAGCCGAAATAGCCCGCCTGCGCCAACAACTGCGCCGCTACGAACCCGAATAGCGACGCTATGCCCCGGACAACAGTAACGGCCGGAGCGCTCTATGCCCCGACTGCCGCCAAAACCAAGTTTCACCTACGCCGCGTACTAGACGCCGCCCGCCCCCGCCATTCCAACCCGGAGGCTTGCCATGACCACCGCCCGAACTATCACCAACGCCTGGATCCACCGGACGCTGCCCGATATTTTCTACGAGGAGCCGGAGCCGGTGGAGGATGGTATGCAGCAGGAACTTCCGATATACACTATCAAAAGGTGTATATGGGAACGTTACCGGGGCCGCAATGACGTATTCGTATCCAACGCCGTTTTCATATCCTACGACAAAACCGACGGCAACGACCGGGTCAACCCCGACTTGTTCATAGCCTTCGGGGTAGACGCCGCCGCCATCCGCGAAAACCTGCCCAACTTCTGGATCTGGGAAACCGGAAAAGTCCCCGATTTCGTGATGGAAGTAGCCTCCCCCAGCACCGCGGCCAACGACATCGGACCAAAGCGCAATCTGTACCAGCGCCTCGGCGTAAGCGAATACTGGCGCTTCGACCCCACCGGCGGCGACCTGTACGGCCGGCCGATGCTAGGGGAACGGCTGATCGGCGGCCGCTACATCCCCTGCGAAATAACCGCCGCCCCCGACGGCTCCCAGCGATCCTACAGCCAACTACTGAACCTGGACTTTTCCTGGGACGGCGCGGAGTTCGATGTGCTGGACCCGGCGACCGGCAAGAGCATTAAAATCACGGAACTCCTAACCTCAGAACAAGAAGCCCGCCAAGCCGCCGAAACCCAAGCGGCCCAATCCGAAGCATCCCACATAGCTGCCCAATCGCAAGCCGCCCAGGCCGAAGCGGCCCGCCATGCCGCCGAAGCCCAAGCCGCCCAGGCCGAAGCGGCCCGCCAAGCCGCTGAAGCCCAAGCATCCCAATCCGAAGCGGCCCGCCAAGCCGCCGAAGCCCAAGCCGCCCAGGCCGAAGCGGCCCGCCAAGCCGCTGAAGCCGAAATAAACCGCCTGCGCCAACAACTGCGCCGCTATGAACCGGACTAACCGCCATTGCGCCGCCCAAGATAATTAAGGAGCAGCCCAAATGCCCCTAGCCTGGGCCATCGCCGGCATCGGATCCCACGCCAACCTCAAAATCGCCCCCGCCATCCGCCGCGCCCGCGATAGCCGGCTGGTTGCGGTTTACAGCCGCGACCGGGGGCGGGCTGACGCTTTTGCCGAGGCTCACGACGCCGATGCCGCTTATGACAACCTTGACGATCTGCTCTCCGATTCCCGCGTCGACGCCGTGTTCATCGCCTCGCCCAACCACCTGCACGCCCCGCAGACTATCCGCGCCGCCGCCGCCGGCAAGCACATCCTGGCGGAAAAACCTATGGCCACTACCCCCTCCGATGCCGCCGCGATGGTGGACGCCTGCTGCCGTTACGGCGTAACCCTCGGTCTGGGCTTTGAGTTGCGCTTTCACCCGGCGCACTTGTGGGCGCGGCAGCTCCTGGACGCCGGCGCCATCGGCCGCGTCCGGCTGGCGCACGGGCAATGGGGGCGCGGCAATCGCGGCGAGCCGGAACACTTGCCCCGCGCCGGCTTGCGCCAATGGTGGGAAACCCCCGAACTCATCGGCGGCGCCTCTGTGCTGGTCGGACTGGGCGTCCACGTTTTTGACCTGATGCGTTTCCTGTTGCGCGAGGAAGTCACCGAAGTATCCGCGATGACCGACGGCCAAACCAATCGCCAGCCCCTGGAGCATATCGCAACCGTATCCCTCCGCATGAGCGGCGGCGCCATCGCCCAAGTGATGTGCGGCCGGATGCTCCCCGATACCCAAAACGACTTGGCCCTGTACGGCTCCGACGGGCGCATCGCCACCAAAGAAACCATCTGGGAAGCCCGCCTCGGCCGCGCCGAAGTGGTCAGCGCAACCGTCAACCAAACCCAAGCCTACGAATACGATTACTTGGCGAATTTCGTCGCCGAACTGGACGATTTCCACGACGCCATAAACCACGACCGCCCCCCGG
This sequence comes from Dehalococcoidia bacterium, assembly GCA_965205185.1. GTDB lineage: Bacteria > Chloroflexota > Dehalococcoidia > Lucifugimonadales > UBA3495 > VXOI01. The sequence goes on from OZ242043.1 coordinate 73,206, forward strand.
CGGCCACCGGGCAAGACGGACTCCAGGCCGCCCGCATCACCGCCGCCGCCATAGAATCCGCCCGCACCGCCCGCGCCATCCAAATCCCCCCGTCCGGCAATCCCTAACCCGCCAATGAAAAATCCAAAACCCAGCGAGGTATACCGGCAATGACTACTAACGACACAACCGGCGGCGTCCTCCGCGGCGTCCGGGTAGCGGAATTCGGGCAGTACATCCCCGGCCCCCTGCTGGCGATGCTGCTGGCGGAGCAGGGCGCCGACGTCATCAAGATCGAACGCCCCTGCGGCGACCCGGCCCGCGCCGAACCCGCTTTCGCCACTTGGAACCGCAGCAAACGCTCGGTAGAACTGGACTTGAAATCCCCCGGCGGACGCCGGCAGGCCCAAGACTTGGTGCATTGGGCCGATGTGCTGATTGAAAACTTCCGCCCCGGCGTAGCCGACCGCTTGGGCATCGGTTACGTCGCCGCCGCCCAAGCCAACCCCGGCCTGATTTACTGCTCCCTGCCCGGTTTCGGGCCGGACAGCCCCCACCGCCGGGAGCGCGGCTGGGAGCCGATCGTCGCCGCCGCGGCCGGCGGGCATCAAGGCGTGGCGGGAATGGATGAGCCGCTGTTCCTGCCCTTGCCCGCCGCCAGCACTTTCGCCGCCGTTATCGGAGCGGTATCGGTGGCGATGGCCCTAGTCGCCCGCCAACGCACCGGCCGGGGCCAGCGCATCGAAGTACCCCTGCACAGCGCAATGTTCGCCGCGATGGGCCGCCACTTATCGCGCTTTCACCACATCAACCCCCCCGACCTGTTCCAACTGCCCCGCAATGTAATGTCGCAACAATACCAGTGCGCCGATGGACGCTATGTCCAGAACCACGGGATGTACCAGCGCTTTGCCAGCCAGTTCCTGCAAGCCGCCGGCAAACCCGAATGGATTGAGGATCTGGAAGATCTCTACGGCGCCGAGGTGCGCCTCGAAACCATCGCCCTATGGCGGGAGCGGATCGCCAACCTGTTCCGCCAAAAGACCGCCAAAGAATGGGAGGACGCCATCGCCGAAACCGGCGGCGCCTGCGCCGTCTGCAATACTATAGAGGAATGGCTGGTCCACCCCCACGCCCAGGCCGCCGGCATGGTGGTCGAAGTGGACGATGCCACCTACGGCCCGATGAAACAGCCCGGCCCCCCGGTAAGGCTGCGCGGCATCCCCGGCCCCGCCCCCATCCGCGCCCCCAAGCTGGGCGAGCATACCGAATCCGCCCTATCCGAAATAAACCGCCCCCGGTCATCCCCCGCTAATCCTGAACGCAACCCCGATCACCCTGAGCTAGTCGAAGGGCGCAACCCCGAAAACATCCTCTCCGCCCTCCAGGGCATCCGCGTATTGGACTTATGCATCGTGCTGGCCGGCCCCACTTGCGGCCGCACCCTGGGCGAATTCGGCGCCGATGTAATCAAAATCGACGACCCCTCCCGCCCCTATGATTACGCCGGCAACCTGGACGTCAACCGGGGCAAGCGCAGCATCCGCATCGACCTCAAGCAGGAATCCGGCCGTCAAGTTTTCTGGAAACTGCTGGAATCCGCCGACGTAGTAGTGGAAAACTACCGCAAAGGCAGCCTGGCCCGCTTGGGTTTGGGCTACGATGAAGTGCGAAAGCGCCGCCCCGATCTAATCTACGCATCCCTCAACGCTTTCGGCTACGACGGCCCCTGGGCCGGCCGCCCCGGCTGGGAGCAGCTCGCCCAAGCCGCCGCCGGCATCCAAGTGCGCCGCGGCGGGCGCGACGCCGCCCCCCAACTGTTGCCCTACCCGATGAACGACTACGCCACCGGACTGCTGGGCGCCTACTCCGTAGCCCTGGCGCTCAATGAACGCCAACGCACCGGCCGCGGCCAGCAGGTAGACGGCGGCCTCGCCCTAACCGCCGGCCTGCTCCAATCCCCCTATTTCCTGGATTTCAAAGACCACCAACGCGCCGAACCCGAGGGACTGGACTTGCGCGGCCATTCCGCCCTGTCGCGCCTCTACCGGGCCGCCGACGGCTGGCTATGCCTGCACTGCCCCGACAATGCCGCTTGGGACGAACTAACCCGCCTGCCCGATTTCGCCCCCCTAGCCGACGATGCGCGTTTCGGCGACGCCCCATCCCGCCGCCGGAACGACGCCGCCCTATGCGCCGCCCTGTCGTCAATCCTGTCCGCCAAGCCCCGCCGACACTGGATCAACCTGCTGCAACCCACCGCCGTAAGCGTCATAGAAAACCTCGACATCCCCGATTTCCACAACGCCCCCCATATCCGCCAAGCCGGACTGGTAGCAAGCCGGGAGCATCCCGGAATGGGCCTAGCCGACCACTTGGGCGTAATCCCCCAACTGTCGGCCACCCCCGTCCGGCTGGGCCGCCCCACCCCGATCCTGGGCGCCGAAACCGACGAAATCCTGGCCGAAACCGGCTACACCGCAACGGAAATAGCAACCCTGAAAGCCGCCGGAGCCGTAGCCGCAACCTAACCGTAACCCCCGCCGCCCCAACGCCCAACTGCCCCCACCGCCAACGGGGGCCGCCAACCCCCGAACATCCCTGCGCCCCAACATCCGCGTCAACCGCCATCCGCCGCCGCGTTCCCGCCATCCCCATCACCGCCCGCAAACCGGCTGGGCCACCGGCTGGGCGGCATAAAATCGTAGCTGGCAACGGCATCCTTGATCGCCTGCACCAGCGACGCCTCATCGCTTACCCCCGCATATCCGGGCGATGTTCCGTCAAAGTTGCGGATCGCGCCGCCGTCCAACGGCAGCGCATCCCAATCGGCGGCAATCCCGTAACTAAGCGAATCGGGATTCCGCCCCAAAGCGAACAAAAACCGCTCCCCAATCTGCGGATACATCGGATTATGCGCCCCGTCCAACCGCAGCCGGGGATACGCCCGGACATTGCCGTCATCCAGCAAAACCGCTTCGACCGCGATATCATAATAAGTTACCCCCGAATACCTAAAAGACAACTCCATCGGATCAAAATCATCCTCCGACGTCCCGTAGGGCAATTCCTGCGCCGTGCCGGAAATTGCCGAAACCGCGCCGATAACAATGGCGTGGCTGCGATTAACCAGTTCCTGCACATCCTGCGGCTCGCGGAAAATAGTCGCCACGGAAACCCCGTCGCCGCCGGCAAGCGTCCGGTAAAACCCCCGCCCATCCCCCGCCGCCCCCACCCTACTATCCCCTACAGGCCCGGCGTCGTCACCCCCGGGGCCGCCCGGCGCGGGCGCGGTTTCCGCATCATCTCCCTCGTTTACTTCAAATCTGCTGGGCCACTGGTTTACCCGCAGAAAATCGTAGTGGGGTACGGCTTCCCGTATCGCCGCCGTTAGTGACGCCTCGTTGGTTACTCCAGCGTATCCCGGCGAGCTTCCGTCAAGATTTCGGATGTCGTTGTCGCCCAACGTCAGCGTCATACAGTCGGCGGCTACGCCGTAACTCAGGGAATCGGGATTTCGCCCCATGGTGAACAGATACCGCTGGCCGAGCCGGGGCAGCGGCGAATAAGGTTCGAGTCGCAGCCGGGGGTGCGCCCGGACATTGCCGTCGTCCAGCAGGACTTCCTCAATGGCGATGTCGTAATAGGCTACCTCCAAGTATGGACGCAATTCCTCTGGCACATCGGCAAACTTTTTCGCAAACTCTTGCTCAGTGGTGTCATAAGGTATTTCTCTTTTTACCTCAGAGATTGCGGAAATGGCGCCGATGACAATGGCCTGGCTCCGGTTGACCAAGTCCTGAACACTCTGCGGCGGCAGCCTATAATCCTGAATCGAACTCATACGGATACTGACTTGCGTCGGGCTATCGTCCTGGCTGACCGCCGCCGGATTCACTTCACCCTCCCCTGTATGATCGGCCCCCTGACACCCAACCAAAACGCACAATGCCAGCAAAACCCCGATTGCCCGATATGCCGCTGGCCCTTTTGTAAAAACGGAAAACATCGCGCTACCCCTCTATGCACAATGCCAACATCCGGCTGAAAGCCGCCGGGGCGACAACCCCGGCGGCGACTGTGGTTTGGCAATAGCTCCCCGCCCCCGGCCGGGCGCATCAGTTATTGGCGTTGCCGGCAGGCCCGGCATCATCACCGCCGGGTCCGCCCGGCGCGGGCGCGGTTTCCGCATCATCCCCTTCGTTGGCGCGAGACCGGCTGGGCCACTGATTGGGCGGCAGGAAATCATGGTTGGGAACGGCATCCTTGATCGCCTTCACCAGCGACGCCTCGTCGGTTACTCCCATATACCCGGGCGATGTCCCGTCAAAGTTGCGGATGTCGCCGCCGTCCAGCGGCAGCACCATCCAGTCGGCGGCAATCCCGTAACTCAGCGAATCCGGGTTGCGCCCCAAAGTGAACAGGAACCGCTCCCCAATCTGCGGCTGCGCCGAATTATGCGCCCCGTCCAACCGTAGCCGGGGATGCGCCCGGACATTGCCATCATCCAGCAAGACTTCCTCAATGGCAATGTCGTAGTAGGTCACTTCGATGCGCGGATCATATCCTTGATACATTGCGCCCTGAAAATCATCCTCGGTAGCGCCATAAGGCAGTTCGCGCTTAAGGTCGGAGATTGCCGAAACGCTGCCGATAACGATGGCCCGGCTGCGGTCAACCAAGTCTTGAACATTCTGCGGCTCCCGGAAAAGGGACGCCACCGGAAACTCATGGACACGGACCACCTGAGGGGAATCCTGCTCCATCCCCGCCCCGCCTTCCCCCGTGGGGTTGGAGGCTTGGCACCCGGCGAGGATGCCAAGCGCCAAGAATACGGTGGTCGCCAAGAACACGGGTATTGACCTTGTCAGCATGGAAAACATTGTGACTACCTCCTGTTATTTAAGATGCGGCGTCCGCCCGTTTGAAACTCAGTATTTGTTATTGACGTCGCTTTTATCGTGGCTTGTCAGAGCGCCGGGGAAGCCGTTGGTGCAACCGTACAGCATGACCGACCACGCATAATCCGGCCCACTGCACGGAAAATGCTCAAAGCCGAAGGAATGCCCCAATTCGTGACGGGCTATATGATTGGCGTCGTTGCGGCTAAATGGCCCGTGTTCGGCGTTCCACTGGATGGTTGCGTTTCTGATTAGACCTCCAGGGAGCAGTACGTATCGAGTGCGGGCTGCCCATTTCGACATCCCATACTCATTTTCGTAGTGCCGGATGTTGCTGTCATTGCACGATGAAACGCAGTAGATCACCGTCAAATCCGTGTTCGAGTTGTAGTCCCGGGCGGCGCTGCCTATCGCCCAAGCGTACCTAGTATCCACGCTGGTGGTGTTGGGGGTTATGCTGGTGTCCCACCGCTCCGGTGGGGAATAGTCGTGCGCGGAGACATCGCCCCACACCAGGATCGCCCCCACGATAACCAGCGCCAGCGCCAGGCCAATACCAAACCCGGTCTTGGCGGAATTTACCAATGCAGTCATTTCGCCCACCTCCTGATCGCATCCGTTGCCCATCGGGCCGGTTACGACAATAGTACTGTGGACCAGGGCGCGGCGAATGATACGATCGTACTATTTTCGCCGCCCCATTTCCGGCTTATTCGAGGAAAAGGCTATAGTAAGCCCATTTTTCCGGCGATGATCGCCGCCTGCTGCCGGTTCCCGGCTTGCAGCTTGCCGCGGACGTTACCGACGTGATTGCGGACGGTGTGGTAGCTGATCGCCAGGTTTTCCGCGATTTCGTGATTGGTAAGCCCTGCCGACATCAACCGCAGCACTTCCAACTCCCGCCCGGTTAAGGATGCGTCCATCTCGAGGGTTGCTGCCGCCCCGCTAGTAAAAAGGGAGGAAAGCCAGTCATCCCCCGCCGCCGCGCCTCTTGCGCCCGATTCCCCATCGGGCAGTTCCCGGAACAGGTGAACCAGCGTTATTCCCCCGTTTTCCGACGGGATAATCATCGGGGCCAGCGTCACCCTTTTCCGTTGGCCCGAGGCGCACAACAACGATGTCTCAAAGGCGGCATAAGCCCCAACCGGAGCCCCATCCGGCGCATCCAGCTTAAAAACCGCATAACCGGTCATACAACCCCGTCAAGAAACCCTTCCTACCCCCTATCATATCACGAAACAAAATCATTCATATACCAAAACCGCTTGTGAAACAAATCCCAAACCCGCCGCCAACTCTAACCCCCCGCCAACCCCCTTGCCGCCCGGCAGTGGCAACGCCCGCCGCGCCGTGGTAAACTGCACCCATCCGCCGGAAAGGGGCCGTTGCTTTGCTGCGCATTTACAACACCCTGTCGAAACGGGTTGAAACCATCGAAACCGCCGAGCCGGGCGTGGCGCGGATGTATACCTGCGGCCCCACCGTCTACCGCGACGCCCACATCGGCAACCTCCGCACTTATATGATGGCCGACTGGCTCCGCCGCGCCTTGCTGCACCACGGCCTCGAAGTCCGGCACATCAAAAACATCACCGACGTGGGGCATATGCGTCAGGAACTGGTGGAAACCGGCGGCGACAAAATGATCCTCGCCGCCCTGGCCGAGGGCAAAACCGTCCAAGAAATCGCCCAGCTATACGCCGGCCGCTTTCACCGCGACGAAGCCCGTCTCAACATTATGGACGCCCACACCTTCCCGTGGGCCAGCCACCACATCCCCGAAATGCTGGACATCGTCCAAGCCCTGCTCGCCAAAGGCCACGCCTACCGGCAAGGCGGCAACATATATTTCGACGTCCCCAGCTTCGGCGACTACGGCAAGCTGTCCCGCAACACCGGCGCCGATCTGCTGGAGGGCGTCCGCGCCGAAGCCGACCCCCTGAAGCGCGACCCCCGCGATTTCACCCTCTGGAAAGCCGCCGAACCCGGCCGCGACGTAAAATGGGACAGCCCCTGGGGCCCCGGTTTCCCCGGCTGGCATATCGAATGTTCCGCGATGGCCGCCAAATACTTGGGCGAATCTTTCGACATCCATACCGGCGGCGTGGATAACATTTTCCCCCACCACGAGGATGAAATCGCGCAGAGCGAAGCCGCTTTCGGCGCCCGCCACGTCCGCTATTGGGTTCACGCCCAGCACTTGTTGGCCGACGGCGCCAAGATGGCGAAATCCTCCGGCAACGTCTTTCTAATCGAGGAACTGATCGAGCGCGGATTCGATCCCCTCTCTTTCCGCTACCTCTGCATGACCGTGCTATACCGCCACCGCATGAACTTCACTTTCACCTCCCTCCGCGCCGCCGAAAAAGCCCTCACCAACCTCCGCGCCCGCGCCTGGCAATGGAGCCTGGAGCCGGCCCCCAACGGCCACAATCCCGAATCTTTCCAATACCAAGCCGAGCAATACCGCCGCCGTTTCTGGGATGCCGTAGACTCCGATCTCAACCTTCCCGGCGCCCTGGCCGTAACTTGGGAAATGGCCCGTTCCAACTTGCCCGGCCGCGCCAAGCTGGAGTTGATGCTGGAGTTTGACCGGATGTTTGGCCTGGATCTGCACCAGGCGCCCGCCGGCAACGCCGTAGGCCAAGAAATCGCCGCCCGCCTACAGGAGCGCGAAGCCTTGCGCCGCCGCCAAGCCTGGCCGCCCGCCGACGACCTGCGCTCCCGCTTGTCCGCCGACGGCTACATCGTGCAAGACGCCCCCAACGGCCCCCGCGCCCGCCCCAAAACCGCGATGGAGCGCCGCCTAGAAAAGTGGGACGCCGTTTCATCGTCCCGCGAAGTCCCGTCGCGCCTGCACGAACCCGCCCGCTGCGATTTCACTTTCATCCTCAACGCCTACGGCTACCCCGAGGATGTGCGCCGCTGCGTCAACGGGATGCTGCGCCATTCCGCCGGCCGTTCCGCCGAAATCATCGCGATCGACAGCGGCGCCACCGACGGCGCCGGCGAAATGCTAGAGGAAATGCGCCGCCAAGCCCCCAACCTCCGCGTCTTTCACTGCGACCACGTAATCGGCGACGCCGCCGGCAAGAACATCGGCATCAAGCAGGCCCTGGGCCAGCACATCGTCATCGTAGACGGCTCCGCCGAAATCATCGGCGACATTCTAACCCCCATCGCCAACCAACTCAGCGACCCCAGCGTCGGCATATTCGGCCCCTACGGCCTGACCACCGACGATCTGCAACACTTTCACGAGGAAGTCGACTCCGGCGAAGCCGACGCCATGCAAGCCTACTGTATGGCTTTCCGCCGCGAAGCCGTCAATACCGTAGGGCTGATGCGCGAAGTATTCCGCTTTTACCGCAATTTGGATATCGATTACTGTTTCCAGTTCAAGGATAAAGGCTACCGCGTAGTGGCGGATTCGTCGTTGCCCATAACGCGCCACGAGCACCGGCAATGGACCGAGCTGGACGACAACCAGCGCGATGAGCTTTCCCGCAAAAACTTTGGCCGTTTCCTGAAACGCTGGGGCCACCGCCCCGATCTGCTGATAACCGCCGGCGCCAAAGGTTTCGGCAGCCAATTCCGCCACTAGCCCGGCCCCCATACCCCGGAATTGCCCGCGGAGTCGCCCCCGTTGACTGATTCGCCCCCGGAGTTGCCCCGGTTGATTGGTTTGAGAGTTGCCCCCGTTGACTGATTTGGCCGACCGGCTGCTGGCCGGCGAACAGCGGGCCTTATCCCGCCTGATCTCTATGCTGGAGCGCGGCGACCCCGCTGCCGCCCCGGTCATGCAGGCCATTGATGCCCGCGCCGGCCGCGCCTACATCCTGGGCATCACCGGCCCCCCCGGCGCCGGCAAAAGCACCATCGTCGACCAGCTAACCCGACTGCTGCGCCAGCAGGATCTCCGCATCGGCATAGTGGCGGTCGACCCCACCAGCCCCTTCAGCGGCGGCGCCCTGCTCGGCGACCGCATCCGAATGCAACGCCATTACCTGGACCCCGGCGTATTCATCCGCAGCGTAGCCACCCGCGGCCAAACCGGGGGGCTGCCCCGCATCGTCAAAGGCATCGCCCGCGCCCTCGACGCCGCCGGCTGCGATCTGGTAATCGTCGAAACCGTAGGCGTCGGCCAAACCGAACTGGGCATTATGGGCGTAGCCGACACCGTCGCCGTCGCCCTCATCCCCGAAGCCGGCGATTCGATCCAGACGCTCAAGGCCGGCGTAATGGAAATCGCCGACCTATATATAGTAAACAAAGCCGACCGCGAAGGCGCCGACCGCATGGCCGCATCGGTCACCGCCATGCTGCAAATGTCGCTGACCGCCCCCGAATGGACGCCCCCGGTCACCCTCACCGCCGCCCACGCCGGACAAGGCATCCCCGAACTATGGGAAAAGCTGCAACAGCATCGCCAATACCTGCAATCCGGCGGCCGGCTGGACCAACGCCGCGGCCAGCGCCGCGCCCAAGAATTTCTGGAAGTAATCCAGGAGGAGCTATCCCGCCGCCTCCGCCAAAGGGTGCAGACCGACCCGGCGCTCCTAGCCCGCCTGGAGCGCGTCGCCGCCCGCCAAGATGAACCCTACTCCGCCGCCCTCGATTTCCTCAACCACTCCCCTCTCAACCCCCAACCCCCCACCGGCTAATCCCGCCCCGCCGATTTCCCGCGCCGCCAGCCCCCCCAACCCCCCGCGCCGCCCCGAAAACTGCTATGCTATAGACAAGGCGGACAGGCCGTCATCGCCGCCCGTTCCGGGGCGCCGGATCCGCCCCAACCTCCGGCGGCCCCCATTCCCGCCATTGGCCCATCCCCGCTATCGGGAGGTACGAAAATGGAACTCAACATCCAGGGGCGCAACATCGAAATCACCCGGTCGATGAAGGAGCACGTGACCGCCAAACTCGCCTCCCTAGACCGCCACCTGCCCGCCCTCACCCGCGCCGACGTAGAAATGGCCTCCGAACCCACCCGTTCCCAGCAGGATCGGGTAGTGGTGCAGGTATCCCTTAACGTAGGCGGCGATCTGCTGCGGGCGCAGCGCCGCGCCGCCAGCGCCCGCGCCGCGGTCAACGCCGCCGCCGACGCCCTCGACCGCCAAGTCAACCGCTGGAAAGCCCAAACCTACCGCAGCCAGCGCCACCCCCGCCACGCCCCCGACGCCCACGAAGCAGTAAGCCAACCCCCAACCCCCGACGCCGGCGCCATCCCCGACGACGCCGAAACCATCGCCCCCACCGGCGACATCGTGCGCATCAAGCGTTTCGATATGGAGCCGATGTCCGTAGAGGAAGCCGCCCTGCAACTCCAATACCTCGACCACAGCTTCTATATGTTCCTCGACGCCGAAACCAACCGCTACAGCGTCATCTACCGCCGCGCCGACGCCAACTACGGCCTGATCCAACCCACCGACCGCTAACCCCCCAACCCCCCAACGTAGCCCACCACCCGGGGCGCGGGCAACCGCGCCCCCAATTTTCGCCAATCAACAAACCTGTTGAGATGTCACCGCAGTTTTTGAGAAATAGGATGATAATAATATGCCAATACAAATCTACAAATATGATGAATACATGATAGCTTGGAATTATGCTCTGCATTAGGTTGAGGTTGGAGCCTGGCTGGACCTAACAGGGTGGTCAGAACGCTATTTTGACACAATGGATTGTTGCGATTTTAATTTTCACGATCTCAATCCTGTTTAGAAAGTCAGCAGCTACAAAGGATCGTGCTTGACTTATTATTTGATGGATCCGCTCCGGCAGATATTATGCGAGAGTTTTCCCAGATCCGTATCTGGCGCGAAATGAGGATTCTCCTGCCTCCAGGCTATTACGCTCAGGCGCATCTTATAGACGATCAAGGAAGTCTATATTGGATCCTGCATAATCCTTAACAAGAAATTAAACAATTGCGGCAATGATGAGTTACACACTGGTGCATATTTAATCTACACCAATGTTAATAGCCATTTGTGGAGTGCAGTTATATCTATCCCAACAAAAATGGCCGGGCATCCCGCCCGGCCATCCCTGCTTACCAGTAGCCCCCCGCTACCCCGCCCCGTTCCGCTCGCCGCCCCCGCCGCCGCCGGCATTGCCCCCCATCGACATAAAATTCCCCAGCATCGACGTGAACTCCATCGGGAAGATCCACTTCGTAGACGGCGAATCCCCCAGCGACTTCAGCGTGTCGAAATACTGCAAGCTCATCGTCCGCCCATCGGCCTGGTTCGCCACCTGGTTGATGCGCTCCAGCGCCTCGCTGAACCCCATCGCCCGCAGCACCGCCGCCTGCTGCTCCCCCTCGGCTTTCAGGATTTCCGACTCCCGCTCGCCCTCCGCCTTCAGAATCGCCGACCGCTTTTCGCCCTCGGCCCGGTTGATTTGCGACTGCCGCGCCCCTTCCGATTCGGTGATTTCGGCGGTCTTGATCGCCTCGGCCGACTTTTCCCGCTCCATCGCCTGTTTCACCCCCGGCGGCGGGTCGATTTCGTTGATTTCCACCTGCGACACCTTGACCCCCCACCGCTCCGTCACCTCGTCCATCCGCACTTGCAGCGCATCGCGGATCCGCTCCCGCTCCGCCAGCGCATCGGCCAGCGTAGTGGACCCGATCACCGCCCGCAGCGTGGCGAAAGCCAGGTTAATCACCGCCAGCTCGAAGTTCTGCACCTCCAGCACCGCCCGGTCGGTCAAATTTTCCATCACCCGGTAGTAGATGACGAAATCCATATCCACCACCACGTTGTCCGAAGTGATGTACTTCTGGGTCGGCACTCGCGCCACCCGTTCCCGCAAATCAACCTTGGTGCCGTGATACACAAAGGGCAGCAGAAAGTGCAGCCCCGAACCCTTGGTGCCGATATAGGTTCCGAACCGCTGCACCACCATCCTCTGGTATTGTTGCACCATTATGACTCCTGCCGCCATATCGCTGCCTCCTCCTTGCGGTTTGCCCCCCTTATACCGGGGCTTGCCCAATTTGCGGTTTGCCCCCCTAATGCCGGGGCTTGCCGGATTTCGCCCTGCAATGCGGAATGCCTCAAGCCGGCCCGCCCGGCGGCCCGGATTCCTGCCGGGTCACCACCAGCATCAGCCCCTCCATCGCCACCACCCGCACTGTCGCGCCCCTTTCGATCACGCCCCCGTCCTCGCTGGTCGCCGACCATGTATCGTTGGCGATGCGCACCACGCCCCGCGGCGCCAGCGGACGGGTGACCGTGCCGGTTTCCCCGATGCTGACCGCCATCGCCATCTGCGGGACTTCCCGCCGCCGCCGCGACCGCGCCGCTTCCCGCGCCAAGTATAACACGCTGGCCGCCGCCGTCGCCCCCACCCCCGCCAGCAGCCAGCGGTTCACCCCCAGCGCCGGCAGCGTGGGCGACGCATCCCCGAACTGCGCGAACAGCAGCAACCCCCCCAGAACCATACACACCCCCGACGCCACCCCCAACACCCCGAACCCCACCACTGCCACCTCCGCCGCTGCCAGCACCACCGCCAAAATTATCAGCGCCACCCCCGCCCAATTCACCGGCAGATTCCCCAAGGCCACAAAGGCCAGTATCAGACAAATCACCCCCACCACCGCCGGCACAATCAACCCCGGACTGAAAAGCTCGATCACGATCCCCATCCCGCCGATGGTCAACAGCAGGAACGACACATTGGGATTGGAAAGAAACCCCAGCAGCGCCTCCAGCAGATTCCGCCCCAGCTCGCGGGCCGGCAATCCGGCGGTCTCCAGCGTCACCGGCCCCTGCGGAGTTTGCGCCGTCCGCCCGTCCAATTGCGCCAGCAGCCCGGCCAGATCATCGGCGATCAGATCCGCCACATTCCCCTCCACCGCCTCCCGCGCGGTATACGACGCCGCCCGCCGGACGGTAGCCTCCAGCAATTCGGCGTTGCGCCCCCGTTCCTGCGCGATGCTGCGAATCAGCGCCGCCGCATCGTTTTCCGCCTTGCTCGCCAAAGTGTCGCCCAAATCCTGCCCGGTGGACGACACCGGCGTAGCCGCCCCGATGTTAGTCCCCGGCGCCATCACCGCAAAGTTCGCCGCCGCGGTGATGAACGTACCCGCCGACCCCGCCCGCGCCCCGGCCGGCGACACATAAACCGCCGTAACCACCGGCGAAGCCAGCAGCCGCTCCACGATGTTGCGCGTAGAATCCAGCAACCCCCCCGGAGTGTCCAACCGGATCACCAGCAGACCGGCCCCATCATCCGCCGCAGTATCAATCGCCCGCCCGATATACCGTTCCGCAACCGGATTGATCACCCCATCCACCGTAATAACCAGCGCGTGCCGCCCCCCCGCCCCATCCTGCCCCACCACCCGCCCAACCAGCGGCCCAACCAGCCCCAACACCAGAGCCACCATCGAACAAGCAACCACCAACCCCCGCCAACGCCCCCAAGACAACCCCAAAACCATCGCAGGCATACCAACCGCCAACCCCACCGGGCCCTTCCCGCGCCCGGCCATTATCCCCCCCATTATACCCTGCCAAACCGCCATCCCCGGCATTCCACAAAAGGATGGCGGAAACAAAAATCCCCTCCCCTTTAGGGGGAGGGTTAGGGTGGGGTCAACCCGCCCCCACCCCCAAGCCCCCCGCCCGTCACGGATCATCGCTACGGCAATCCGCGTACCCCAGCACCAAGTTTGTCGCCAAACCATGCCGCCGCCCGTCCAGCCGGAACCGCGTCTGCGCCGGGTCGGTGTCTACCCGCAACGTGGCCCGCTGGCCGTTGCGCTCCAGCGCCGGCAACGCTATGCCCTGGGTTTCGTATGCCATATAGCGCCCGTTGCGCCAGATCGACAGGTGCAGCAGTACCGGGCCGGTGTAGCTGCCTAGATCGAAGGTCACGGTTGCCGCCCGCGGGTTGCCGGTTTCGGGGTCGACGTTGCGGGTTTGGCAGGTTGCGGTCATTTCGTATTCGGTGTTTTCGTAGATTTCGGGGTGGTCGGCGGCCGGGTCGTAGGGTTTTTCGGGTTCGGGGGGGATGGTTCGGGGTAGGGGCGGGGGTAGGGTGTCGGTGATGGTGATTTGGCGGTCGGTTGGGTGGTATAGGGTGGGGTATTGGGTGGGTTCGCCGAAGTTCCAGACGTTGTAGCGGGTGTCGTCGTTGGGGGTTAGGGTTATGGCCCAGGCTTCGTAGATGCCGGTGTAGTCGGTGGGGGTTTGCAGGGCGGCGGTGGGGTGACCGGGGGCGGCGACGGTTGCGGGGGCGCTGTCGGTACGGGCGCCGATGCAGTCGGCTTGGGTGGTTGCGGTGGTGTCGCAGTAGCTGTTGACGATGGTGACGCCGGTGGTGTCGATCTGGCCGATCAGCCCGCCTACGGCGGCGCCGGCGCCGCTTACCGCTCCGGCGGCGAAGGACGCGGTTAGGTCGCCGGTGTGCAACCCGATTAGGCCGCCCGCGGTGCTGGTTGCGGTGGTGCTGGCGGTTACGGAGGCGGTGGAGTAGGCGGCTCGGATGTCGCCGGTGTTTTGGCCGGCCAGGCCGCCGGCGGTGCTGGTGGCGCCGGTTACGGTGACGGTTATGGATCCGCCATCGATGTAGCTGGCGGTGATTAGGCCGGCGTTGTTGCCTACTAGGGCGCCGGCGTTGGCGTTGGGGGCGGCGCTGGTGACGTTGGGGGCGATGATGCCTAGATCGCGGATTACGGCGTTGGCGGTTAGGGCGGCGAACAGGCCGGCGTTGGCGTGGCTGCCGCTGATGGTTAGGCGGGTGATGGTGTGGCCTTTGCCGTCTAGGGTGGATTGGTAGGATGGGATGGGGGTCCAGTTGGGGTAGGCGTCGGTGCTGGTAACGGCTGCGCCGTCGGCGGCGAAGTCTAGGTTTTGCGTTAGTTCGTAGCCGATGCAGGTTGACTGGCAACCGAGGTAGGGGGTGGATGTGTCGGATAGGTTGCCGTTGGGGAAGCCGCCGGTGTAGGCGGAATAGTTGGCGGCATCGTCGGGTAGGCCGTTGCCGTCGGGGTCGTAGCGTAGGGCGTTTAGCTGGTGCAGGTTGGTGATGTCGATCAGGTTGTCGTCGTCCTGGTCGTAGTCCATAACCACCGCGGCGGTGGTTTGGCGCTCGCTGGGGGTGTACAGGGTTGGGTAAGTGGTGGTGGCGCCGAAGTTCCAGGGGTAGTCGGGGAAGGTGTCGCCGTTTAGGTCGATGTTCCAGTTGGCGTAGATGCCGGTGTAGCCCGTGGGCGACTGGAGTTCGGCGGTGGTTTTGCTTTCGGCGGGGGTGTTGCCCGTGGCCGTACTGACGCACCGGCCCCAAGCGGCGACCGTGGTGTCGCAGTAGCTGCCGGTGATGCTGACATCGCTGCCTTGCACCCTCCCGACCAGCCCGCCGTTGTGGGGCGTGCTGGTGCTGCTGCCGGTCCTGGGGGCGGCGGCATAGCTGTTGCTGATTTTGCCATGCTTGTTCCCGTCCTGGGCCAACAAGCCCACCAGTCCGCCCAAGAGGATGCTCCCGGCCCTGGTGGTTCCTTCCCGGTGCATTGCGGCGGTGGAGTAGCTGGCGGTGATCGTGCCTTGATTGCCGCCGACCAGCCCGCCGACTTCAAGCCCGGTCGCGCCGTAGTAGACGCTGCCGCCCTGGACGGAGACCGCGGTGATGGCGCCGCCGCCGTTTTCGCCCGCCAGCATACCCACCCCGGAAGCCACGACGCTGGACCGGACGCTGCCGTTGATCAATCCCAAATCGCGGATTACGGCGCCGGTGTCCAGTTGCCCGAACAGCCCGGTATAGGTGGAGCCGCTGGTGATGGTGAGGTTGCTGATGGTGTGGCCCTTGCCGTCAAACACGGTGGCATAGGATCCGCCGATGGGCGTCCAGTTGGTGTAGGGGTCGGTGCTGGTGGTGGTTACGCCTACTTGGCCGTCGCCGTCGGTGTCGAAGTTTAGGCTTTCGGTTAGTTCGTAGCCGATGCAGGCGGTTTCGCAGCCCATATACGGGGTGCTGGTGTCGGCGATGTTGCCGTTGGGGAAGCCGCCGGTGTAGGCGGAATAGTGGGCGGCGTTGTCGGGGAGGCCGTTGCCGTTGAGGTCGTAGCGGATGGCGTTTAGCTGGTGGAGGGTGCGGATGTCGATCAGGTTGTCGTCGTCTTGGTCGTAGTCGACGGCCGGGGCGGCGATTTGGCGCTGCTCCGGGGTTTTGAAGGTGGGGTATTGGCTGGTTGTGCCGAAGTTCCAGGGGTAGTCGGGGAAGGTGTCGCTGTCCAGGTCCAGGTTCCAGTTGGCGTAGGGGCCGGTGTAGCCGGCGGGGGTTTGGAGTTGGGCGGTGGTGTAGCCGGCGGCGGCGGCGGTGGCGCTGAAGTCCAGTCCCCCAATGCAGTTGGACTGCCCGGTGGCTTGGGTGTCGCAGTGGCTGTCGGCGACTCGGCTGGCGGCGTATTGGACTTGGCCTACTAGTCCGCCGACCCGGCCGGGGAAGGGGCCGGTGTAGGTGTAGGTGGTGGCGCCGGCGGCATAGCTGGCGGTGATGACGGCGTCGGCGCCGCTGGTGTGGGACAGTAAGCCGACCAGCCCGCCGACATTGAGGTTGTTATGGGCGCCCCCGTTGACCGCGGCGGTGGAGTAGCTGTAGCGGACGGCGCCCACGTTCCGGCCGACCAATCCGCCGGCGTGACCGCTGGGGGCGGTGATGGTGAGCGAGCCGCCCTGGGCGTAGCTGGCGGCGACCGTGCCGCGGTTGCTGTAGCCGACCAGGATGCCGTGTCCGCGATTTCCGCCGCTGCGGATATTGGCGTCAATCATTCCTACATTGCGGACGGTGCCGCCTTCCAGTTCGCCGAACAGCCCGGCATCTGTATTGCTCCGGTCGAGGGTCAAGCGGGCGATGGTGTTGCCGTTGCCCTCGAAGATCGCGGAGTAGCCGGTGTTGCCGACGGTGATGGGCTGCCAGTTGGGGTAGGGGTCGGTGCTGGTGGCAGTGACGCCTACTTGGCCGTCGCCGTCGGTGTCAAAATTCAGATCCATCCTCAGTTCGTAGCCGATGCAGGTTGACTGGCAGCCGAGGTAGGGGGTGCTGGTGTCGGCGATGTGGCCGTTGGGGAAGCCGCCGGTGTAGGCGGAATAGTCGGCGGCGTTGTCGGGGAGGCCGTTGCCGTTGAGGTCGTAGCGGAGGGCGTTTAGCTGGTGCAGGTTCGTGATGTCGATCAGGTTGTCGTCGTCCTGGTCGTAATCGACGACTCGGGCGGCGGCGGTTTGGCGCTCGCTGGGGGTGTATAGGGTGGGGTAGGTGGTGGTGGCGCCGAAGTTCCAGGGGTAGTCGGGGAAGGTGTCGCCGTCGAGGTCGGCGTTGAGGTTGGCGAAGGCGCCGGTGTAGCCGGTGAGGGCTTGCAGTTGGGCGGTGGCGGCGCCGGGGGCGTCGATGGTGGGATTTGCGTTTGTGGCGCCGATGCAGGAGCTGGCGGCGTTAATGGTAAGGTCGCAGGCGCCGGTGGCCGTGCCGCCGTCGACCCAGGCCACCAATGCGCCGGTAAAGCCGGTAAAACCGGATATGGGGCCGGCGCCGAAGCTGGCGGTGACCGTGCCGCCGTTGTTCCAGCCGGCGATCCCGCCGGCGCCGTTGTTGATGGCCGCGTGCGCCGCGACCCTGTCGGTGGTCCAACTGGCGCGGATGGTGCCGGAATTGCGGCCGGCCAGGGCGGCGGCATAGCCGAGATAGGTGCGGGTGGAGGTTACGGAGCCGCCCTGGGCGTAGCTGGTTTCGATTAAACCGCCGTTGTTGTTGCCGACCAGGATGGCGGAATAATACCCGACGCCAGTGTTGCCGCCGGCGCCTTGCACTTTGGCGTCGACCATTCCCAGATCCCGGATGACGCCGCCGGAGCCCAGTTCGCGGAACAGCGCGTAGTGGGCGTTGTTGTCGGCGCCGTTGATGGTGAGATGGGCGATGGTGTTGCCGTTGCCGTCAAAGACGGTGTTGTAGGATCCGCCGATGGCGTTCCAGTTGGGGTAGGGGTCGGTGCTGGTTACGGCTGCGCCGTCGGCGGCGAAGTCGAGGTTTTGGGATAGTTCGTAGCCGGTGCAGCCGTCGGGGCAGCCCATCCGTGGGGTGGTGGTGCTGGTGGTGGTGGTCGCCAAATCCCCGTCGGGGAAGGCGCCGGCGTAGGCGGGGTAGTTGGCGGCGTCGTCGGGGAGGCCGTCGCCGTTGAGGTCGTGACGGATGGCGTTTAGCTGGTGGAGGTTGTTGATGTCGATCAGGTTGTTGTCGTTTCGGTCGTAGTCATCGACGGGCGGGGCGGCTCGCTCCGCTTGCAGTTCGGCGTTGTTTTTGGTGCGGGGGTAGGTGGTGGTTGTGCCGAAGATCCAGGGGTTGTCGGGGAAGTTGTCGGCGTCGATATTGCCGAGGTCTACGTTCCAGTTGGCGTAGATGCCGGTGTAGGCGGTGGGGGCTTGCATTTCGGCGGCGGCGCGGGCGGGGGTGGAGGTGGTGACGGTGGCGCCGGCGGCGATATCGCCGAGGCAGTAGGCTAACCCGCTGGCATCGCTGCAATAGCTGTTGGTGATGGTGCTGGAGGCGTGGTCGGCCCGCCCGACTAGGCCGCCGATGATGAGGCTTGAGGCGGTGCCGGTGGAGGAAACCGTAGCGGCGGAGTAGCTGGCTAGGATGAGGTTTTCGTTATCGCCGACCAGTCCGCCGACGTCGCCGTTGCGGTTGCCGACGTCAACGGTGGTTGACGCCGAGGCGTAGCTGGCGATGATCCGGCCCCGGTTCAGCCCGGCGATGGCGCCCAGGTCGGTGGTGGCGGAGCCGGTGGATGCGATGGTGCCGCCGCTGACCCAGCTGGCGGCGATGGTGCCCCGGTTGGTGCCGGCGAAGGCGCCGACGTCGGTGTGGCCGGTGACGGAGGGGTTGATCAAACCCAGGTTGCGGATGGTGCCGCTGGCGTGGAGACCGGTGAAAAGCCCGGCGCCGGGGACGTTTACGGAAACGCTGAGGCCAGTGATGGCGTATCCGTTGCCCTCCAGTATGCCCTAGTAGTCGAGTGTGGGGATCCAGGTTTGGAGCGATGTGGTGGCGGTGGTAGAAAAGTCGAGATCGGCCATCAACTCGTAGCCGATGCAGGCGTTGGTAGTAGTCTCGGCGCAGCCCATGCGGGGGGAGGTGGAGGTTTCGGTGTCGATCGCGGCCCGTAGGCGGGTGGGGAAAGCCAAGTCGTAGGCGGCGAGATAGTTTATTGGGGTGGAAGTGCGGTAGGCGTGAGCGATCCAGCCGTTGCCGTCGTGGTCGTAGCGGAGGGCGTGGAGCTGGGCGATGGTGGTAATGTCGATCAGGCCGTCGTCATCGGTGTCGTAGTCGATCCAGTGGCTGGAGGCGCCGGCAGGGAGGGCGGCGTAGAGGATCAGGGCCGCGAGGGCGGCGATTAGGGTTAGGGCGGTTAGGGTTTTGAGGGCGGCGGCGGGGCGGATGGCGGGCGTTTTCATATCCCCCCTCCCCCGAGTTTTAGGGTTTGCGTGGGGGTTTTCATTTTGGGGGATTCCTCCTGCGGGGTTTGGGTTGGGGGGGATTTTAGCGTATGGGGCGGGGCGGGGCAAGGTTTTGGGGGGATTTATGATGATGGGATGATGGGGGGGTTAAGCGTCGTTTTGGGCCAGTTGCTCGGCTAGGGCGATAAAGTCGGCGACTTCGCGCACAAAGTCCGGCAGGTCATCGGTATAGACGCCGTCGTAGAACGCCTCGCTATGCATGGTATGGATAAAAAAGCCGTACCAGATGTTCAACTTGGCATACTCGCCGCCGCGCCGGTAGGACAGGGCGCTGATGCCGGCGCTTATATCGCTGTCGGTATCGTTGTGGATTCCGGTAACATCCCACACCAGGGCGGCGGTGGCGGCGCGGACAGCGAGCCAGCCCTTTTCGGAGCCGTTGCGCCAGTCGCCGGCGTCCATCAGGCGGGCGGCTTCGGCGTGGATCGTGCGGGCGTCTTGCATCAGGGTTTGGGCATCTGCGTTTTTTAGCATTGCTGCGGCTCCGGGTATTGGATTGAGGCAAGTTTTGGGGTGGGTTAGGCGGCGTTTCCGGCTAGTTGCTCGGCGCGGCGGATGAAGTCGGCAGCCTGGCGCACATAGGCCGGCAGTTCGTCGCGGTAGATGCCGTCGTAAAACGCCTCGCTATGCAGGCGGTGGACAAAGTGGCCCCATATTTTGGGCAACTCGACATACTCGCCGCCGCGATCCTGCGCCAGCTTGCGAAGGCCGATGCTTATATGCCGGTTGGTCCGGTTATGGACTCCGGTAACATCCCAAACCAGCGCGGCGGAGGCGTTGCGAAAGGCCAGCCAGCCCTTTTCCGCCCCATCGCGCCAATCCCCGGCGGCCATCAGCGCCTCGGCTTTGGCGTAGGCGTCGCGGGCGTCCTGCATCAAGGCTTCGGCGCCGGGGTTTTTGAGCATTTGCGGCCCCGGGGGTAGGGTAGGCGGGGATTATAGCATTGGGGGTAGCTTTCGGCAAGCTGGGATGAATGGAGCTGGGGGGGCGGCCCCCACCCTGGCCCTCCCCCGCGGGGGTTGGGGATTTGGGGTTGTTGGGGGGGGGGTAGAAGTTGAAGGGGGTCCAGGGGGCTGGGGTGGTGGCGAATAGTTGGTTGGCTTGTTGTAGGGAGCCGGGGGTGTGTTCGTCTACTTGGCCGGCGTTTTTTAGGGTGGTGAAGGTTATGGCGCCTAGGTAGACGCTGGCTAGGGCGGAGGCGTCTAGGGTTAGGTCGGGGGTTTGTGTTGGGATTGGTCGGCAGGTGGCGCCTTGGAGGGTGGCTTCTAGCGTGAAGCGGGTTTGGTTCCAGGGGCATTGTTGGTCGCGGATTTCTAGGGTTAGTTTGGCGGGGTGGGGGTTAAGGTGTTTCCCAGCCGGGCCAGTAATGTGCCGGATGATCCTAATCTGGCGCATATCGGGGTGGTCAATCCCAGTCATGTGACGATGCAGAGCGTTGACCGCGAGGTTCAGTTGGCGGCTTTGTATCATCATAATGACGGCAACGGGGGGAATGCGTTCCGGGAGTACCGGAACAATGCGGTGTTTTTGTTGCCGGATAATGACGATTTGTCGGAGATTAAGCAGCTATTGGCGCGGCATAAGGCGGCGGCGGAAATGCTGGAGTTGGATGATCTGGATCGGAAACTGCTGGATTACCAGCGGGATACGTTGCTCGCCATCCGGCAGAACAGTTATAAGGCGGCGTATCACGGGATTCAGCGCAATTGGGTGAATCTGTTTTACCCGGAGCCTAGTGTGCAGCCGCATGGGTTGGCGAGCGGGCGGCTGCAATTTCCCGACCGGGAGGGGCGGGGGCAGGAAACGGTCGTTGAGTATCTGACCGGGAACTCGGTGGGCAAGATGGCGCATCCGAGCCGCCCGGAGTTGGGGGGTAATGTTTGGCGGGATGCCGGGCTGGGCCGGGCGGGGGCGGACGGTATGACGGTGAGGGCGCTGCATGACAGTTTTACCCGGGTTCCGGGGCGGATAATGTTTCGGAAGCGGGATGATTTTCACCAGGCTTTGGATGCGGCGAATAAGGAGGGGGAACGCAAGTTTGTGGTGATCCGCACGCCGCAGGGGAGGGAAATCAGAAGCGGGGGCGGCGTATCGTACCCGGACGATCTGCTGGTCTGGCTTAAGGAGTATGCGCCGTCGCCGGTTGCGCCGGCGCCGGCGCCGGAAGGGCCGCCGCCGGTGGTGCGGGAGCTGGGGGGCGGGTTCGGTCCGGCGGCGGCGCGGTTTTGGTCGGATACCAATACCGGGCAAGTGGCGGTGGCCGGGTTGCAGACCCGGATGGCGTCGGACGGGTTGGATTGGGATGATGTCGCCAGGGCCGTTTTGTTCGGGGCGGGGATCGGGCTGCTGCACGATATGGCGTCCAAGGCGGACGGGCTGGGGGTTGCCGTGTCGATCAGCTATGAGTTTGCGGGGAACGGGTTTGATTTGCGGGTCGGGGGCAAGTCGGCGGCGGAGTGGATGCGCTGCCGCCGGGCCTGCGAGCAGATGCAGCGGGCCGCTGGGGTGGATGCGGTGGATGCACAGGTGGTGATCGTCAACGAGGGCGGGGCGGTCAGGGCGATGTTGCATGATTTGGATAATACCCACGAACAGGTGCGGCTGGAGGTGGAGTTTCGCCATCCTGCGACAAGCTCAGGATGAACGGCGAGCTGGGGGTGAACGGCAATCTGGGGATGAATGGCAAGCTGGGGGTGAACGGCAAGCTGGGGATGAATGGCAAGCTGGGGATGAATGGCAAGCTGGGGATGAACGGCAAGCTGGGGATGAACGGCAAGCTCAGGATGAATGGCAAGCTGTGGATGAATGGCAAGTTGGGGTTGATTCGCCCCGGTTGGTTTATACCGTTTAATTCATTGGAGGATGTGTGCGATGCTTTATCATCCGCCGCCCGCTACTCATGCGATTTATTTGGACCAGTCGGGGACGGGGGCGGAGCGGGTGGCGGTTACTTATGCCCGTAAGGGGCGGCGGGGCGGGGGGCGGCGGATTATGTCGCTGGAGGGGGCGGAGCGGGATACGGCGTATCCGGCGCTGTCGGATATTTTGTATGAGCATACCGGGCGGCGGCTGCGGACGGCGGCGGCCGGTTTGCCGCCGGGGGAGTATCATGCGGTGAACGAGTATTGCGCTAATCAGATGCTGCTGGCGATGTATGCGGTGAAGGGGGCGAAGGATGCGCGGCGGGGGGGCGCTCTGGCGGCGGCGGTGGCGCGGATGCACGATTGCGAGGCGGGGTGGTGGTATGCGCTGCATACTAACCGCCGCCGGCCGCGCCGGGTGCTGCGGGCGCTGGAGCTGATTTATGCTTGACGGGGGGCTTTGCGCTGCCTTTGACGGGGTTGGGGGGGCGGGGTAGAATGGCGGGGATTGGTTGCTGGGGGCGGATATGGCGTATCGTGAACCTTTGCCCCCGGATTGCCCGCCCGATGATGCCATCGAAATCACCGGGCGGCGCATCGTTTATCGCCTGGTGCGGCATAATCCGCCGGTGGATGACGATTTCCGGTCGCAACGGGCGGAAAGGCCGCAAAGGACTTTTCCGGTACCTGAGTGTCAAGTTCGCGGGGTTTCCGTGTTTGACAACCTCCGGGTGGCGGCCAGATGGTCAAATTCGCGTAACTTGCGCGGAACGCAGGTTTGCCGGGTGACTTTGACGCAGGGGCCCGGGCGCATCCTGAAAACGGGCAGCCCGGCGCATTATACTTGGTGGCCGCTGGCGGATTTCGATATTTTGGCGAATTGCGGGATGCAGTTATGAAAACGATACGGCCTACGGAAGTGCTGGCGTATTATGACGGGGTGGAGGTTTTCGCCGGGCGGGATGGCGGCGGCGGTCATTATGTGGGGGCGTTTGTCGATGCCAGCGGCGATGCCGACCGCTACTTGGTAGTCGGGGCCAGGGCGGAGCGGTTGCGGGAGTTCCGGGCAGGTATGCTTGATTTGCGGACGTTGTTGCTGGAGGCTCTCGGGGGCGAGTGGTATATCACGCTGGCTTGGGGCGAGGCGGGGGAAAGCCTGGTTCTGGAGCCGCAGGCCGGCTCCCTTGAGGCTACGGATTATTTGCCGGATCCGGGGTTTCTGCTGGGGTGCGGGGATGTCGGTGTGGGGGAGTGCGGGGGCCGTGTTGCCGCCTTTGACGCCGTTGGCGGGGCGGGGTAGAATGGCGGGGAGTGGTTGCTGGGGCGGATATGGCGTATCGTGAACCTTTGCCCCCGGATTGCCCGCCCGATGATGCGGTCGAAATCGCCGGGCCGTACATCGTTTATCGCCTGGTGCGGCATAACCCGCCGGTGGATGGCGATTTCCGGTCGCAGTTGGCAGAAAATCCAAGTATGACGCTCCATAATGTTACCAAATGCCAGGCGCGGGGTTTGTCGGTGTTTTCCGGCAGTAGCGATGCCTTGCGCCGCACCAAGAGCGGCAAGCTGAAAGGGGCTATGCTTTGCGAAGTGACCCTTGACCGGGGTTCGGGGCGTATCCGGCGGACGGGCAGCCGTAGCGGGCATCAGACTTGGTGGCCGTTAGCCGATTTTGACATCCTTGCCAACTGCCGCGTGGTGGAGTTATGAAAACGGTCAATCCTACCGCCATTCTTGATTATTATGATGGGGTGCTGCTGTTTGAGGCGCGGGACTTGCTGGGCGGTCACTACATCGGGACGGCCGGAAAGCCCAAAGATGGCTATGACCGTTTTATGGTGACGGGCGTCCGGCCGGAGCGGCTGCGGGAGTTCCGGGCGGGTATGCTTGATTTACGGACGCTGTTGCTGGAGGCACCGGGGGGCGAGTGGTATATCGCGTTGACCAAAGGCGATCCGGGGGCTTCGGTGGCGCTGGAGCCGCAGGGGGGCAATATCGCGGATGCCGACGACTTTTTGCCGCTGGAGGGCTATACGCTGGATGATGGGCCGATTGACGACTTGGCTTTGCATGAGGCCCGCGCTCGGAATAAAGTCGTTTTCGAGTTCAAAGTAGATCCGCCGGAAACCGCCCACGGCCACCGCGTCCGAATGACTACTTTGGGCGGCCTATTGCTGCAAATTCAATTAGTGGTCAAATACGCTTACCAGAGTGCGGTGCGCGACCTTTCAGCCCAAGATAAAAGCGCCCTTTACCCCCCGGACGGCTACCTTATGGATGTAGTGGTTCCTGCCTCGCCCGGCTCGTATCGTGTCATCCTCGAAGCTGACAAACCACTGGATATGTTCGGTTATGGCGGACTTGCCTTGGGTTTGCAACGGCTGGATGAAGTTTTCGCCAGCGCCGAGGCCCCGGATCTGGCGCGGGAAAGTTTGCAAAAGCATAAAGGCCGATTGGCCGGTTCCTACATTAAGCTGATGCAGTTCCTTTCCGCTAACAACATGGGACTGGATTATTCTTGGGCCTACCCTGAGTTAAAAACCGCCATATCTGGCGGCGTATCGGGAGCCAACGCCCGTCGGCTGACATCAAATCTGTCCGGTGTTACCAGTCTCACAACCGAATCGGTCACGCTGGAAGGTGAGTTCGAGCGAGTTAACCGAGGGCGCGGCGATTGGGGTTTGCTCACCGATAACGATGGCGTCAGGACAGGCAATATAGCCGTAGGCGGTCCCACACTGGACGGTTTAGAGGTTGGCAAATGCTATCGGTTCCACTGCCAGGAGGATACCGAACTGTATGCCATCGGCAGCGAAAAGCATACTCTCTATCTGGTCGAAATTGAGACAGTGTAACCCGCCCGCTACTTATTCCCCAATCGTTTGCTCTTTAGGAGTGCAAGCCTGACGATGTCCGACAACGCGCAATCCCGGCGGCTTATTGGGGATTGGCTGCCGATTAACGAAGTTTCGGTGGAGGCGGTTCGGGAGCGGGCGGGGGCGGTGCCTAATCCCGCGCCGCACCAGTTGCACGTTTGGTGGGCGCGGCGGCCGTTGGCTATTTGCCGGGGGGCGATTGCCGGGGCTTTGTTGTCGGCCGATGCCGATAAGGATCGGTTTTATGCTCTTATGGGCACTCATTCCGGGGTTGCCGAGGAGCAGCGGCGTATCATCCAGGCTAGTGCCGGTAATGTTAGAGATAGCGCTGGTTATTCTATGCGGCGGGCTTTTACGCATAACCTTACTGACGCGGAGCGGGGGTGGTTTGGGGGGAATTCGGCGGCGGCGGGGGCGGTGGTGTTGGATGTTACGGCGGGGGGCGGGAGTATTCCTTTTGAGGCGGGGCGGTTGGGGGTGCGGTCGGTGGCTAATGAGCTTAATCCGGTGGCGGGGCTGATTTTGCGGGCTACCTGCCGGTGGCCGCAGTTGTTCGGGGGGGCGCTGCGGGCGGAGTATGCCGGGGTCAGCCGGCGGTTTCTGGAACGGGTGCGGGCGCTGGTGCGGGATAACCGGGTGTATCCGCCGGAGCCGGGGACGGATCCGGTTACGGGGGCGGTTATGGCGGATGGGGATTCGCCGGCGGGTATGGGCGCCGGCGCGGCGGATGGGGGTTTGCCGGCGGGCGCGGGGTTGGGGGCGGATCCTGACCCGGATTCGGTTATGTTAAATGAAATTTTGCCCGCGGGGACGGTTCGGCTCCACAAATACGTTTGGGCGTATTTGTGGAGCCGAACCGTCCCCTGTCCTGATTGCGGGGGGGAAATTCCCCTTTCCCCTAACTGGCGGCTGGATGGGGCAGGCCAGGGAGTGCGGCTGCTGCCGGATGCCGGGCGAGGGGTGTGCGATTTCGCGCTGGTGGATACCGCAGCGGAGCAGAGCGGGGGGACGGTGGCGCGGGGACGGGCGGTCTGCCCGTATCCCGATTGCGGGGCCACTACCGCGTCGGGGTACATCGCGGCGCAGGCGCAGGCCGGGCGGCTGGGGCGGCGGATGTATTGCGTGGTGGTTAAAAACCAGTGGGAAAAATCCGATGGCAAAGGCAATTGGGTCAACATCCGCCGCCCTAATAATCAGAAGCATATTCCGAATCGGGAGTTTCGCCTGGCGCGGCCGAAGGATGATAATTCGGCGCATATTGAGGGCCTGCTGTTCGCCAACAAGCCGCGGTGGGATGCCGATAACATTCTGCCTAATGAACTCGTGCCGGGCGTAGGCGACAAGGTTGTTACGCTGCATCATTACGGGATGTCGCCGTGGCGCAATATGTTTGACCTCCGCCAGCAACTGGTGCATGGCTATTGTGTGCAGGCGTTCCGGGATTTGGTTGACGCGGATAGGGATTCTGGGGAATTGACGGATCTGCGGCGAGCGGCGTGGTGTTATGTGGCTTTGGCGTTTGACAAAATGATTAACCGGAACTCCCTGATATGTATGTGGGATCCCGGCACAAATAAGGTTGCCCAAACTTTTGCTACCCACGATTTCGGGATGAAATGGTCTTATGCGGAAATGGCGATTGCTTATCCTCCCGGTATGGGGCTGGAGTGGGCTCTTGGCGATATGGCGGAGTGTATAACCGAGC
Organism: Dehalococcoidia bacterium; assembly: GCA_965205185.1. GTDB lineage: Bacteria > Chloroflexota > Dehalococcoidia > Lucifugimonadales > UBA3495 > VXOI01. The sequence goes on from OZ242043.1 coordinate 100,050, forward strand.
TGGTCAAGATGGCCGGCTATGCCGAAATCGAAAAGGGCGATAACGCCCGGATGATCGCCGCGGCGCCGGAATCGATCGCGTTGCCTACGGATGTGATTATCGGGGATGCGCGGATGCTGGATCTGGATGATGATTCGGTGGATGCGATTGTGTTTGACCCGCCGTATCATAATAATGTGAATTATGCGGAGTTGTCGGATTTTTTCTATGTGTGGCTGAAGCGGACGGCGGGGTATGTTTTGGGGGATGGGCTGTTTGCGGAGCATCTTACAGATAAGGTGAACGAGGCGATTGCCAGTCCGGCGCGGTTTCGGGGGCGCGCCGGGGGCGGGGGCCGGGCGGCGGCGCGTTGGGCGACGGAGGATTATCAGTCGCGGATGGATGAGATTTTCCGGGAGTGTCACCGGGTTTTGCGGAAGGATGACGGGATAATGGTGGTGATGTTCACGCATAAGTCTAATGATGCGTGGAATGCGATGACCATCGGGTTGATTGAGGCGGGGTTTAACATTACGCGGACTTGGCCGGTGAAAACGGAGGCGGAGGCGTCGTTGCACATCCGGGATCGGGCGGCGGCGCGGTCGACCATCTTGCTGGTGTGCCGTCCGGCGGGGGTGCGGCGTCCCAAGGCGTGGCACGAGGTGGCGCAGGAGGTCGCGGCGGCGGTGCGGGAGGATGTGGCGCGGCTGCGGGGGTATGGGTTGAGTCCGGTGGATTTGTATTTGGCGTCCTTTGGGCCGGCGTTGCAAGTGGTGTCGGAGAATTGGGGGACGCGGCGGAGCGCGGCGAACCCGGATCTGGAGCGGACGATGGATCCGTTCGGGGTTACGCCGATGGATGCGCTGGAGGTGGCGCGGCGGGAGGTGATCGCCTTTCGGACGCGGGAGATCGCGGGGGGACGGGAGGGGAGTTTGTCGGATCCGGTGACCTGGTTTTATATCTTGGCGCAGGATGGGGCGGGGGGCGCGACGATGCCCTTTGACGAGGCCAATTTGTTTGCGCGGGCGCTGGGGGTGGATTTGGGCAGCGATGCGGCGCGGGGGATTTTGGCGGCGGAGGGGGGCCGGGTTACTTTTAAGTCGGCGATGGAGCGGTGGGCGGCGCGGGATATATCGAATGAGCGCCCGGCGGTTACGCCGCTGGATCAGGCGCATACGGCGATTGCGCTGGCGGGGCGGCAGAATGCGGCGGCGGCGCGGCAGTGGCTGGGGTTTAACGGGCATCGGTGGCAGGATGGGGAGTTCAGGACGACGTTTGAGGCTCTGGGCCGGGTGCGAAAGGCAGGCCATCCCGATGAGGCGGCAGCGGCGGCCCTGGGGGAGCTGCTGTACGGCGGCGGCGGGGAGGGGGCGGGGATCCAAGGGGCGTTGCTGGGGGAGTGACCGGGGGGCGGGGTATTGGCGGCGGTCAATGGATCCCGTAGCTTGAGGCTTGTAGCGGCGGGGAAGTTGTGCTATTCTGCGCCGCAAGGGGGTTGCGATAATGGTGACTGAGGCAAAAGCGGAAGCGTTACTTGCGGAAGGGAAGGTAATCGCGGCTAACATAGTTTGGCGATTTTGGCAAGGGTCTTACAAATTGGAGGCCACGGTTTTGGCCGAATATTCGGGGGAAACGCTGAAATTGCACGGGACGGTGGGGCGCAAGAATCGCAGCTTTGTGTTGCTATATGGGGATACGCCGATTCGTAAATACACGGCCCACGACCGGCATAGGGATCGGGAAACCGGGAAGATCGTGAAGGGGCCGCACAAGCATTTATGGGATGAGGTATATGAATCCGGGAGGGTATATATCCCTACGGATATTCGTATGGGGGATGCCAATGACGAACTCGTTGATTTTCTGAATGAGTGCAATATCACATTACGAGGCGCGTATCTGAGGGAGGCGTTTTCACAATTAAATCAAGGAACGCTCTTATGACAACATCCCCGCAATGCGATGATCTGGTGGCGAAATATCTGGATTTTCTGGCCGGCGATTTTGAAATAACGCCGCTGCCAGACGCCCATAGGGGTTGTTATGTGGTGACGCCGTTTGTCCGGCCCGATGGGGAGGCGGTGGAGCTGGAGTTGATGTTGCTGCCCAATGGCAATGTCCGCTTGAGCGATATGGGCGATACTTTGTCTTATTTGTATGTTAATGGGCTAACCTTGACTCAAGCTACGTTGGACAAAATCCGGCAGATCGCGCGGCGGCACCGGATTGCATTCGGCCGGGGCAATTTGGCGGTGGAAAGCGAGGATGGGTTGACGGGCGATGCGGTGCATCGGGTGATACAAGCGGCGGTCGAGGCGAGTTCGCTGACGCAATCGCGGCGGGGCGGGGTGCGGGTGAATTTCGATAGCGCGGTGGAGTCGTTCATCATTCAATCCGGCGTGGTTTATGATGTGGATTATAGGGTTGCGGGCCGATTGGAATCGCATACTTTTAAGTTTCATGTCAATTCGGGCCGCAATTTGCTGATTCAACCGATTACGGTGCCCCGGGAAGCGACGGCGCATTCTTGGGCCGAGCGTTGGGCGTACCGTTTCGGTGATACGACGGCGAAAAACCCGGATCTGCATCCGATAGCGGTTTTGGATGACCGGGGCAACCGGGAAAGGGTATGGACGGAACACGCGCAGGCGCCGGTTTCGGAAATGGCGATTCGCTGGGGCGACCGGGGAATGCTGCAAGAAATGCTGACGTTGTGAAAGCCCGGCGATCTTGCCCGGCGGAGGGTTAGCCGATGGCGCTTACCAGTCTGAGTTTCCGGCCGGCTTATGACCCGGATGTTTGCCGCGACCCGGTGGGCGAGTTTTATGCGCCGGCTTTGGGGGAGTCGGTGGCTTATGACCGGGATACTTTCACCTTTACCGCCAATGGTTTGGCGGCGGCGGCGGTGGGGCTGGCGGGGCTTTTGCGTAACGATGGGCGCGTCCGCATTATCTGCGAACCCAGGGAACTGTCGGAGGAGGTGCGGCAGGCGATTATTGACGGGTATACGCAGGCTTTGTTGGAGGCGGTGCCGCCGCAGGATTTGACCCGGACTACGGCGGAGGATATTCGGGCGAAAAGCCAGTTGGAAATCATTACCTGGCTGGTGGCGCAGGGGCGGCTGGAAATCCGGGTGGCGCTGCCGCGGCGGGCAGGGCAAGGGATATTTCATTCCAAGACCGGGATCATGACCGATGCGGAGGGCAACCGGGTATCTTTTGACGGCAGTCCCAACGAAACCGATGCCGGTTGGGGGCGCAATTATGAGCGGTTTCATGTATTCAAGTCGTGGCAGGATCCGGAACGGGTGCAGGTGGATGTAGACCATTTCGCCCGGTTGTGGGAAAACCGTTCGGAAATCGTTGGCGTGCGGCCGATACCGGAGGCGTATAACGAGCATTTCCGGGCGGTGGTGCCGCGGCAGTCGCCGGCGCCGCGGCGATGGGCGACGGCGGATGCGCGGGCGGCGTATTGGCGGCGGATCCGGGATGCGGTGCGGGGGGATCCGGGAGTGACGTTGTCGACGGCGCCGGCGCGGTTGTGGCCGCATCAGGAGGCGTTTTTCCGCCGCCACGCTTATGGTGATGGGCCGGATCGGTTGCTGATTGCGGATGAGGTGGGACTGGGCAAGACGATTCAGGCGGGGAGTTTGGTCAAGGCGCGGATTAACCAGGGGCGGGTATCGCGGCTGTTGATCCTGGCGCCCAAGCCGGCCTGCCGTCAGTGGCAGGATGAGTTGCAGCGCAAGTTCAACTTGGGGATTCCTGTGCTGGATACGGGCGGGCGGCCGACGCTGGTTTACCCGGACGGCACGACGGAGGATGCGCCGCGTCCGGCTTGGGCCGCGGATCTGCTGATCGCCTCTTACCAGTGGCTGCGGTATCACAAGGATGCGTTTCTGGGCGACGGGCGGCGCTATGATATGGTGATTGTGGACGAGGCGCACCGGGCGCGGTATACGGATGTGGCTAACGCTAACCGGCGGCGGCCGAACCGCTATCTGGAGTTGCTGCGGGAATTGGCGAAACGGACGGAGGGGTTGTTGCTGCTTACGGCGACGCCGATGCAGCTGCACGAGGCGGAGCTGGTGGGGTTGCTGGAGCTGCTGTATCCCATAGGTTGGACGGCGGAGGAATTCCGGCGGTTTTATGCTGCGGATGGGCCGCCGGATGCGGCGCGATGGCGATTTATGGCGGATAGATACCGGGAGCATTCGCCGGATCCGGCGGCGCGGGACGAGGCGCTGATCCATAGCCGGAATACGGTCTATGTCGACCAGCGGCTGACCCCGGAGATTATGGCGGAAACCGCCCGGCTGATGCGGGAACGCAGTCCGGCGCGGCGGCGGATGTCGCGCCATACGCGGGAAACGCTGCGGCGGTATGCGCGGGAGGGGCGGATCCGGGCGGTGGTTCCCGACCGGCGGGTGCATCCGGTGGCGATTGAAGTGAACGATGGGGAACGGCGGTTGTATGCGGAGATCGATGCGCTGGTGGGGGAGGTGTACGCCGGCGCTCCGGGGGTGAACGCTACGGCGCTGGGGTTCGTGATGACCACTTACCGCAAGCGGCTGGGGTCGTCGCCGCGGGCTTTCGCCCGGACTTGCCGCAATCACCTGGAGCGGCGGCTGGAGCGGGGGGCGGCGGAGGTCGCCGCCTGGCGGGAGTACGCCCGCTTGAGCGATGATGAGTTGGACGACGACCCTGATGCGCCGCTGCCGGGGACGACGCTGGCCGCGGCGGCCATGGCGCGGCTGGAGCGGGCGGCGCGCGATGCCGCCGGGCTGGAAAGCCGGGATACCAAGCTCGGCGAACTGCGGCGGCAACTGGATGGGCTGGTGGCGGCGGGGCATCGGAAAATCATTATCTTTACCCAGTTCCGGGATACGATGCTGTATCTGGCGGAGCGGCTTTCGGGTTTGGGGTACGGCGACATCGCGCAACTGTCGGGGCAGGATGACCCGGCGCTGGGCCGCCGGGTGCAACGCATCCGGGCGATGCGGGATGCGGCTCGGGGGTTGCTGATCTGCACGGAAACGGCATCGGAATCGCTGAACTTGCAATTCTGCTCGGCGATGGTGAATTACGATATTCCGTGGAATCCGATGACGCTGGAGCAGCGCATCGGGCGGATTGACCGCATCGGGCAGGAACGGGCGGCGGTGGAGATCGTCAACCTGTTTTATGCGGATACCGCCGAGTGGCACGCTTATGAGGCGATGCTGGAGCGGTTGCGGGATATTCACGCCAATGTGGGGGATTACCAGCCGATTTTGTATGATCCGGGGTCGGCGAACCGGCTGGCGGCCATCATCCGGGATAACGGCGACCGGCAGGCTACCCGGGCGGCGGTGCATGGGATCGCCCGGGATGCGGGGCTTAACCTGGATGCGCTGAACAGCACGCCGGAGCCGGCGGCGGCGCCGGCCGCGGCGATCGGGATGGCGGATCTTCAGCTCGCGCTTACGGAGCCGGGACTGCTGCCGGACGGCTGGTTTGCGGCGCCCCGGGGCGGGCCGCACTGGCAGGTGATGCGGCCCGACGGGGGGAGCCGTCCGGTTACTACCGATGCGGAGGCTTACGAATACGACGGCGCGGGGGCGGAATGGTTCGGGCCGGGCAGCCCATGGTGGCCGGGCTGACGCCGGAATGGGTTTATATTCCTGCTGATATTCCTCGGCTCTGGGGGTTGCGGCGGGGGTTTTTCTGTGGTATGGTGGGTTTGTCGGGGTGTAGCGCAGTGGCTAGCGCGCTACGTTCGGGACGTAGAGGCCGGTGGTTCGAATCCACTCACCCCGACCATTGGGCTTGCCGGTTACGCCCTTTCTCTGTGGCGGCGGGGGTTTGCCGTTGGGGGGAAAGGGTTTTTTTGTGCTATGTGTGCTATGATGGGGGCGGTTTCCGAATTTGCGCGTTTCTTGGAGGTCGGTTATGCCGTTTGGCGGGAATGATTGGCTGGCGTTGACCCCGGAGGAGGCTCTGGAGCCGGAGCTTCCGATTTGCGATCCGCATCACCATTTTTGGGATTTCCGCTGGGAGCGGATTCCGTATCAGCGCTATCTGTTGCATGAGTTGGCCGCGGATCTGAACGGGGGGCATAACGTCCGGTCTACGGTGTTCGTGGAGGCGCGGTCGATGTATCGTCCGGGGGGGCCGGAGGAGCTGCGTCCGGTGGGGGAGGTGGAGTTTGTGCAGGGTTTGGCGGCGGCGGGGGATACCGGGCTGTATGGGCCGGCGAAGGCGGCGGCGGCGATTGTGGGTCACGCTAACCTGAATTTGGGGGAAGGGGTGCGTCCGGTTTTGGAGGCGCTGCGGGCGGCCAGTCCGAACCGTTTCCGGGGGATCCGGCATTCGGTGACTTGGGATCCGCACCCGGAGGTGGAAAATACGGCGGCGTATCGGGCGGAGGGGCAGATGCGCAGCGATGCTTTCCGGGCGGGGGCGCGGGTTTTGGCGGGGATGGGGCTGACGCTGGAGGGGTGGATGTTTTTCCCGCAGATGCGGGAGTTGGCGGATTTCGCGCGGGCGGTGCCGGAGCTTACGATTATTCTGAATCACATCGGCGGGTTGCTGCGGGAGGGGCCTTACGCCGGGCGCGATGAGGAGGTTTTGGCGGAGTGGCGGCAGGGGATTGCGGCGGCGGCGTCTTGCCCGAATGTGGTGGTCAAGCTGGGGGGCATCGGGATGCCGCGGACGGGGTTCGACTGGCACGCCCGGGCCAAGCCGGCGGGTTCGGAGGCGCTGGCGGCGGATATGCGGCCGCTGGTGGAGTATTGCATCGAGCAGTTCGGGCCGGCTCGTTGTATGTTCGAGAGCAATTTTCCGGTGGACAAGGTGTCGTATTCGTACACGGTGATGTATAACGCTTTTAAGCGTTTGACCACGCAGTACACGGCGTCGGAACGGGCGGATATGTTCCACGATGTGGCGGCGCGGGTGTACCGGGTGGATTACTGAGCGCGGCGGGTTGGCGGGCGTTGGCGTTGCATTTCGTTACGCCCGTCATTCCCTCCCCCAAGGGGGAGGGTTTTGGCGGGTCCGGATGCCTTGACTGGGTTGGGGCGGGGTTGTAAGGTTGATGGACGGGAATTTGGGGTAAGGGGCTTGACGGCGATGGCTAACCTGCAAGATTCGGACAGCGAGCGGCTTAATCGCATTGAGACGCTGGTGGAGCGGCTGGTGGTCACGGTGGAGAAGATCGCCCGGGACCAGGCGGAGATGAAGGCCGAGCAAGCTGAAATGAAGGCCGAGTTGGCGGAGATGAAGGCCGAGCAGGTTCAGATGAGGGCCGATATCGACCGGCTTTCGCAGGGCTATGACAAGTTGTCGCAGGATGTGGGGGTTATGAAAGGGTGGCAGACGGAGTTGGTAGTGGAGCGGCGGGCCGACAGGGTTTTCCGGCAGCTTTGCCAGGGTGGGCGTTTGTTGCGTATCTACCCTGATGACGAGTTGCGGCATTATGTCTGGGGGGCGCGGAACGCCGGGAATATGACGGAGCAGGAGTTTGACCAGGCGGGGTCGGTTGACTTTTTGTTGGAAGGCACGGACGGGGAGGGGACGGCGGTGATGTATGCCGTGGAGGTTTCTTTTTCCGTCGGGGTCGGCGACAGCGAGCGGGCGGCGGGGAAGGCGGCGCTGCTTTCGAGGGTGCTGGGGCGGGATGTGCGTCCGGGGGTGGCCGGGGAGTCGCCGTCGGTCGGCTTCGAGGATGATGCCCGGGCGCGGGGGGTGGCTTACGCTTATATCGGCAATGGGCGCGATATAGTCCGGTAGATCTTGCCCGCATCGGGGTTTCGTGTTGTTGGTGATGGGCGATGATGTTCTGGACTCTTTTGCATTGGGGTTGCGCCGTTCTGTTGGGGGGTGGGCGGGTTGCTTTCCCGTGTGTATGCCCCGATTAGGGTGGTGTCCAGATGCGCCAATGCTATGCGTTTGTTGGCTCGTGCTAAAATCCGCCTATGATGCTGCCCGACGACTACATCCGCCAAGCCGCCGATCTGGTTCGCGGCGCCCGTTGCGTGACGGCGCTGGTTGGCGCCGGGCTTTCGGCGGGCAGCGGCGTTCCTACTTACCGCGGTAGTGGCGGGTTGTGGATGGTGGAGGGGATACCTCCGCTGCTTTCGTATCGGGAGTTTGCGCGAGACCCGGCCGGGTGGTGGCGGGCGCGGCTGGCGGCCGAGGTTGACCCGGCGCATCCGGTGTACCGGATGAAGCGGGCGGTGGACCGGGCCGTTCCTAATGCCGGGCATCTGGCTTTGGCGGAGCTGGAGCGGCGGGGTATCCTGCGCTGCGTCATTACCCAGAATGTGGATGGCCTGCACGCCGCTGCCGGTAGTTGCGCCGTGCTGGAGATTCATGGCAACCGCAATCGCTTGCGCTGCATCGCTTGCGGTCGGCGATTCCCCCGTTATGATGATTCCGGGATTGACTGCGTTGGGTTGCAGTCTGCCGGCGGCGGCCCTCCTTTGTGCGGACGGTGCGAGGGTATCCTCAAGTTGGATACGGTGATGTTCGGCGAACCGATCCCGCCGGATACGCTGCGGGCTTGCCGCGAGGCGGCGGAGCGGTGCGATTGTATGCTGCTGGTCGGCACTTCGGGAACCGTTAGCCCGGCGGCGCGGCTGCCTTTGCTGGCGCAGGAACAGGGCGCGGATCTGATTGAAATCAACCCGGAAACTACATCGCTCACGCCGCATTGTAGTTTGGCGCTGGCTGGCACCGCCGATGTCGTTCTGCCACGGTTGTTGCGTTGGCTATAATGGGCGCGATTAGCAATCGCCTTTGATTCCGCGGGGGGCCTTTGCCTATGGCTTTTGTTCTTGCTCAGTTTGGATTGCCGGATCAGCCGTGGACGGATTTGGCGGTTGCCGCGATTATCGCTTTGATTTTTGCGGCGGCGGCGGCGGTGATTCATTTGCTGCTGTATCCTTTGGCTATGCGGGTGGCGCACCGGACGCCCACGGAGTTGGACGGCGCTTTGATCCAGGCGTCGCGGTGGCCGATCAGCGCCGGGGTGGTGCTGCTGGGGGTGTATGTCAGCTTGCTGATCGCTTTGGATTTCAGCCCTGCGGCGCGGCGGATTGTGGAGCTGGTGTTCGGGGCGGCCGGCACGCTGGTCGGGGTGGGGCTGATGGAGCGGCTGGTTTCCCGCACGCTGGATTGGGTGATTGAGCAGCAGACGAGGCGGGCGGGCGAGGGCGTTGATTTGCGGCTGCTGCCGATGCTGCGGCGGGTGGTGATGGGCCTGGTGTATGTGATGGGCGCGTTGCTGGTGTTGAGCGCGTTAGGGGTGTCGGTCAATCCGTTGATTGCGGGTTTGGGTCTGGGCGGGGTGGCGGTGTCGCTGGCGATTCAGCCTACATTGTCCAACCTGTTCGCCGGCACTTATGTTATGACCGAGGGCGTGGTGTCGCGTGATGATTATATCGAGATGGAGGGCGGCGTGGCGGGTTATGTGGTGGATGTGGGATGGCGCAGCACCCGTTTGCGGACTTGGGGCAATAATTTGGTGGTGATCCCTAATGCGCGGTTCGCTGAAACTATTATAACCAACTATAGCAGGCCGCAACCGCCGGTGAATGTTTACTTGACTTGCGGGGTGAGTTATGACAGCGATTTGGCGCGGGTGGAGGCGGTGTCTATGGAGGTGATGCATAGTCTGCTGGAAAGCAGCCCTTACGGAGTGAAAGATTACGGGGCATATTTCGGGTTCGACAGTTTTGATGAGTCTAATGTGGGGTTCTGGCTGTTTGTGCAGGCCAAGGACCGGCTGGCTAGTTTTGAGTTGCGCTCGGCTTTGATCAACGAATTGCATCGCCGTTTTGACCAGGAGGGGATAGTGATTAACTACCCGGTGCGTTCTTTGCACTTTTATGGCGGCCCGGATGCGCTGCCTATAGTCCAGCGGCCCGGCGGCCCGCCGCCCGCGCCCCGTTCTCCGCTGCCCGCCGATATGCCCGACCCGGCGGATGCTGATGGGCCGGGGTAGCGGGTTGCTATATTTTTATTTCTTTCCTCTATATTATGATTGGGGGTTGCGATGGCGCTTTTGGGGGGTGAAATGTAAGGAATTTTGCCATTTTTTGCCACTGTTGGACGGTTTTGCGTGGGTGGGATTTTGGGTTAGCGGGCGGGGAAGTACAGGTTCATTATGCGGGGCAACAGGCCGCTTTGGTGGGTTTGGGGTTGCAGTGTGCGGACTATGTCGTAGGGGTAGGGCGTATTTGCGTTTTAGGGTGTTTAGTTTGGCGCGGATTTGGCGGATGGTCATTTGGTGGCTCCTTTGGAGTTGGGCGAGGATTCAGATTATTAGTTCTGTTACAGGGATAGGGGTGGGGTTTGGCAAGAGGGGGTTCGTTGGAGAGGTTATTCATCCTTCGACAAGCTCAGGATGAATAAGCCGCCTGTGGGGGTTGGGGGGACGATTCTGCTTTGGGGGTGTAGGGTTACTGGCCGCGGAGGTGGCGGAGTTCGGCCTCCAGTTCGCGGGCGCGGGCTTCGGCGTGGATGCGGGTTTGCTGCTCGCTGCGGACGCGGGCTTCGGCTTGGTCGGCGCGGGCGCGTTCGTCCTCGAGGGTTACGATGTGTTGGCCGGTATCCGGGTCATGCCAGCGCAGTTGCCCCGCCTCCCAGCGCAGGTGCAGGTTCAGTACTGGGCTGTAGCCTTGCAGGGTTCCGTCCGGCAGCCGCTCTATGGGGATGGGGCGGTATTGGCCCTCCGGGGAGAAGCGGTCGCCGGCCAGTTTGGTGCGGCGGGGGTCGTCGGTTTCGTCGAAACGCCAGTATTCGGGGATGCCCAAGTTGGCGTAGGCCGGACGCTTGGTTACGCGGTCGCGGCGCCGGCTGCTGGGGGAGGCGATTTCCAGGACGAAGTCGGGCGGCTTGCCCTGCTCGGAGATTACGTAGGCGTTGTTTTCGCGGTAGACGGCCGGGTTGGCGTTGAAAGCGATCAGCAGGTCGGGGTAGCGCAGCCCTTTCATATCCTTTGTTGGGGCGAGGGCGACGTAATGCTCGCCGGCGACGATGGTGGTGTCGGGGTTGCCCAAGTGGATGGCTAAGTAGCGGGCGTTGCCGGTGACGGCCAGGTGGTTGAAGGTAGTCATATCCTCGGGCCTGCGCTCGGGGGGATCCGGGAAGCGGATGCGGGCGGGTTGGCATTGGGTTTTGACGGCGGGGTTGATGGCGGGGTTGATGGTGGTCATGGCGAACCTCCGGGCGTCCGGCGGATGGGGCCGGGTTCCGGGCGATGTGGGCGGCTTTGGGGGGATTATACCCGCGTTCGGCATACCTTGCGGCGGCGGCGTTGCTCTTTCGCGGGGTTTGGGGGGTTAGGGGATTTGGGTTAGGGCTTGGGCTAGTTGTTCGATTTCTTGGCGGGTGTTCATTTCGGTTACGCAGATTAGCATTCCGTTGGGGTAGCGGTGGCTTACGTCATGGCCGCCCAGGATGTTGTGGGTTTGGAGCAGGCGCTGGTTGATTTGTTGGGGGGGGATGGGGCATTGGGCGACGAATTCGCGGAAGAAGGGGCCTTGGTTGGCGATGGCGTAGCCGGGGATTTGGCGGATTAGGCGGGCGGCGTATTGGGATTTGTGGTAGCAGAGTTCGGCTACTTGGCGGAGGCCGGTTTTGCCGAGGGCGGCTAGGTAGATGGTGGCGGCTAGGGCGTAGAGGGCTTCGTTGGTGCAGATGTTGGAGGTAGCGCGCTCGCGGCGGATGTGCTGTTCGCGGGTCTGGAGGGTTAGGACGTAGCCGGTTTGGCCGCGGCGGTCGGTGGTGCGGCCGGAGAGGCGGCTGGGCATTTGGCGGATGTATTTTTGCTGGGTGGCGAACAAGCCGACGTAGGGGCCGCCGTAGCTGGGGGGGATGCCGAGGGGCTGGCCTTCGCCGGTTACGATGTCGGCGCCGTAGTCGCCGGGGGGGCGGAACATTCCGGCGGCGATGGGGTCGCAGGATATTACGGCTAGGGCGCCGGCGTTGTGGGCGGTTTGGGTTAGGGTTTCCAGGTTTTCGAGGTCGCCGTAGAAGTTGGGGTATTGGGCAATCAGGCAGGCGGCGGTTTGGTCGATTTCGGGGGCGTTGGCGCCGGCGGGGGCGGTGTTGGGGTTGGTTGGGATGGTTTGGATTTGGATGTTTTGGGGTTGACAGTAGGATTGGATTACGTTTTGGGCGGCGGGGGATACGGTGTCCATGATGGCGATGCGGTGGCGTTGGGTTACGCGGCAGGCCATCAGGGCGGCTTCGGCTAGGCTGGTGGCGCCGTCGTACATTCCGGCGTTGGCTACTTCCATGCCGTAGAGGTTGGAAATCAGGGTTTGGAATTCGTAGATTACTTGGAGGGTGCCCTGGCTGGCTTCGGCTTGGTAGGGGGTGTAGGCGGTGATGAATTCGCCGCGGGTGATCAGGGCTTTGACGATGGCGGGGATGAAGTGGTGGTAGGCGCCGGCGCCGAGGAAGGATGGGCCGGCGGTTAGGGGGCGGTTGCGCTGGGCCAGTTGGGCAAGTTCCTGCTGGAGTTCGAGTTCGGATAGGGGGCCGGGGAGGTTCAAGGCGGGGTTGCGGTGCTGGAGGGGGATGTCGGCGAATAGCTGTTCGATGGAGGTTAGGTTGAGGGCGGCTAACATTCGGGCTTGTTCGGCGGGGGTGTTGGGGATGTAGTGGGATTGGAAGGGGGGCTTGGGGTGGTTCATCCGTTGCTCCAGGTTTGGGTGGGGGTGGTTTGGTGGGGGGGGGGGGAGTTCACCCCCACCCTAGCCCTCCCCCTTAGGGGGAGGGGATTTTTTGGGGTTTGGCGATTTTGGGTTGTTAGGGCAGGGCGGGGGTGTTAGTGGAGGGTGGCGATGTATTCGTTGTATTGCTGGGCGGTTAGGAGGGTGTCTAGTTCGGCGAGGTTGGACATTGTTAGGCGTAGCAGCCAGCCTTGTCCGAAGGGGTCGGTGTTGGTTAGTTCGGGCTGGTCGGTTAGGGCGGGGTTGGTTTCGATTACTTGGCCGCTTACGGGGGAGTAGAGGTCGGATACGGCTTTGACGGATTCTACTTCGCCCATTTTGCCGAGGTGGGACAGGGTGTCGCCGGGTTTGGGGAGTTCGAAGTATACGATGTCGCCTAGCTGCTCTTGGGCGTAGTGGGTGATGCCGACGAGGGCTTGGCGGGTTTCGGGGTTTTCGATGATGATCCATTCGTGTTCTTGGGTGTAGCTGCGGTCGGTGGGGTTCATTGCGAAATCTCCGCGGGGGTTTGGCGGCGGGGCCGGGGGCGGCGGTAGTGGGGCAGGGCGGTTACGGTGATGGGTTGTTTTACGCCGCGTTTGTCTAGTTCCAGGATGGTGCCGGGTTGGGAAAATTCGTTAAGAACGTAGCCGATTGCGATGCTGGTGTCAAGGGTTGGGGAGTAGCAGCCGCTGGTGATGTATCCGGCGGGCTGGTCCTGGCGGGTTAGGGGGTAGCCGGGGCGGGGGGCGGAGCGGCCGGGGAGTTGGAGGCCGATCAGGGTTTGGCGGGGGCCGTCGCGGTGCTGCCGCTGGAGGACGTCGCGGCCGACGAAGTTTTTGGTGAAGTCGATGAAGCGTTCCAGGCGGGCTTCGATGGGGGTGATGGTATGGTCGAGTTCGTGGCCGTGGAGGGGGAGGCCGGCTTCGGTGCGGAGGACGTCGCGGGCGCCGAGGCCGCAGGGGGTTGCGCCGGCGGCGGTCAGGGCTTGCCATAGGTGGGGGGCGGCGTCGGCTGGGGTTAGGATTTCTACGCCGTCCTCGCCGGTGTAGCCGGTGCGGGCGATCAGGGCGGGGGCGCCGTTGGCGGGGCCGACGTTGCTCAGGCGGGTTTGGGCGCAGGCGAAGGGGGGCATGGGGGAGGGGAGGGGTTCGGTTAGGTTGTTGGCGATGGCGCGGGCTTGGGGGCCCTGGCAGGCGATTAGGGCGGTCTCTGGGGTGCGGTCGGTGATGGTTACGCTGTTGGGGGGTTGGGGGGGTAGGTTGTGGATTAGGTTGTTTTGTAGCCAGGTTAGGACTTGATGGCGGTTGCCGGCGTTGGGGATCAGTAGGTAGTTGGGGTCGGCGTCGGGGGTTGGTGGGAGGCGGTACAGGATGGCGTCGTCGATTATGCCGCCGGCGGGGTTGCAGATCAGGGTGTAGCGGGCTTTGCCGGGGGGGAGGGTGGCGGATGCGGTCAGGGTGTGGTCGAGGAGGGCGGGGGCTTGGGGGCCGCTGATGTAGAGACGGCCCATGTGGGAGACATCGAATAGCCCGGCGGCGGTGCGGACGGCGCGGGTTTCGGCGAGGATGCCGGTGGGGTATTGGACGGGCAGCTCCCAGCCGGCGAAGGGGATGATGCGGGCGCCCGCGGCGTGGTGGGCTTCGTATAGGGGGGTGCGTTGATTGGGGGCGGTCATTCGTTATCCTCGAGGTCGTCGGTATCCTCATCGGGATGGTATGGGGAGTTGAAGGCTTGGTAGACGGAGCGGGTGACCGCCGCTAGTTGGCCCTGCCGGGTTTGCCATTCGGCCAGGGAATTGAATGGGAATTGAATTTCGATAATCCCATCCTGACTCCTTTGATTATTTGGGGGCCAGGTCTTATACGGCAGTTCCTGCCGTAACTGAACAAACTCCGGCAATGCCGCGCCAACGGCATTGGGGAAAAAAATCACCGCCACCGCACCAGGATGGGATTCCGCGCTAAGTTGCAATGCGGCGGTGGCGCCTCTTTGCCCAGGGCGGCGCAAAGCGAGACGGCGCTGGGCCCAATCGGATGAGCCGCCGCTGGGAATTTCCTGGATACCCGGAAAATTTTCCCGGAGCATTGCCAGCGCCCCATCCCATATTTCCCGGACTTCCGGCCTTTGATCCGCAGCGTCTTGCAGATGCCGGTTAAGGCGTTCCCAGCGCGCCTGTCGGCCCGGTCGCCTCTGGCGCGGGCGATGGTGCGCCGTTTCGTCGGGTTCGATGGGCGATTCTACCGGCATCTGGCGGGCGAGGAGGGTTTGGCCGTTGTGGGTGTAGCCGTGGAAGGTTAGCAGCGACAGGTCTACGCCGCGGGCGGTTAGGTATTGCGCCATGCGGGTGGTGGTGTCGTCCACGCCCAAGCCTACCAGCACCAGGCGGACGGGGCGGAGTTCGGTTAGG
Organism: Dehalococcoidia bacterium; assembly: GCA_965205185.1. GTDB lineage: Bacteria > Chloroflexota > Dehalococcoidia > Lucifugimonadales > UBA3495 > VXOI01. The sequence goes on from OZ242043.1 coordinate 115,142, forward strand.
TCTTGGGCGTTGCGGTTTTCGGCATACCATTCGGGGAAGTCGTCGATGTTTTGGGCGCCGCGGGCGCCGGAGTTGTCGGCGATGTATTGCGCCAGTTCGGCGTCGGTCATGGATTCGAGCCAGGAGCCGTAGTCGATGATTTGGCTGATGGCGTCGCGGTTGAGCTGGCCGCGTTTTAGCTCGAATAGGGTTAGGCGGCCGTCCTGGTCGATGCCCAGCAGGTCGAGGGGGCCAGAATCGGTGCGGGTTTGGCGGCCGACGAGGGTTAGGCCGGGCATTAGCAGATCGGGGTGGTTCAGCAGGGTGGTTTCGAGGAGGCGCTCGGTGTCGGTTTGCTGGGCCGGGGGCAGGGGGGCGGCGGCGCCGGCGCCGTCCATGGCCCATAGCTTGATTTCGTCAGTGGGCATTTTGGGGGTGCCTCCGGGTGGGGGTTTTGCTGGGGATGGTATACGATTTGGGGGGGGATGGCAAGGCGGGTTATGCATTATTTGCTGGGTAGTAAGGGGCTGCTGGAGGCTGGACTCGAACCAGCGTCTCCGGCGATCAACCCGGCGCGGCACCGTCCTCCGCCACTCCAGCGCCTCGCTTACTACCCGGCAAATGATACAGAACGCAAGCCGGGGGTGTCAAAGAATGGGCCAGCGGCATCTTGGAATTACCGGATGGGTATAGAACGCAGGCTGCCGGACTTTTCAATTTGGTATATGAACGGTTTGGGAGTGTTGGCCGCCGCGTAACCAGTAGCTTACGGTGCGAGGGGATTTCGGCGTAGTGGGCGGCGTCGGCGACGGTGTAGTGGGGATAGTAGAGGCCCTTGCGCCAGAGTTCGAGTTTTTGGGGTTGGTATCCGGGCGGCAGGGATGCCATATAGCACCTCGCTTTTGGGGTTGGGGTTGGTTTTAAGGATAGCCGGTATCGTTGCTGCCGGCTATGGGGGCGGCGGCGACGGGTTGCAGGATGGCGTGGTTTTGCCGGATTTGCTGGCGGAAGGGGTCGGGGAGTTGGGGCCATAGGAATAAGTCGATGCGGATGGGGAGGTCGCTTTCCTCGAAGGCTTGGCGTAGGTTGTCGGCCTGGGGTTCCTGGCCGGGTTGGGTGAAGGCTACCAGATCGAGGTCGGAGTAGCGGCGGGGGCGGCCGCGGACGCGGGAGCCGTAGGCCCAGATTTCGACGCCGGGGAGGTGGTCACGGATCAGGCTCAGGGTCAGGCGGAGTTGTTCGGGGGGCAAGATGATTTCGGGGTTCATTGCTGCTCGGCTCCGGCCCAGGGTGATCCGGTTAGGGTTTGGTATAAGGCTATGGCGTCGGTTATGAATTGGTCAATATGGGCCAGGGCGGCGTAGGCTTTTTCCCGGTTGTAGTCGTGGGTGGTGCTTATGCGGAGGTTGATGTATTGCATCCAGCGTTCTGTGGGGGAGTGGAGGGCTTCGATTTCCCCGGCGAGGCGGAATATGGCGCGGGGCGACGCCGGGACGTTGGGCAGGCCGGCTTCGTCTATTAGGTGACGCCGCAGGGATTTCCATAGGATATCGTAGCAGATTTCGAATCGCTGGATTACGGATTCGTCTACCGCTTCGCGGATAAGTTGGGGCAGTTCCGGGGGCAGGTTTTTGCGGTTGGCGTTTTGCAGTTCCAGGTTCTTTAGCGATTTTTGTAGGGCGGAGTAGTCGACCATTGCGGCATTTGTTCCTTGTTTGGAGTGTTTGGGCAAGGGCTGGGCGTAATGGGGGGAAGCGCATCCTTCGACAAGCTCAAGATGAATGATTGGGGTTGTACGCTCAGGATAAATGATGTGCTGGGTGGGTTCTAGTTGGCGGGGGTGGGGCGGAAGCGGTATAGGGCTATGGCTAGGAATAGGGCGGCGAAGGCGGCTAGGGCGGCCATTTCGGGGGCTACGTCGGTGAATTGGGCGCCGAATAGCATTAGTTTGTTCAGTCCGCCGTTGGCCCAGCCGTGGGGGGTTAGGCGGGCCAGGGATTGCATGATGGGGGGGGTTATGAATAGAGGCCACCAGCAGCCGCCTAAGGGGGCCAGGATCAGCGAGGTTAGCACTCCGGCGGCGGCGGCGGCGCGGACGCTGCGGACGAAGCTGGCGAGCATCGCTCCGAAGGCGGCGGAGGCGATCGCCATTAGCAGCGATAGCAGGATCACGGCGGCGGGGGCGGCTCCTAGATTGATGTTGAAGGCTAGGGCGCCGACGGTCCACATTACGGCGATTTGGGTTACGCCGATGATGGCCCCGGCGAGGAATTTGCCTAGAATCAGCGATTCGCGGCGGGCGCCGTTGGACATCAGCCGCTCCAGGGTGTGGGTCTGGCGCTCGCGGGCCAGGGCTTCGGCGCCCATGGCGGCGGTGAAAAACACGAACATCGTCAGGTAGCCGGGGAGCGCGAAGTTGGATGCGTTGAAGGGGAGGATGTCGCCTACCTGCTGGATTTGGATGCTGCCGGATAGGGCGTTGGCGGCGGATAGCAGCGGCTCCAGGGCGGCGGCGGCTTGGGGGTTGCCGATGGCGTTGGCGGCGGTTTCGGCGCCTGGGGCGGTTTGGTTGCCGCTTATGGCGTCTATGGCGCTTAGCGCGGCGGAGGCTTCGTTGAGACGGGCGGCGATTTCTTGGGCGAAACCGCGTAGGGCGGCTTCGTCGGCCGGGGCGGCGTTGGGGCCGGTGATTACTTGCAGGGCGGCGGTTTCGCCGGATAGCAGCCGTTGGGTGAAATCGGAGGGGAAGGTTACGAAGCCGTCTATTTCGCCGTTGGCGGCGGCGGCTTGGGCGTCGGGGTGGGCCATTGCGGCGATGCTGTCGGGGGCGGCGGCGGTGATGGTTTCGATGGTTTGACCGCTGATGCCGCCGGTTTCTTGGGTGGTTATGGTGAACCGGAGGGGGGCGTTGTCAGGGCCGGCGCCTTGCAGGGCCAGGGAAAAGCCGATGACGAATACGAAAGGCAATAGGAAGGCGAAGGCCAACGCCATGCGGTCTTTAAAGAATATGCGGGTGTCTTTCCATGCCAGTAATAGGGATTGGCGGGCTATGGTGGTCATTTGGCGGCTTTCCTGATGGTTTGTTGGCGGGATGGCGGGATGTTGGGGTTAGCGGCCTTCGGGGGTGATGCGGAATAGCAGTCGGGCGATGGTGAGGCTGGCGGCGGCTACGGTGGCCATTATGGTTATGGGCAGCCATTCGCGGGCTAGGGTTTGGCCGTGGGCGATGAGGTTTTGCATGGCGTCGATGGCGTAGGCGTTGATGGTGGCTTTGGAGATGGTGTCCAGGAGGCTGCCGTCGGGGATCTCAAAGAAAGTGCCGCCGAATACTACCATCAGCAGGGTGAAAAATACGGCGGCCCAAGATGCCTGGTTGCGGGTGCGGGCTAGAGCGCCGATGACTAGGGCGATGCCGCTGAAGGCGGCGGCGGTTAGGGCGGAAAAGGCTAGTAGCTGGAGGAATGCCAGGGGGCCGGCGGGGCGGAAAACGATGAATGCCAAGGCCAGGATGATGGTTGCTTGCAGGGTGGCGCGGGTGATTCCGGCGAGGAATTTGCCGATGAATAGCTGGTTTACGCCGAGACGGGTGGTCATCAGCCGCTCCAAGGTGCCGTTGCGGCGCTCCTCTACCAGCGCCTGCGCCCCGAGGGTTACGGAAAACATCAGGAACATTACCAATAGGCCGGGCATCAGGCGGGAAATCAGGTTGTTGTCGCCGGATTCGGGGTTGGCGGCGCCGGGGCGGCGGGTTTGGACGGTTACCGGGGGGGTGTTTCGCAGTCGGGTTATTTGGGTTTCGATTTCGGCGGCGATGCGCTGGGGCGATGCGCCGGAGCCGGCGAGGGCTTGGGGGAGGTGGCGGCGGATGCGGGCTTCGGAGGCCATATCGCGGACTACGCCGCGGGTTACGGCGGCGATGATTTGGCCGGTGTCGCCGCCGTTGCCCCGTTGCCGGAAGATCAGGGGGGCGGGTTCGCCGGCGGACAGGGCATCGCTGAATCCGGTGGGGATTACTACGGCGAAAAGGATGGCGGAGCGGTCCAGGGCGCCGTTAGCGTCGGCTTCGGTGCGCTCCTCTACGGAAATTTCGGGTAGGGCATCGAGGCGGGCTACCAGTTGGCGGGCTTGGGGGCCGCGGTCCAGGTCGACTACGCTGGCGGAGGCGTAAAATTCGGGTTCGTTGCTGAGAGCGCCGTACATCAGCGCGAATAGCAGGATGGGCAGGGCGATGCTGAAGGCCAGTTCGCCGCGGTTGGACACGAATAGTTTGAGTTCCAATAGGGCGATGTGGAGCGGGCGGAGCATCGGGCGGCGTTAGTCCCGCAGGCTGCGGCCGGTGAGTTCGAGGAAAACGGTTTCCAGGGTGACCTCGGCGGGGTCGCCGATTTCGGATTTCAGCTCATCGGGGCGGCCCAAGCGGATCAGGCGTCCGTGGTCCATAATGCCCAAGCGGTCGCAGAGGCGGTCGGCTTCCTCCATATAGTGGGTGGTGTATAAGACGGTCATGCCGGCGTCGCGGAGTTTTTCCACGGTCGCAAAGATATGGCTGCGGGATTGGGGGTCAATGCCTACGGTGGGTTCGTCAAGGAATAGGAGTTTGGGGCGGGACATCAGGGCGGCGGCGAGGTTGACGCGGCGTTTCATTCCGCCGGAGAATTTGTCCACTTTGTCGCGGGCCCGCTCGGTTAAGCCGACGGATTCGAGGTGCTGGGCGGCGGCGGTTTTGGCTTCGCGTCCGCTGAGGCCGGCCATGCGGCCAAAGAATACCAGGTTGTCGGCGGCGGATAGTTCGGGGTAGAGGGCCAGTTCTTGGGGGCAGACGCCGACCAGCCGGCGGACGGCGTTGCTGTCGCGGGCGGCGGAGTGGCCGCCGATGATTACGTCGCCGTCGTCGGGGGGCAGGACGGTGGACAGCATTCGGATGGTGGTGGTTTTGCCGGCGCCGTTGGGGCCGAGGAGTCCGAAAATTTCCTGCTGGCGGATATCGAAGGAGACGTCGTCAACCGCGGTAAGGCCGCCGAAGGATTTTCGGAGGTTGCGGGCGGACAGGAATTCGGGGGGGGTGGGCATTGGGTTTTAATGGCCTCGCTGCTGGACGGTTATCGCGGTTACGCCTTTGCTGCTGGCTTGGGCTTGCTGCTGGGGGGGTATGCTGTCGCCTACTACGATGGGGTAGGTCTCTGCCCCGGTTGCCTGTTGCAAATATGCGGCCCTTTCCGCGGCGCGGTCGATGTCGTTTTGGCTTGCCGTCAAAGATATTTCGGCTAGGGCGTAGATGGTTTTACCATCCTTGACGCCTCTCACTATCGCGCTGGTGTGCAGAATTTCGTTCCATTGATCAAGGGTGATTTTGTCATCATCTACCAAATCGTCCATCATATCGGCAAATTCCGTGTTGGTGCCGTAAGCAACAGAATGCATCAGTCTGCCGCGGGATATGCCACCCAAAGCCTTGTTGATACTGCCGATCAGTCCGCCGCGGCTGACTTGGATCTGGTAAAACATATTGTCTAATCTGCTTAATCCCTCGCCCGTGAGAGATGGGGCATCTGTGTCCGCCATCGCAGTAATCTCCTTTACCTAATCCCTCGCTTGTGGGGGTATTATACACGATTGGGGGCGGGTTGGCGGCGGAGGGGTTGGCGGCGGCGGTAGGTGGCGGTGCGCCATAGCCATTCGGCGGGGCCGAAGCGGTTGCGGGTTAGCCACGCTTGGGACCACCATAGCTGGAGGGCCCATATCGCGATGCAGAAGGCTAGGATGGCGGCGCGGTTTATGGGGACTTCGCTTAGGATGATGGTTAGTATCAGGATGCCCAGGATGGTTTGGGATAGGTAGTTGGTTAGGGCCATTCGTCCGGCGGCCTGGAGGCGTTGTTTCAGACGGGGGGCGGCGCTTGCTTGGCGGTGCCATAGGATGATCAGGCTCATTAGGCCGAGGGCGGCGGGGATGGTGCCGGCGGTGTTGGGGATTTGGCCGATGAAGGCTATTTCGCGGGAGTAGTCGCTTAGGTGGGTGATGATTGCTCCGGCGGCGGCGAGGGGCAGGCCGAATGCCAGGCCGAGGGCGGCGGTCAGGCGGTAGGTTCGGGGGGGCAGATCGCCTTGCATGAAGCCGAGGCGGTATAGGCCGGCGCCCATCAGGATTAGGCCGAGACCGCGGGCGAAGTAGCCTAGCAGCGTTAGACTTAGCATTGTGCCGGGCAGGTTTTGGGGGTTATCGGATTGCGGGGGGGCGGGTTGCGATGGGGTTGTGCCGGTATGAGGTTGGGGGTTGCCGGATTGCGGTTGCGACGGGGTTGCGGGGGTTTCTGGGGCGGCGGGTTCCCATACCCCGGTTAGGGGGGCGGCGGAGTTGTCGGCGATGTATTGCATTAGCAGGAAGTTGGGGATGGATAGCAGGAATACTAGGGCGCCGATGGCGATCAGGGCTTTGGCGGGGAGTTTGCTTAGGGCGATCAGGAATAGGGCGGATACGGCGTAGACGATCAGCACGTCGCCGTCCCAGATTAGGGAGTGGAGGATGCCGATGCCTAGCAGCAGGGCGTTGCGCCATAGGTTTAGCAGGATGGGGCGTTTTTCCCGTTGGCGGGCGCGTTCTATGAATAGCAGGATTCCGGCGCCGAATAGCAGGGAAAATAGGGCCATAAATTTTTGATCAATGAATATTTCGCCGAATATGCCGATGGCCCAATCGAGGGGGGTATCGGATCCGCCGGCGCTCAGGTTCAGGTAGGGGGCCAGGCCGTAGCGGAAGGATACGGCGTTCATTAGCAGTATGCCCAGCACGGCTACGCCGCGGATTAGGTCGAGGCTGGTGATGCGGGCCGCTTCGGTTACCGGGCCGGTGGGCGGGTTGTTGGTGACGGGTGCGGTCATATCGTTTGTTGCCTTTGGATTTGCGGGGATTGCGTGGGGTGCAGGGTTAGGGGTTGGGGGCGGGCGGGGTTATTTGGGGGCGGCGGGGGTCGTAGCCGGCCAGTTCTACGAATCCCCAGCCGGTTACGGGTTGGCCGTTGCGGCGGCCGGCGGCGGATACCGCGCCCTCCCAGTAGGCTACGCCCAAGATTTCGCTGTTGAATTCGGCTTGCCGTTGGCGGGGGGTTAGTTGCAGCGACAGGTTTAGGGGCGGGGCGTCTATTCGCCAGCCCATCGGGTAGGTTGCGCCGGTTTGGGGGCTTTGCCATTGGCTTTGCGGGGTAATGGACAGGTTGCCGCCGTGGAGGTAGGTGGTTGCGCCATCGGGGGCGATGTAGGTGGCATGGGCGGACAGGCGGCGCTTTTCGCCGTCGGGTTCGGAGCGCCATACGACGGCGGCCATCAGGTCGGCGCCGTCGTCTAGCTGGATGCCGGCCCAATCCCAGCCTACCGATTCTTGAGCAATTTCGCCCCATTGGTGGTCCATCCAGCCGGGGCCTTGCACCGGGCGGCGGGTATCGCCTTGCCGAATCCAGCCGGTGACTTCTAGGCGGGTGCGGGAATAGTAGTAGGTTTCGCCGGCTTCGGGGCCCATATCGATCAGTCCGTTGCCGCCGTGGAGTACCGGGGGGCGTTGGGGGGTTGCCTGGAGTTCTAGGGCGGGGGCGTTGGCGTCTAAAGCGAATTGGAGTTGGTAGCCGTTGGCGTCGCCGCGCATTTGCCAGTTACTGATGGCGATGTTTATGTTGTTGGCGTGGGGTTTTGTGGGGGCGAGGATTCCCTTTTCGGCGGTGTGATGGACGTTGCGGTGGTGGTCGGTTAGGGCGGCTTGCAGCAGATGGGGGGTGACGCCGGGCGGCCCCGGGGCTTGGAAAGCTACGAAGTGGTAGCTGTATTCTTTGCCGTCGGCGTCTTGCAGCATTCCGTTGAAGTACCACCATTCGATTGGGGCGTAGTGGGGGCCGTGGTCGGCGGGAAAGGAAATTAGCGGCGTGGGCGTGGGTGTAAGGGTTGGCGTGGGCGTGGGCGTAAGGGTTGTCGTGGGTGTAGGAATGGGTGTAGAGGTTAGCGTGGGCGCGGCGGTGGGCGTAATGGTTGGTATGGCGGTGGGGGATGCGCAGGCCGCGGTTATTAGCAGTAGGGCGGATAGGATTAGGGTTGCGGCGGTTGGGCGGGTTGGCGTTAGGGGCATTGATGGCGTTCCCGGCGGCGGAAATATCCGGCGCGGCTTGTGATATATTAGGCGGCGGGCGGGTATTATTATACTTGATATTATGCCGAATACTCGAATCATTTATGTAGAGGCGCGGCGTCGGGTTTGCGCTTGGCGGGGCGCCGGAGGGGGCAAGGATTATGGCGACGCTTACCACGGCAGAGATCGAGGAGTTTCTTTCCCATCCGCGGGTGGCGCAACTGGTGACGCTGCGGGCGTCGGGGATGCCCCATGTGGCACCGGTGTGGTTTTTGTGGGAAAACGGGCGGGCGCTGGTGATGGCGGACAGCGATGCGGTCAAGGTTCGCAATATCCGCCGCAATCCGGCGGTGGCGTTGTGCGTGTCGACCGCGGGGCGGCCTTATTCTTATGTGACCATTGAGGGGATGGCGGATGTTACCGCCGAGGGGCTGGCGGATATGGCGCACAAGACTTGCGCGTTGTATGACGGGCCGGAACGGGGGGCGGAGTTCGCCCGCGAGCTGCTGGCCGGGGGCGGGATGGCGCTGATCGCCATTGCCGTTGACCGGATTATTTCTTGGAAGGACGATGCGCCGGATTAGGGCGGCGGCGTTGCGGCATCGGGGGCGGGTTAGGCGGGGTTGGGGGGCAGCACTTTGGACATCCAGGCGGTGAGGTCGCGGATTACTTCGCCGCTGATTTCGTGGCCGATGTCGTAGATGTGAAATTCGGGGGTGTAGCCGGCGTTTTCGAGGTAGGTTTTGGCGGAGTGGGCGGTGGATTCGGCAATCATCTGGTCGTAACGGCCGTGGGCGACGAAAATGGGCTGGGTGCGCTGGGCGGGCAGGCGGTGGTCCAGTTCATCGGCGCCGGGGAGGGTGGCGCTTAGGGCGGCGAGGCCGGCGAAAAGGTCGGCGCGGCCCAGTCCGCAGCGGTAGGTCATGCCGCCGCCTTGGGAAAAGCCCAGCAATAGGCAGTTGCCGGGGGCGACATTGAACCGGGTCAGGGCTTCATCGAAAAAGCGGGACAGCAAGGTTTCGGAGTTGGCGATTTCCTCGGGGGTTGAGCCGCCGCGGGGCGTCATCCAGCCGAAGCCGGCGTGTCCGAGACCGAGGTTGAAGGGGATGGGGGCGTTGGGGCAGGCGTAGATGTAGCCGGTGGGGTTGATGGCGGGGGCGAGGTTGGCAAGGTCGTGCATATTGGCGCCGAAACCGTGCAACATTATTACCAGGGGGTAGGACGCTTCGGGGTTATAATCGTCGGGCGTCACGGTTAGATACTTGAGGCCGGGCCCGTCGTGAATTTCGCCTTGCATTACGTCCTTTGCCGTTGCGTTTATTCCGCCATAGTAACACGAATAGCCCGGCAGGATGGTCTAAACCGGGCGGGGAGGGAAAGATTGACGGTTATTCATCATCTTACCACGGCGGAGGCTTGGGCCGGGGCGCAGGCGGCGGGGGAGTACGCGGCGCCCAGCCTGGCGGCGGAAGGGTTTATTCACGCATCGGGGGATGAGGCGCAAACCTTGCGGGTGGCGGAACGGCTTTACCCGGCGGCGGCGGGGCTGGTGGCGCTGGATTTGGATGTCGCCCGGCTTGAGGCGGAAGTGCGGCGGGAGGCTAGTCGCTCCGGGGAGGTTTACCCGCATATTTACGGGCGGATAAATTTGGATGCGGTGGTGCGCGTCCGCCGGTTGGCGCGGGACGCCGGCGGGCGGCATCGGTTTCCGCCGGATGGGGGGGATGTTGCCGGAGGGTGAACGGTAGGGTGGGCGGCAGATCCCGGCTTTGCGGATTGCCGGGCGTATGCGGGGGCTGGCGGAGGTTTTGCGCTACGAGGGTGCAACCGCCGCCGTCATCTGATGTTCAGGGGCAACCGCGTCCGCCCGTCGGGATCGTGGGTGTGGCCGATCAAGTCGGCTTCGCTTTTCTGCACATCGGCGGATAGTTCCCGTAGGATTTCGATGATGATTTGTTGATTGTCTTGTATTTGCTTGATGTCCAGTTTCATCTGCGCCACGTCGGTTTGTAGCTGTTCGACGTCAGTTTGTAGTTGCCGGACGTCGTTGTCCAACATGGCGAGCCAAAAAATTCCGGCTATGGTAGGGCCGATGATGGCGGACATTATGATGACTATGGCGGCCGCGATGGTGGCGATTTTCGCCCAGTTGTCCAGCATTGTCCGCCTCCATTTCCCGATGCCTCTATTATGAACCTGGATCTGCGGAATGGCAAGATGGGGGTGGCAGACGGTAAGGGCAGGGTATTCAGCCTGCCCTTGCGGTTCGGGTTGCGCGGGGTTGCCGCTCTTAGCGGAGGGTTTTGATGTATTCGATGATGGAGTCTATTTCGGCGTCGGTGACGTCCAGGACGGGCATTAGTTCGCCGAAGCCTTGTACCAGCTTTAGGTTGGGTTCTTTGATCGATTCGCGGATGTAGTCGTCGTCTACGGTGGCGGAGCCGCCGCCCTCGAGGGCTTCGGAGCTGCCGTAGATGCCTAGCCACGAGGGGCCTACCAGCACGGTGCCGTCGGCGGAGTGGCAGGCGATGCAGCCGTAGTCCAGCACCAGTTGCTGGCCTTTGGCGGCGGAGGGGGCGCCGCCGGCGTCGGCTCCGGCATCGCCGCCGGGGGCTGCTGCTACCGGGGCGGTGATTTCCAGCGCTTCGATGGTGGGCGCGGGGGTGGGGGATGGCTGGGGCGTGGGCGTGGGGCAGACATTGTCCATTATATCGTGGTCGAAGGCGCAGGGGGCGGCCACGGTTTCGGCGCGGACGTTGCCGCCGCCCTCGGGGCGGATGGCGGTGAACAGGCCGATCAGGGCCAAGCCGACGGCTACCGCCAGCGCCATTCCCGCGATGAACACCCAAAAGAAAAACTTGTTGTCGAACTTCAGGTGCATATAGAACAGGATGACGATGGCGAACTTGATGCCGGACAGCAGGAACAGCAGGATGGTGGTGGACGGCTCGCCAAGGGCGTCGGCGATCACCTTTTCCCGCGGGCCGGGGAAGTCCATGATGATTACGAACTCGACGATGGTAATGGCGAATAGCAGTATCGCGATAACCACGTACTGCATAAAGGAGGGGTGGTGTCCGCCGGTGTGTTCTGTTTCGTGCGTTGTTGCCATCGGGCGCCCTTGAACCAGGATTTTCAGGATGGGGGGTTGCGCCGTCGCCGGGACGGCGCGTCCGCGGGTTTCGGGTGGGCGGCGTCAGTGGCCGGGAACGGCAGGGCCGGCGTCGAACCCGCCCACCAGGTACAGCAGGGTAAATATGACGATCCAGACGATGTCCACGAAGTGCCAGTAGAGGCCGCAGATTTCCACGTCCAGCGCGGTGTCGGGGCGGATGCGGCCCTTGAAGGACAGGATCCAGAGGGCCACCAGCCAGATGATGCCCAAGGTTACGTGGGCGCCGTGGAATCCGGTCAGGGTAAAGAAGGTGGCGCCGAACAGGTTTTGTCCGAGGGTTAGGCCCTCGTTCTTGAACAGGTTGAACTCGTAGACCTGAAAGCCGATGAATATGGCGCCGAGCAGGGCGGTGGCCAGCAGCCAGATTTTGATGCCGCGCTGGTCGTTGTTGTGGGTGGCGGATAGCGCCTGCACCATCGCGAAGCTGCTGCATAGCAGTACGAAAGTGCTGATGGTGGTTATGGGGATGTCGATGATGTCGACTGGGTAGGGGCCGGTGAGGCTTTGGCCGCGGTATACCATATAGGTGGCGATGAGGGAGCCGAAAAACAGGCAGTCGGAGCCGAGGAACACCCACATCAGCATCTTGCGGTGGTTGAGGCCGGTGGTGGTGTAGTCGTGGCCGACGGAGCCGGAATGCTCCCCGTGCCCGGTGCCGCCGTGGCGGGTCATGGCCTCGCCGTGGGCGGGGTGGGGCGGTTCGTGATGGGCCGTTTCTGGTGAGTGGGCCAAAGTACCCGTCTCCTATTCGGTATACCCCCACCCTAACCCTCCCCTAAGGGGGAGGGGATAAGGGCGGCTTGCCGGGCTTTCCTTTGTGGGGAAAGAGTTGGGCGGTTTGTTGTTTGTTGGCTAGTGGGCTTTGCCGTCTCCTATTCAGTATACCCCCACCCTGACCCTCCCCCTTAGGGGGAGGGGATAAGGGCGGCTTGCCGGGCTTTCCCCTTGCGAGGGAAGGGTTGGGCGGTTTGTTGCTTGTGTTTGGCTAGTGGGATTCCTCGGGGGCGGATGGGGGTTCGTTGCTCCAGCCGATTACGCCGATGAAGGCGATCAGGCCGCCGAGGAAGCTGACGCCGTAGTGGGATAGCAGGCCGCCGCCGATCAGCCCTACGCCGGCGGCGGTGATGATCGGCCAGTAGGACGGGCTGGGCATATGGATGCTGGCGGGGTCGACCGGGGCTTCCGGCTCGGTGATCGGGTCGCCGGCTTCGCGGGCCTGGTCTTTGACAATCCAGTAGTGGTCGCGGCCGCGGATGTGCGGGACTTCGGCGAAATTGTAGGCCGGGGGCGGCGATGCGATGGTCCATTCCACGCCGGGGGCGTCCCAAGGGTCGTGGCTGACGCGGCGGGCGTTGCGGTTCTGCCAGATGTTGTAGATGAACACCAGGATGCCGATGAGGATGATGAAGTAGCCGACGGTAGCCAGCAGGTTGAGGCTGCCCCAGCCGAATTCCTCGGCGTAGGTGTAAATCCGGCGGGGCATTCCGTTCAGCCCCAAGAAATGCATCGGGAAAAAGGTTACGTTCATCCCGATGAATACCAGCCAGAAGTTCAGCTTGCCCAGCCTTTCGTTCAGCATCTTGCCGGTGAGTTTGGGCCACCAGTAATAGATGCCGGCGAAAATGCCCATTATGGAGCCGCCGAACAGTACATAGTGGATATGGGCGACGATGTAGTAGGTATCCTGCTGCTGGAAATCGGAGGGCGAAACGGCGTGGGACACGCCGCTGAGTCCGCCGATGATAAACAGGAATACGAACCCCAAGGCGTAGAGCATGGGGGTGGTCAGCTCGATGCTGCCTTTCCACATAGTGCCGAGCCAGTTGAAAATCTTGACGCCGGTAGGCACGGCGATCAGCATAGTGGTGATGGTGAATACCGAGTTGGCGATGGGGCCGAGGCCCACGGTAAACATATGGTGGCTCCACACCGCCCAGCCCATAATGCCGATGACGATGCCGGAGAAAATGACGAAGGGGTAGCCGAAAAGGGGTTTTTTGGAGAAAGTGGGCAGGATTTCGGACACGATCCCCATCGGGGGCAGGATGAGGATGTAGACCTCGGGGTGGCCGAAAACCCAGAACAAGTGCTGCCAGAGGATCGGGTCGCCGCCGCCGGTGGGGTTAAAGAAGTGGGTTCCGAAGTTGCGGTCCATCACCAACTCAATCAGGCCGACGGTGATTACCGGCATTGCCAGGATGAGCAGGATGGAGGTTATCAGCGTCATCCATACGAATACGGGCATTCGCATCAGCGACATACCGGGGGCGCGGAGGTTGATGATGGTCACTACGAAATTGAGGCCGCCGGCGACCGAGGAAACGCCTAGCACCAGCAGGCCGATGGCCCAAAAGTCGAGGCCCAAGTTTTCGCTGAAGGGGTATTCGGTAAGGTTGGCGTAGGAAAACCATCCGGCGTCCGGCACTTGGTCAACGATAAAGCTGAAGTGCATCAGGATGCCGCCGAACAGGAAAATCCAGTAGGAAAGGGCGTTGAGACGGGGGAAGGCCACATCGCGGGCGCCGATGGCTAGGGGGACGACGAAGTTAAAGAAGGCGACGCCCATGGGCATAATGACCATAAAGATCATTACGGTGGCGTGCATGGTGAACATCTGATTGAACCGGCCGGGGCCGATCAGATCGGTGTCGGGCGTGGCGAGCTGGGTACGGATGACGCCCGCTTCGATGCCGGAAATGAGCATAAAGACGAAAGCGGTAGCACCGTACATCACGCCGATGCGCTTGTGGTCAACGGTGGTGATCCAGCTCCACAAGCCGCTGGCGCCGTAGGTGGGGCGGGCCAGTACCTCGGTTATCGTAGCCATCCTGATTCACCCCCACCCTGGCTCCCCGCGACGGGGAGGGGAGTGGGTTTTCCTCCTGATGCCGGGTTTTGGTTGTTGGATTCCCGATGGTCCGGGAATTTCGGTTTCAGTCTAACGCAGGTTGGGCGAATGCTCAATGTTGCGCGTCAATTTCGGGTTGCCGGTGCGGGCGGTTAGGGTTGGGTTTCCGCCAGATCCGGGTTGGGGGCGGCCGGGACTTCGAGGTTGTTCATCAGATAGGAAATCAGCGCGTCGATTTCGGCTTCGGATAGGGTAGCGTTGCCGCCGTCCGGGTAGAAAGCGGCTTTGTCGTGCATCCAGTTGCCGGGTTTGATGTCCTCGGGGTTGCGGATCCAGGCGCGGAGGTTTTCTACCGTGTTGTCGATGATGCCGGCGGCCAGCGTTTGGCGGTCGCGCAGGTCGGTCAGGTTGGGGCCGGGAACCGCCACCGAGTCGCCGCCGGTGAGGAAACTGTCGATGCGGGATTGGGCCACGGATTCCACTTCCGGCCCGTTGATGGTGTGGCACAGGGAACAATGGATTTGGAACAGCGTCCGGCCCTGCTGGGCGACGGGGGTGAGGGCTTGGGGCGGGCTGTAGTTGTCCACCCAATCCTGGTAGCCGGCTTCGGTCATAACAGTGACGCGGAAACGCATTTGGGCGTGGGCCAAGCCGCACAGTTCGGCGCATTGGCCGTAGTAGGTGGCGGGCAGGGGCTGCTCGATCAGATCGGAGTCGGCCATCAGCCATAGCTTGTTGCGGCGGGTCGGGACTACGTCCACCTTGCCGCCCAGCTTGGGCACCCAGAAACTGTGCAGCACATCATCGCTTTCCATAATCAGGGATATGGGGCGGTCGACCGGGATACGCAGTTCGTTGGCGGTGCTGATGCGCTTGCCGCCGCCGGCGTCAGGGTACTCGAACTCGAAATACCATTGATGGCCGGTGACGGTCACTTCCAAGATTTCGCCCTGGTCGGTGGGCGGGGATTCCAAGTAAAACAGGGTGAACACCGACCAGATGCCCAAGCCCAAGATCAGGGCGGTGGGGATGATGGTCCAGGTGATTTCCAGGGCGGTATGGCCGTGGATTTGCGGCGGGCGGGGCTGTCCGGGGCGGCGGCGGTAGCGGATGATGATGTAGATCAGGGCGCCTTCCACCAGGACAAAGACCGCGACCATCGTCCACAAGAGGACGTTGAATAGCTGGAGCTGCTTTTCCGCCACCGGGCCGACCGGGTCCCAAGTGGATTGGAAACCCTGGCTGCAAGCGGCGGTGAACAGGAAAAGCACCGCTACGGCGGCGAAAAGGGCCAAGCGGGTCAGCCGTTTCCGTCGGGGCGCGGGGCGGGGATTTTGGTCAGGTGTGGGTTCCGGCGGGGAACCTGCCCGTTTGCGGGGCAACAACCCCATAGGTGGACTCCATATATGGGTTTGGCGGTTGGCGTGGGCGCTTTTTTCGCTACCGGGCGAAAGATTACCATAGCCGATTATAACTGTCAATCGAATTTTCGCCCCTTGCCCAAGTTTTCCCTTATCGGGGGGTATCCCGCCGCCGTCCGCGCCCGGCGGCGGTATGCTACCATAGCGCCCGGCGCGGATGGCCGGCGGGCGGCGGCGCCTGGAGGGATGGGTATGACTACCAAAGCCCATTACGAAATCATCCCTTATCAAAAGGAAGATCGCGATATTTACGCCGGGCTGGAATTTGACCCCAATGAACCGGAGCCTTTGCCGGACGCGATGTATCAAGAACCGATTTTGGCGGAATTTATGTACCTGCTGGATCACTATCTGGTCTACGGCCCCCGGCGGCGGGATGTGTTCGTCAGCAGCAACACGTTTATCTGTTACGACCGGGGCAACCTGAACCGGCGGATTGGGCCGGATTGCTATGTGGCGGTGGGGGTGGATGCGGCGGCGATCCGCTCGCGGCGGTTGTATCTGCCCTGGGAGGCGGGGAAGCCGCCGGATTTGGCGCTGGAGGTGGCGTCGGTAAGCACCGCGCATATTGATACGGGGCGGAAGCGGGCGCGGTACGAAAGCATCGGGGTGGGGGAGTACTGGCGGTTTGACGCCACGGGGGGGCGGTATTACGAGGAGCCGCTGGTGGGGGAGCGTTTGGTGGACGGGCGGTATGAGCGGATGGAGGTCCGCCGGGAGTTGGATGGCACGGTGTGGGGGTATAGCCCGGTGTTGGGGTTGTATCTGGTATGGGAGCTGGAGGCGGCGGGGGATCGGGAGGCGTATCTGCGGCTGTATGATCCGGCTACGGGGCGGCGGCTGGAATCTTATACCAAGGTGCTGGACGACGGCCAAGCCGCTAGTGCCGAGGCAGCCGCCGCTAATGACCGGGCCGCGGCGGCTGATGCGCGGGCCGCGGCTGCGGCGGCGCGGGCCGACGCTGCTGATGACCGGGCTGATGCCGCCGAGGTGCGGGCCGACGCTGCTGATGACCGGGCTGATGCTGCCGATGCGGAAAACCGGAGCTTGCGGGAGCAGATACGCCGTCTGCTGGGGCGCTGAACGTTGTTGGCGGGCGGGTTATAGCGTGCGGTAGACCGCGTCGGCCATCATTGCGCCGAATAGCAGGGCGAGGTATAGCAGGGAGTATAGGTATAGCCACCGGGCTTTGGGGCGCGTTTGTTGCCGGTTTAGACGCCAGGCGCCCCAGATGAACGCCGCGCCCAAGACCGCCGCCGCTCCGATGTATATTCCGCCTACGGCGCGGGTGGCGGCGAACACCAGGGTCAACGCGATCAGCACTAGCGAGTAGGCTAGGATGTTTTCCGCCGTTTTTTGCGGGCCGGCGATTACCGGCAGCATCGGCACGCCCGCTTTTTCGTAGTCGCGCTGGATCAGCAGCGACAGTGCCCAGAAGTGGGGGGGCGTCCAGAAAAAGATGATGGCGAACATATAGAGCGCCGGCAGGTCAAAACTGCCGGTGATGGCTACCCAGCCGACGGCGGGGGGTATGCTGCCCGCCGCGCCCCCGATGACGATGTTCTGCGATGTGCTGCGTTTTAGCCAAAGGGTGTAGACCAGCACGTAGAACAGGCTGGCGGATAGCGTTAGGGCGGCGGCCAGCGGGTTGACCCAGGCGAATAGCACGGCGAAGGCGGCGGCGTTGAGCGCGATGCCGAAGGCCAGGGCCATCCGGGGGCGCACACGGTGCCCCGGCACCGGGCGGCGGGCGGTGCGGGTCATCAGCGCGTCGATGTCGTGGTCCAGGTAGTGGTTGACGGCGTTGGCGCCGCCGGCGCCCAAGGCTCCGCCGGCGCATACCAGCAGCAGGGTAAGCAGATCCGGCACGCCGCCGCCGTGGACGTGCCGCTGGGCGAGGAACATCCCGCCGATGGCGGTCACCAGCAGCAAGGATATTATGGGCGGCTTGGTCAGCGTGATGTAGTCGGCGATGGTCTGCCGCAGGGCGCCGATCCCGGGTTTGGCGGGAATTTCCGGCGGCCCATCGGCATCCGCTCCCATATTATGATTATGGGCGCCCCGCCCGGCGCGGCGCAGTTCGCTTGGATTAGCCATCATCCCTCGTTTCGCGGGAATAGCTCAATGCCGCCAACGCTATGGTTGCGCCCCAGACCGCCGAGGCCAAGGACAGGTGAAAGGCCCGCATTTCCACATCCTGCCCGAAACCGGCCCAGATTACGCCGGCGCCGGCGAGGATTTGGGCGGCGAATAGCCCTAGGGTGGCCATTGACAACCGGCGTATGACGGGCGGCTGGGTGCGGCCGCGGAAGCCCAGGTGCAGGGCGTAGATTACCAGCAATCCGGCCAATAGCGCTATGTAGCGGTGGGCCATGTGGATCATCGCCAGTTGGTTGGCGGGAAAGATGCCGCCCCATTCGTTGCGGCACAAGGGCCAGGATTGGCAGGCCCAAGTGGCCGATTGGGTGTTGGTCAGGTAGGCGCCGGATAGCACTAGCAGGAACAACGCCGCCGATGCGATTAGCGTCAATGCGGGAAACCGCCGCGCCGCGCTCACGGCCCACGGCGCGGGTCCTTGGCGCATCCCGCCCCGGTGGGACATTACCGCCAATAGCAAGCAGCATCCTAGGGTCAATTCCGCTACGGCGAGGTGGGTCATTACTAGGTGGCCGGATAGCTCGGTGGCTACCGTGGCACCGCCCAGCAGGGCTTGGATGATGACCAGGATCAGGGCGGCGGCGGCGGGCCAGATGATCCACGGTTGGCGGCGGTAGCGGAGCCAGGCGGCGACGAATGTGGCTAGGATCAGCGGCCCTACCAGGAAAGATGCGGCGACGCGGTGGGCGTATTCGATTATGGCCTTGCTTTCGAGGGGCGGCAGCCATTGCCCGGAACACAGGGGCCAGTCGTCGCCGCAGCCGAGGCCGGATTCGGTGACCCGGACTACGCCGCCGAGGATTAGCATTCCGAATACCGCGGCGGCGGAGGCCCAGGCTAGGCGCTGATACCATACGTCCGCCCCTAGTCTGCCGGACTGAAACCGCCCGGTTGCGGCGGTGGTCACGGCGGTCACGGTGCGCTGCGCCGGTAGCCGCTTGCCCGGTGAAAGGGCGGCTCCCCGTCCGGCGGCGATGCGGCGGCGGCGGCAGGGCGGGGCGATGGCGGGGGAGTTGCGCGGCGATGTATCATAAGGGGGCCGACGGCGGAGTCTCCTGGCTGGGGTGGTTTGGCGGCGGTTGGCGGGCATAGGCTTTCTTTCCCATCCGCCCGACGCCGCCGATGGCTAACGGAAAACGTATCATTGCCGCCGCGCGATTGTCAATAAAACCGGGAACGCATTGCCGCGCTACCCCCCGGAACGCAGACAAAAATGGAAACGCTAACCATATAATGCCCATTATAACGCCCATTCTACTACCCCCCCCCCCCCCCCCCCCCCCCCGACTTTTCGGGCGGCTCCCGGAAGCTCAAGACTATATCTTTATATGCCGCCGCGATGGTGCTGGGCATAATCCTTTTCTTTACCTTGCACTACATCGGCAACGGCATCCCCTACGACCTCGCCAAGCAGCGCTTCGCCGACGAATTCGCCGTCCACCAGACCGGCGATGGCGACGCGTCCCGCTACTTCCGCGGCGAAAGGCCCCTATTCGATTGGGAGTTCTGCGATATTTCCGTAATGGTAATGGCAGGAGCCCGCCGCGGCCCATCCGGCAACCCCCTGGTAGACGCCATCCGCCTGAAAAATTTCAGAATAAAAATAAAGCCGGGGGAGGCGGGGCCGGCGGGGGGGATTTATTATTGCGCGGTGTTGTATGCGGCATCCGGCGGCGCCGAATTGTCCGAATCCGCCGCCAAACCCCGCTACTGGTGGGGCAGCAAGGCGGCGCTATCCATCCTGCTGCGTTTCCTGTCGATATACGACATTCATCAGTTGATTCTATTCGCAACCTATACGGCGTGGGGTCTGCTGGCAGCATCATTGCTGTTGATGGGTTGGCGGATACTGCTAACCGCCGCGCCGTTGATCATCCTCGGCGCTCTATTTTCCGACATCGGCTATTTCGCCGACATCACCAACGGCCTGCCCTACCTATGGACCTTGCTAGCGGCATCCGCCCTGGCCTTGCTGCTGCTGCGCCCCAGGACGGCCCGGTGGGCTCCGCGGTTCTGCTTCATTACCGGAATGGTATCGGCCTACCTATGGTTTTCCGATGGACACACCGCCCTGGCGATGGTCCTGATTGGCCTGATCGCCTGGCTGGGCTACGCCCGTCTGAAGCGAAGCGCCCCGATCCGCCGCGCCGCCGCCTGTTTGGCCCTCTACCTCGCGGCTTTCGCCCTATGCATCGCCCTGGGGCAGGGCGTAAAGGTAGCGGTAGTAGAATGGGCGACCGACTATTCCGGTTGGGGTATAGCCAGGGGCTTCTTTGAGACCGTCACCGATCGTTTAGGCCGGGCCGGCGGGGAAACCGTAGCCGGCATAGCCGGCGATGAAACCTATGGGGTTAGATCCTGCCGCGGCTGCGGCGCATTCGGCTGGCAACGGCTGCCCATCATCAGAGACATCCGCGGTTACTGGATGATGCTGCCTTTCGGCCTCCCCGCGGGCAACCTGTTGAACGCCTATTCCGCGCTGGCCCTGGCCGCTGCGGTCGCCGTAGCTATTTGGCGGGCCAGACGGGGGCAAACGGAATTTGGGCGGGGCCTCTTATGGCTGGTAGCCCTGGCGCTGCTGGCGTCAATCCAATTTTTCCTGCCCAACGACCTGCCTTTCCGAAACGCCCGTTTCGCTTTCCTGCTGCTGGCAATCTGTTGGATGGCCCTGGCGTTGGCCGTGCCGCGGATGAATCGCCGCACCCTGACGGCCACCGCCGCGACCGCCGCCGCCGGCATAGCCGCCGCCATCGGCCTAGCCGCCTATTGGCACCTTGACGCTAACCGGGTAATCGCCCAAATCCCCCCGGTAATCAGCGCCGACTTTGATGTATATCACAGCGATGGACGGCTAACTTACATCAAAGAGGATTGCAACCGGGTTGACACCAGCCCCCAGTTTTTCCTGCACTTGACGCCCCGAAACACCGACGACTTGCCCGATGAGCGCCAAGAGCTGGGCTTCGACAATCTGGATTTCAACTTCCAAGAGCGGCAGCGGTGGGTGCTGGGCAAATGCGTGGCGGCGATAGGTCTGCCGGACTACGATATTGCGTACATCCATACCGGCCAGTACATCTACCAAGCGGGAACCGTCTGGGGCGCCAAGTTCCCCCTCAATCTCACCAAAGCCGACTTGGAGTCGGCCCGGGCGGCGGTGGCGGGCGGAATCCCCTTGGCCCGCGGCGTCTTTGACGTATACCGCGACGGAAACCGACTGGTCTACCTCAAGGAAAGCTGCCGGCCGGCGGATACGCAGCATCATTTCTACCTGCACCTAACCCCGCATAGCGTCACCGACTTGCCGCCCGGCCGGCGGCGGCACGGTTTCGATAACTTCGACTTCGTTTTTGCGGATCGAGGGGGGATTTTTGAGGGCCAGTGCCTAGCGGTCGTCGGGCTGCCCGGCTACGAAATCGCAACCGTCAAAACCGGCCAGTTCACCCCCGGCCCCAAAAAGGTCTGGAGCGTCGAGTTCGCTCTCGATGTGCCGAAAGCCGTCTTGGAATCCCGCCGGGCGGAGTACGCGGCGGCGACGGCCGGAACGCCCCTAAGTCGCGGCGTCTTTGACATCTACCGCGAGGGGAACCGGCTAACTTACATCAAGGAAAACTGCCAACCCGCGGATACGCAACCCCGTTTTTACCTGCATATAACCCCGTGGGAGGTCAGCGACTTGCCGGCCGGCCGGCGGGGGTATGGTTTCGACAGCGTGAACTTCGAGTTGGTGCATCACGGGGCGCTGTTCGACGGCAAATGCATGGCGACGGTCGAGCTGCCGGGCTACAACATCGCGACCGTCAAAACCGGGCAGTTTACCTCCGACGGCGGAAGGATCTGGAACAGCGAGTTCGCTCTCGATGTCCCCCAAGCGGTCATCGAATCGCGCCGGGGGGAGTATGCGGCGGCGACGGCCGGAACGCCCCTAAGTCGCGGCGTCTTTGACATCTACCGAAACGGGAACCAGCTAACGTACATCAAAGAAAGCTGCCGGGCGATGGATACGCAGGCCCGTTTCTACCTGCACCTGATCCCGCGGGACGTCAACGACTTGCCATCCGGCCGCCGGCAGCACGGTTTCGACAACCTGAACTTCGATTTTTTGGAACAAGGGACGCTGTTCGACGGCAAATGCCTGGCGACGGTCAATCTGCCGGACTACGAAATCGCCACCATCCAAACCGGGCAGTACATCCCCGGCGAAAGCCGCATCTGGCAAGCGGAGTTTCCCTACCGCTAACCACCGAGCCGGACGCCGCATCGCAATCCGCAACCGCAGGGAAAGAGACGCGACGGCGCCGGGCGGTAGAAATCCGGCGAATTTGCGGCGGGAAATTTCCGGGGGCGGGATGGGGGGAAACCTTGTAGAATAGGTTTAAACGTTAATTGTAGGCCCTGCCGGTTATGGCTAAGAAAAAGCATACGCCCAACCTGAACCGCATCCCCCGATCTATGATCCCCGCCCTAAGCCGCATCCCCCGCCCCCCGGCATTCCTAAGCCGCCCCCAGACGCTCAAGACCATATCCATCTACGCCGCCGCAACGCTGCTGGGCATAATCCTGTTCTTTACCTTGCACTACATCGGCAACACCATCCCCTACGACCTCGCCAAGCAGCGCTTTGCCGACGAATTCGCCGCCCACCAAACCGCCGGCGGCGCCGCCCGCTACTTCAACGGCGAAAAACCCCTATTCGTTTACGAGTTCTGCAAGACTTCCCTGATGGTAATCGGAGGATCTTGGCCCGACCCCTCCGCCAACCCGCTGGTAAACGCCATCCGTCTGGATACCGCCAGAAAGGATTTAGGCCCGGATAGGGATTATTGCGACCAGCTGCGAGCGGCATCCGGCGGCGAGGAATGGTACAAAACCAGCGAAATAACCCGCTACTGGTGGGGCGGCAAGGCCGTGCTATCCATCCTGTTGCGTTTCCTGTCGGTATATGACATTCATCAGTTGATACTGATTGCCACCTACACGGCCTGGGCCCTGCTGGCAGCATCGCTGCTGCTGATGGGTTGGCGGATACTGCTAATCGCCGCCCCGCTGCTAATCCTCGGCGTCCAATTATCCTATAACGCCGTCTACTTCGCCGACATCGCCAACGGCCCGCCCTACCTGTGGGCTTTGCTGACCGCATCCGTCCTGGCCTTATTGCTGCTCCGCCCCAGGACCGCCCGCTGGGGCCCCCTATTCTGCTTCATCGCCGGAATGGTATCCGCCTACCTGTGGTTTTTCGAAGGACACACCGCCCTGGCCATGGTTCTGATCGGCCTGATCGCTTGGCAAGGCTACGCCCGTCTGAAGCGAAGCGCCCCTATACGCCGCGCCGCCGCCTGCATCGCCCTCTACATCGCCGCCTTCGCCATCTGCATCGCCCTGGGGCAGGGCGTAAAGATAGCCGTCGTAGAATGGGCCACCGACGATTCCGGCTGGGATGTAGCCCGAAGCTTCTTTCAGCAAGTATCCTATCGTTTAGACCAGGCCGGCGTGGAAACCATAGCCGGCATTGCCGGGGATGGGGGCGCCGGTGTCAGGGCCTGCAAGGGCTGCGGCGAACCCGGCTGGCAGTCGCTCCCCATCATCAGAGACATCCGCGGCTACTGGCTAATGCTGCCTTTCGGCATCTCCGCCAGCAAACTGTTGAGCGCCTATTCCGCTCTGGCCCTGGCCGCCGCCTTAGCCGTAGCCGTCCGGCGGGCAAGACGGGGGCAAAAAGAATTGGGCCGGGGGCTGCTATGGCTGGGGGCGCTAGCGCTGCTGGCGTCGGTCAATTTTTTCCTGCCCAACGACACGCCTTTCCGAAACGCCCGTTTCGCCTTCCTCTTGCTGGCAATCTGCTGGATGGCTCTGGCGTTGGCCGTGCCGCGGATGAATCGCCGCGCCCAAACCGCTACTGCCGCCACCGCCGCCATCAGCCTCGCCGCGGTCATCGCCATAGCCGCCTACTGGCACATCGACGCCAACCGGGTAGCCGCCAACAACCCCCCGGTGATCAGCGCCGACTTTGACGTATACCATAGCGACGGACGGCTAACCTACATCAAAGAGGATTGCGACCGGATTGACACCAGCCCCCAGTTTTTCCTGCACTTGACGCCCCGAAACACCGACGACTTGCCCGATGAACGCCAAGGGCACGGCTTCGATAATCTCGATTTCGACTTCAGGGAACGTCAGCGGTGGGCGCTGGGCAAGTGCGTCGCGGTAGCGAAGCTGCCGGATTACGACATTGCGTACATCAGCACCGGCCAGTATATCGCCTACAATAGACTAGGAACCGCCGGAACCGTCTGGGTCGCCAAGCTCCCCCTAAATGCCAGCAAAGCCGCCCTGGAGTTGGCCCGCGCGGAGTATGCGGCGGCGGCGGGCGGAACGCTTCTGGCCCGCGGCGTCTTTGACGTATACCGCGACGGAAACCGGCTAACCTACATCAAGGAAAGCTGCCGGGCGGCGGATACGCAGCCCCGTTTTTACCTGCATATAACCCCGTGGGAGGTCAGCGACTTGCCGTCCGGCCGGCGGGGATATGGTTTCGACAGCCTGAACTTCGAGTTTGTGCATCACGGGGCGCTGTTTGACGGCAAATGCCTGGCTACGGTCGATCTGCCCGACTACAACATCGCGACTATCAAAACCGGGCAGTTTACCTCCGGCGGCGGAAGGGTCTGGAGCGTCGAGTTCGCCCTTGATGTGCCGAAAGCGGTCATCGAATCCCGCCGGGGGGAGTACGCGGCCGCTACTGCCGGAACGCCCCTAAGTCGCGGCGTCTTTGACCTATACGGCGACGGGAACCGGCTAACCTACATCAAGGAAAGCTGCCAGCCAACGGATACGCAGTCCCGTTTCTACCTGCACCTGATCCCGCAAAACATCCAAGATCTACCCTCCGACCGCCGGCAACACGGTTTCGACAACCTGAACTTCGACTTCGTGCAACAAGGAACGCTATTCGACGGCAAGTGCTTGGCGACGGTCGAGCTGCCGGACTACGAAATCGCTACCATCCAAACCGGCCAATACATCCCCAGCGAAAGCCGCATCTGGCAAGCGGAATTTCCCTACCGCTAACGCCCAAGCCGGACGCCGCATCGCACCCGCAACCCCCAAAAAAGAGCGGCCGGAGCGCAAGACAAGAATATGATGCCCGCCTTAACCATCCTACCCCCCCCCCCCCGACTTTTCGGGCAATTCCCGGAAGCTCAAGACTATATCTTTATACGCCGCCGCGATGGTGCTGGGCATAATCCTATTCTTTACCCTGCACTACATCGGCAACGGCATTCCCTACGATATCGCCAAGCAGCGTTTCGCCGACGAATTCGCCGTTCACCAGACCGGCGATGACGCCGCCCGCTACTTCAGCGGGGAAAGGTCTCTGTTCGATTTCGAGTTCTGCCAAATATCCCTGATGGTAGTGGGAGCAGCCCGCCCCGACCCCTCCGCCAACCCCTTGGTAAACGCCATCCGTCTGGAGACCGCCAGAAAGAATGTAGGCCAGGATGGGGGTTATTGCGCCCATCTGCAAGCGGCATCCGGCGGCGAGGAATGGTACAAAACCAGCGAAAAATACCGCTACTGGTGGGGCAGCAAGGCGGCGATGTCCATCCTCCTCCGTTTCCTGTCCATATATGACACCCACCTTCTAATCCTGATTGCCACCTACATGGCTTGGGCCATGCTGGCATTGTCGTTGCTGCTGATGGGCTGGCGGATACTGCTAACCGCCGCGCCATTGCTGATACTGGGCGGTCTATTTTCCGGTGTCGGCTATTTCGCCGACATCGCCAACGGACTGCCGTACTTATGGACTTTGCTGGCAACGTCCATTTTGGCATTATTGCTGCTGCGCCCGAAGACAGCCCGATGGGCCCCGCTGTTTTGCTTCATCGCCGGAATGGTATCCGCCTACCTGTGGCTTTTCGACGGACACAATGCCCTGGCCCTATTTCTGATTGGTGTAGTCGCTTGGCAAGGCTACGCCCGCCTCAAGCGAAGCGCCCCCATACGCCGCGCCGCCGCCTGCATCGCTCTCTACATCGCCGCCTTCGCCATCTGCGTTGCTCTGGGCCAAGCCGTAAAGGTGGCTGTAGTGGAATGGGCTACCGACTATTCCGGCTGGGATGTAGCCAGAGCATTTTTTTCAGACCGTCTCCTATCATTTAGACCGGGCCAGCGCGGAAACCATAGCGGGCATAACCGACGATGAAACCGACTATGTTTGGGTTTGCGAAGGCTGCGGGGAACCCGGCTGGCAACAGTTGCCTATAATCAGAGACTTCCGCGGCTACTGGATGCTGCTGCCCTTGGGCATCCCCGCCGGCAACCTCTTGAGCGCCTATTCCGCCCTGGCCCTGGCCGCCGCCGCGGCCGTAGCCATCCGGCGGGCAAGGCGGGGGCAGAAAGAATTGGACCGGGGATTGCTATGGCTGGGGGCGCTGGCACTGCTGGCTTCGGTACAATTTTTCCTGCCTAGCGACATACCTTTCCGAAACGCCCGTTTCGCTTTCCTCTTGCTGGCAATCTGCTGGATGGCCCTGGCGTTGGCCCTGCCGCGGATGAACCGCCGCGCCCTGACGGCCACCGCTGCTGCCGCCGCCATCGGCCTGGCCGCCATCATCGGCATAGCCGCCTACTGGCACATTGACGCCAACCGGGTAATCGCCCAAAACCCCCCGGTGATCAGCGCCGACTTTGACGTATACCACAGCAACGGACGGCTAACCTACATCAAAGAGGATTGCAGCTGGGTAGACGCCCGCACCAAGTTTTTCCTGCATCTGACGCCCCAAAACCCGGAGGACTTGCCCGATGAGCGTCAAAAGATTGGCTTCGACAATCTGGATTTCAGCTTCAAAGAACGCCAGCGGTGGGTACTGGGCAAGTGCGTCGCCGTAGCCAACCTGCCGGACTACGCCATCGCCTACATCAGCGCCGGACATTTCACCCCCGGCGCCGGAAAGGTCTGGAGCGGCGATTTCCCCCTCAATGCCACCGAAGCCGCCCGACAGTCCCTCCGCGCCGAGTATGCCGCCGCCACCGCCGGAACGTTCCTTTCCTTCGGCGTCTTTGACCTATACCGCCACGGAAACCGGCTAACCTACATCAAGGAAATTTGCCGGGCGACGGATACGCAGCCCCGTTTCTACCTGCACCTAACCCCGCAGAACGTCACCGACCTCCCCCCCGACCGCCGGCCGCACGGTTTCGACAACCTGGACTTCAACTTTGTGCATCAAGGGGGAATGTTTGACGGCAAATGCCTGGCAACAATCAAATTGCCCAACTACAACATCGCGACCGTCAAAACCGGGCAGTTCACCCCCGGCCTCAAAAGGATCTGGAGCGTCGAGTTCGCCCTCGATGTCCCCCAAGCGGTCATCGAATCCCGCCGCGCCGAGTACGCCGCGGTGACCGCCGGAATGCCCCTAAGCCGCGGCGTCTTTGACATCTACCGCCACGGAGACCGGCTAACATACGTCAAAGAAAACTGCCGGCCGGCGGATATGCAGCCCCGTTTCTACCTCCACCTGATTCCGCAAAACGTCACCGACCTGCCACCCAACCGCCGGCAACACGGCTTTGACAACCTGAACTTCGACTTCGCCAATCAAGGGACGCTATTCGACGGCAAATGCCTCGCGACGGTCGAGCTGCCGGATTACGAAATCGCCGCCATCCAAATCGGCCAGTTTACCCCCGACGGAAGCCGCATCTGGCAAGCCGAATTCCCCTACCGCTAACCGCCAAGTAGGACGCCGCATCGCAACCCGCAACCCCAGGGAAAGAGACGCGCCGGCGCTGCGCCATAGAAATCCGGCGAATTTCCGGCGGGGAAACTTTGGGGTTGGGGCGGAATGGGGGGAAACCGTGTAGAATAGGGTTAAACGTTATTGCGGGGCTTGGCGGTATGGCTAAGAAAAAGAAGCAGAAGTGGCAGCAGCGGAATTATGGGTTGCCGAAAAATCATCAGTGGAAGGCGCGTCCGGGGAACAAGGTATTTGTGGCCGACCGGGGGAAGGCGCAGTTTGAGATCCCGGGGGATTGGGAAATGAGTCCCGGCGAGGCCGGTTCCATCCGCTTTTTCGACAAGCCGGAGGCGGATGCGGATATGCGGTTGGAAATATCACTGATCTATGTGCCGCCGATCGACTGGACGGGGCTGGGGCTGCCGGGGCTGATTGAGGAGTGCGCGCTGGCGGGGGACAGGCGGGGGATAACCGGCCGGGGGGAGTTTCAGGAGTGGCAACGGGGCAGCGATAAAGAGAAGCTGGAGGCGGCGTGGCTGGAGGTGGATTTCCACGATCCGGGGGAGGATCGTCCGGCGCATTCGCGCATCTGCATGGCGCGGGGGCCGGGGGTGTATTCCTTTATCACGATGGACTTTTGGCCGGAGGATGCGGAGCGGGCGCATAAGGTTTGGGATTGCGTGATGGATACGCTGAAGCTGGGCGGGGAAACGCTGAACTTGGACGGCAGCAAGCAGACGCCTTTGCGGCGGATGTCGATGAACTAGGCGCGGGTTGCGGTTGGCGGCGGCGTCCGTTGCGGGTTGACGCGGTGTTACCGGTTTGAGGCAGTGGTACAATATAGGGCGTGAAATGGCTACTCGAAAACTGGCTCCGGCTGCACTTGGCGATGGCGCCACCGGGGGCGCTGGCGATTACTTGGCTGCTGCGGTTTGCGGCAGGGGATGGCTGGCAGTGGTGGCGCAGCATCGAGAGTTTGGAGGGGATGGGGCAGGTCGTGCCGCTGGGCGCGGCGATCTACGGCTCGGTCATCGCGATCCTTGAGGGGGTGGTCAGGATGTTTTGGGCGTTGGCGCAAATAGCGAAAGATATAGACCAGTGGCGGTCGGAAGGCCGGGAGCAGGGGTTGCAGGAAGGGTTGGAACGGGGGCGAAAGGAAGGCCGGGAAGAAGTGATACGGCTATTGGAAGCGCGGAATATCGAGCTGCCCGAGGAACTCTTGCGGGGCGGCAACGGGCAGGCCGGTGAATCGGGCCAAGGCTAAGCGGGTGGTGGTTCGGTTTGACGGCATCATTGCTGTCCGGCGCGGGTTGACGCGGTGTTACAATGTAGGGCGTGAAATGGCTGCGCGACAACTGGCTCCGGTTGCACTTGGCGATGGCGCCCCTGGGGGCGCTGGCGATTACTTGGTTGTTGCGGTTGGCGGCGGGGGATGGCTGGCAGTGGTGGCGCAGCATCGAGAGTTTGGAGGGGATGGGGCAGGTCGTGCCGCTGGGCGCGGCGATCTACGGGTCGGTTATCGCGATCCTTGAGGGGGTGGTCAGGATGTTTTGGGCGTTGGCGCAGATAGCGAAAGACATAGACCAGTGGCGGTCGGAAGGCCGGGAGCAGGGGTTGCAGGAAGGGTTGAAGGAAGGGTTGGAGTTGGGGTTGGAACGGGGGCGGGAGCAAGGGCGGGAGCAGGGTTTGGAACAAGGTTTGGAGCAGGGTCTGGAGCAAGGGTTGGAACGGGGAAGGAAGGAGGGCAGGGAAGAAATGCGGGAGGAGGCGCGACAGGAAATGATACGGCTGTTGGAAGCTCGGAACATCGAGCCGCCCGAGGAATTCTTGCGGAACGGCAACGGGCAGGCCGGTGAATCGGGCGAGGGCTGAGCGGGTGTCGGTTCGGGGTTCGGGTTGACGGAATCATTCCGGGGATGGGGGAAATAGGATGTTTTGGGCGTTGGCGCAGATAGGGGAGGACATAGCCCGGTGGCGTCGGGAGGGGTATGAGGAAGGGTTTAAGCAGGGGTATGAGGAGGGGTTTAAGCAGGGTTTGGAGCAGGGGCGGAAATTAGCCAGGGAAGAGGCGCGGGAAAAGTGGCGGGAGGAGGGGCGCAGGGAATATTTGAGGGAACTGGTGGAGCGGAATATTGCTTTGCCGCCGGAAATTCTTGATGAAATCAGGAGTTGGTTGCTCTAGTTCGGGCGAGGCGGGAATGGCCTTGCCCTCCCCGCGGGAACCACGGCCGGACGAAGGGAGGAGCTTCGTCGCGGTCCGTCCCCGCAGGAAGGGCCGGGAATGGGTGGATGGATGAGGGAAATCCCCCGCGATTCCCTCATCCGGGGTAGGTGTTTTCAGTGTGATAATGAGATCCTCTCGTCTAGGATAGCCGTTTTTAGCGGGATACTACGATGGGTTTGCCGGTTTCCGGGTGGGGCAGCACTAGGGTTTCCGCGCCGTAGACTTCGCGGATGGTTTCCGGGGTTAGGGTGGTTTCCGGGGGGCCGGATGCCGTTATCTTGCCGCCGCTGATCAGGGCTACGGTGTCGCAGAATTGCCCGGCTAACGTTAGGTCGTGGACTGCGGTGATTAGGGTTTTGCCGGCGGCGGCCAGTTGGCGTAGCAGGCGCATTATGGTTGGCTGGTGGGCTAGGTCGAGGTTGGCGGTGGGTTCGTCCAGCAGGATTACCGGCGTTTGCTGGGCTAGGGCCATGGCGATCGCTACCCGTTGCCTTTCCCCGCCGGATAGCTGCTGCACCGGGCGTTCTATTAAGTGTTCGGCGTCGGTCATTCGCAGCGATTCTATGGCGATGGCTACATCGGCGGCGGATTCCCAGGCGAGGAGCGGCAGGTGGGGGTTGCGGCCCATCAGGGTGACTTCCAGAGCGGATGCGCCTCGGGGAAGTTCGGGGTTTTGCGGGACTATGCTGACCATTCGCGCCCGTTCTTTGCCGTTCATCGCGAAAATGTCGGCGCCCATTATCCGAATTTCGCCGCGGGCGGGGCGCAGGGCGCCGGCGATGGCCCGCAACAGCGTGGATTTGCCTACCCCGTTGGGGCCGGCCAGAGCGGTTACGGTTCCTTGCGCCACCTCGAGATCCAGCCCGTTCAGCACTTGGCGCTCGCCGTAGGATGCGAATACGCCCGCGGCGCGGATGCCCGCCGGGGCGGCGCCGTTGGCGGCGGGCGTTTCCGGCATACCCGTTTCCGCCATTCCGTTAGTGACAGGTTGATGGGCGGTATTGCCGGGGTGGGGATTGACTGTTGCGCCGCTCATATCCGCCATTCCGCTGGCGGCGGGTTGATGGGCGGTGTTGCCGGGGTGGGGATTGACCGCTGCGCCGCTCATACAAGCCAGCCCTTCTACCAGTTCGGGGTGCGACGCTGCGGCTTGCGCCATTGCCGATTGCCATAGGCCGGAATCGGCATCGTCCGGGCGTCGGGATGGTTTGGATTTGGGCGAATTGGGCATAGCGGTTACACCCCCAAGCGGCGGCGGCGTAGCAGGTATAGAAAGAAGGGGGCGCCGCAGAAGGCGGTGACCATCCCTACCGGCAGCTCGCCGGGGGATACTATGGTTCGCGCTACCAGATCGGCCAATACCAGGAACGCCGCGCCGGCGATGGCCGACATCGGCAGCAGAAAGCGGTAGTCGGATCCCCAGATCAGGCGCACGGCGTGGGGGGCTACCAGTCCGACGAATCCGATGAGGCCGGAAAAGGATACCGCCGCGGCGGTGATCAGCGTGGCCGCGGCGATCAGCAGCAGCTTGACCTTTTCCACCGGCACGCCCAGCATGGCGGCGTGTTCCTCGTTCAGTTGCAGCACATTCAGCATCCGCCCGAAGCCTAGCAGCACGATTATGCCGGGGACGGCGTAGGCCAGCACGATGGCGCTCTCTTTCCATTCCGATGATATGAAACTGCCCATCAGCCAGCTCAGCACCGGGCGCAGTTCCGGGTCGCTGCGCAGGATCAGCAGGCTGGATACCGCTCCGGTCAGAGAGGCTACGGCTACGCCGGCGAGGATCAGCGTGGTGGTGGGGGTGCCGCGGGCGTTGCGGGCGATGGAGTAGGCGATGGCTACCGCGCCGGTGCCGCCGGCGAAAGCGGCTACCGGCAAGAGGCTGATCCCGGCCAGGTACATCGGGATGCCGGTTAGCAGCACCGCCACCGCGCCCAATCCGGCGCCGGAGGCTACCCCTACCAGATAGGGGTCGGCCAGGGGGTTCTTGAACAACCCTTGATAGGCGGCGCCGGACATCGCCAGCGCCGCGCCCACCACCGCCGCCTGCGCCACCCGCGGCAGCCGCAACTGCCACAGGATGACGTCCCAGGTCGCCGGGGCGTCCGCGGGCGGCTCCAGCCCCGGCAGCCGCCCCGCCACGATTTCGACCACCGCGACGAATGGGATATGCACCGAGCCTTGGGTCGCGGCGAATAGCGCGGCCAGGATGAGCGCCGCCAGCCCCAGCGCAATGCGCCACCACGGATAGCGCAGCCCTACCAGTCCGGCGGCGGCCCGTCCGGGGTTCAGCGCCGCCGCCGGATCCGCGGCCGGCGAATCCCCGGCCGCGGACGGCGGCGGGCGGTTTCTGCCTTTCAGCCTTATTCCTGCCACGGGGTTATGCTCCCTGCCCGGTGGGTTGCCCCGGTTGATTGCCGGCTATTCCGGCGCGTTTCCGGTTGCCGCGAATGGGGGATCCGGCGATGGGGGTATCCGGCGCCGGCCGCGATGGGCGGGTAAGGATGGGGAATGGCTAGGGGAACAAATCGGGGTAGAGCCAGGCGGCCATTTCCTCGACCGCGTCCATAAAGCGGGGGCCGGCCACGCTGAAACTGTTTTCGGGGCTAAGGTTGAATATGCGGCCGTCTTTTACCGCCTGGAGTTCTGACAGGGCGGCTTCGCCGGTTACGGCTTCGGGGTCGCCCATAATAATGCCGGGGTTGGCGGCCACCACTTCCTCCGGGCTGATTTGCTGGTAGCCCTCAAATGTGGCGATGTTTTCCAGTTTCAGCAGCTCGAATACGTCGTTCACCAAGGTGTTATGGCCGGGAGTCCACCATTGGAAGCCGTGGGAGTAGATCGCTTGGGTTGAGTCCACCTGCTCCATCGTTTGGCGAACGGCGGCGACGCGGGCGTCGAACTCGGACGCCACCGCCTCGGCGGCATCGTCGGCGCCGGTGATCGCGCCCCACATCCGTATCTGGTTGGCGACGTCGGTGAAGCCGTGGGTCAGGCTGCGGATGTACAGCACTTTCAGCCCGGCCCGCTCCAAGTCGGCGTTGAAGCGGTCGTAGAACACATAGACCAGATCCGGCTCCAGGGCGACGATGGCTTCGATGTCCATATTGAAAGCGTCGCCGACTTTGGCGATGGATTCGGTTTCGGGGGGGTAGGTTACATAGCTATGGGTGCCGGCGATGCGGCGGCCCTCGCCGATGGCGAACAGCATTTCCACCGCGGCACCGTCGTAGATCACCATCCGCTCCGGCGGGGCATCGAACCGGACTACCTTGCTGCCGGTGCCGGTGACCACCACTTGGCGCGGCTGCGGCGTAGGCGGCGGCCCCGGCGGGGCGGTGACGATTACCGGCGGCTGCGGCGTGGGCGTCGGGCCGGGCGTGGCGGTGATGATTACCGGCGTGGGCGTCGGCCCCGGCGTGGCGGTGATGATTACCGGCGTGGGGGAGGGGCCAATCGTGATTACGATCCGCTGCCGCGTCGGCCACGGCGTAGCAGTGGGCACGGGGCCGGGGGTGGCGGTGACGATTATGGTTTCCGGCGTGGGCGGCGCAGCGGTCGGCTCCGAACCGCAGGCCAGCAGTGCCGCGGACAGGGCGGCCAGGATGACGATTAGGGGCAGCCAGTATCTTGCTTTGGTCACGGGATTCACTCCTATATCGGGTATTGGGCCGTCCATAGGTTTTGCCGGGTTGGGGTTGGGCAATAAAAAAGCCCTGCCTCACCTTTAAGGAAGCAGAGCGCGTTGCATCGTACCGAGCTTATGCCGGCGACTTTCCTCGAAGGCCGAAACACTGTTGCAAGCCGTGGACCGGGCTCGCCCGGGTTGGCATCGCCAACCGGGACCTACCGTTGCGGGACAGCGCTGGACTTTGACCAGCTTCCCCGTTTAACCCCCGTGGAGGGGACTTGCAGCGTTGGATTATTCGATTGTAAAACCACTGCCGCCCCTATAATGCCCCATCGGGCGGCGGCTGTCAAGGGCCGGATTGCGGGCGGCGACGATCCCGCCGTTTTCTTGCGGAACGCCCGGCAAACCGCGGTTATGGCGATTTTCGTAAGGGTATATAATGCGGGGGCAAGCCGGGGTTGATGCTTGCCATTCTGTCGCGCCGCTGATGGATCTGGGGTTATGAAATTTTCCGCCGCAAGCCGCCGGGTACGGGGCTGGCTGCCCGCGTTGTTGTTGCTGCTGGCAATGTCCACCGTATACCTGTTCGGGGATAGTTGGGGGCGGTTGCAGAACTATCGCCACGGGCATGACTGGAACTCCGGCAAGAATCTGGCGATCGCCGAAAACCTTTCCCCGGCGCACAATTTCCTGATGTTTATCCGCGAGCGCCCGGGGCCGGGCGGCGCCCCGGACTATGAACCCTACAACCGCTTTCCCATCGGCAGCTATGCGCTAATCAAGCTGGTAATTGCGCCCTTTGGCGATGATTTGGCGGCGAAACTGTATGCCGGACAAATGCTGATGCTGGCGATGTTCGCCGGGTCGGCAGTGCTGGCGTATCTGTCGTTGCGGCGGATTATCGGCAGCCGCCGGATTGCCTTTGCAGCAACGCTGCCCGCCTTTTCCTCGTATTACCTGCTATATTTCAACGATATGATTTCCAATGAAATAACGATGGATTTGTTCGCCGTGCTGCTGGTATTTCACGGGATGACCATCTTTAGACAAGAGGGGCGTTTCGGGCAATTACTGGCGAAAACCTGCTTGGCGCTAATGATTGGTTGGCACGTATATGCGCTGCTATTGCCGTTTATCGTCTTGGGCTTGGGCGGGGAAACCATCCGGTCGTTGCGGGGGAATACGCCCGGCAACGGTGTTGTAGTCCGCATCCGATCCGCGGCCGCCGCGCTGATTCGCAGCCGGTATTTGCGGTTGGGCTTGACTGCGTTGTTGTTCGGGTTGGCGGTTTTGAGTTTCGGCCTCGCCAACGAATATGCCGCGCTGGGCGACGGGACGCCGTTCCGGGAACTGCCAACCATCCGGTCAATCGAAAAACGTATCGGACAGAATGAGGATCACAACGTATTCCGGGCCGAATTTTTGGCTTGGGCGCCTTTCTTGACCGATCAGTTCCGGCGTATTGGCTTGATGGTTTTGCCTTATGCCGTGGCCTTCCATTCGGACGGGCTGCCGTATACCTTATCGGCGAAGCCGTTAAGCCTGCCCTACGCCGCGGTCGGGATGGCGGCGGCGGGAGCGTGTCTGCTAGGAATGCTATTCCTGCGCCGCCGCCGGATACTATTGGCGACTTTGGTATTAAGCGGGCTATGCTGGGGAATCGGGATGCGATTCAGCACCGCTCTACATAATTTTGAGGCGGTGTTTTATGTAGGCATTCCGCTAGTGTTATTTATGCTGATTCTAGTAGGATTGCGGCGGCGGTGGCGGTGGCTGCCGAATGTTGCGGCCGCCGCCGCCCTGCCGGTTTTTATCCTTTCCGCTTACCAGATGGGGCAGACGGAAGCGCAGGATCAGGTGTTGGGGGTTGATACCAACGCCGCGGCGATCACGGATTTCCAGGAAATGCAGGGGATGACGCCGGGCAAAAGGGTGTATATTCAGTTGTACGAACTGGCTCCTTACTTGCAGGATGTCTACCATATAATCGACTATTATCTCGCCGGAAGCGTCATGCACTTGGGCGAAAAGCCCATAGCCGGCTGCGGCCCGCTTTGCAGTCAATACTTTGACTTCGTAATCAGCAACGACCGCAATCTGTATCCCGATAACCTGCTAACCCCGTCCAACCGGGAGGTATTTCTTTTCGATACCGGCGGCATAGACACGGATGGTTTAACCGCTGGATACCGCGCGGTGTACAATGCCGTAACTTCGGGCGGTTACGGGGCGCCGGTAGCGCGGGCGGAATATGATTTGTTCATAGCCGACGGCAAGGCGATTTATTACAAAAGCGGGTGCGGCGCGGCGGATACGGCGAACACGTTTTTCCTGCATACGATGCCATATAACCGGAATGATTTGACTGTTGAGCGCCGGGAATACGGCTTCGATAACTATGACATCAATTTTATGTATCACGGCGCGGTGTTTGACGGGAATTGCATCGCGATAGCGCCGTTGCCGGATTACCCCATCGCCAGCATTCGCACCGGGCAGTATGTGTTCGGCTTGGGGCGGGATGTCTGGAGCGTGGCGATTCCGCTGGACCGCCCGCTGGATTATAACGCCGCGGTATCCGCCATAGCCGCCGGCGGTTACGGGGAGCCGGCGGGGCGCGGGGTTTTCGATGTATACTTGGGGGAAACCGAGGTGGTTTATTATAAGGAGCCGTGCGAATCCGATGATACCAGGGCGCAGTTCTTTCTGCACTTTATCCCGGCGGATGATAGCGATTTGCCGTCGGAACGCCAGAGGGCGGGATTCGATAACCGCGACTTTTCTTTTACGGAAAGCGGGGCGCTGACCGGCGGGCGGTGTGTAGCGATCGCGCGGCTGCCGGATTATCCGGTTGATCGCATCCGTACCGGGCAGTTCGTGTCGGGCGAGGGGCAACGGCTTTGGGCGGTGGAATTCGCCGGCGGGGGCGGCAGGTGGGGGCGGTGAGATGCGAGGTAGATGGTATAATGCGGGTATGATGTCGTTGCGATTGTTGCCGTCCGCCGCCGCCCGGTTTCGCCGCTGGTGGGATTTGCGGCTTGGGGTGCGCCTTGCATCCTGGCTGCCGCTGTTGTTGTTGCTGCTGGCGATGTCCACGGTGTACCTGTTTTGGGATGGTTGGGGAGGGTTCTACAAGCATCCCCTGGTTTATAATTGGAACACGGCCGAGGGTATGGCGTTGGCGGAAAACCTTTCCCCGGCGCATAACTTCCTGATGTTTCTCCGGCAGTATCCGGGCCCGGACGGCGTCCCGGTTTATGAACCGTACAACCGTTTTCCGGTGGGTGGATTCGCGCTAATCAAGCTGGTTACATTGCCTTTTGGGGATGATCTGTCGGCGAAACTATATGCCGCCCAAGTGCTGATGTTGCTGCTGGCCGCCGGGGCGGCGGCGTTGGCTTGGCGGTCGCTGCATCGCATCACCGGCCACCCCTGGATTGCGCTGGCGGCGACAATGTTGGCCTTTTCCGGGTACCATGTATTATATTTCTTGGATGCAGTTTCCAGCGCTTGTATGAAGGATCTGTTCGCTGTGCTGCTGGTTTTTCATGGGATGACCGTGTTTATACAGGAGGGGCGGTTCGGGCAGTTGCTGACGAAAACTTGCCTGGCGCTGCTGATTGGCTGGTACGCGTATGCGTTGCTGCTGCCGTTTATTGTTTTTGGCTTGGGCGGAGAAATCGTCCGGTTGTCGGGGCGGAATATGCCCGGCGACGGCATTGCCGCCCGGATTCGCGCTCTGGCCGGCGGGTTGATTCGCAGCCGTTATGTGCGTCTGGACGTGATTGCATTGATCTTCGGGCTGGCGCTGTTGAGTTTCAACTTCGCCAATGAATACGCCGCTTTTAAGGGCGAGAGGTCGTTGCTGGAGTTGCCGTCCGTCCAGTCAATGTTGCAACGCACCGGACAGGATGGGGAGTTCAACGCAGACTTCGACGAGTTCCTGGCTTGGGGGCCTTTCCTGACCGGTCAGTTCCGGCGCATTGGTCAGATGGTATTGCCTTATGCGTTGACGGTACATACGGACGGGTTGCATCATAAGCACCAGGCGGGGCCGTTAAGTATACCTTATGTCGCGGTCGGGGTGGGGGCGGTGGTGGGTTGCCTGCTGGGGTTGCTTTTCCTAACGTCACGCCGCCGAATGTTGCTGGCAACCCTGGTGTTGTCCGGCCTATGCTGGGGAATCGGGGTGCGGGGCAATACCGCGTTTCATACTAATGAAAGTATATTTTATTTGGGGATTACATTGGCGCTGTTTACGCTGGTTCTGCTGGTTTTGCGGCGGCGGCGGTGGCTGCCGGGCGTTGCGGCGGTGGCCGCGCTGTCGATTTTTGCGCTTTCGGCTTACCAGATGGGACGGGTGGATCCGCAAGCGCGGGCGCTGGTGGATGAGATAAATTCGGGGGTGATGTCGGATTTCCAGGAAATGCAAGGGATGACGCCGGGTAAAAGGGTGTATGTTCAGTTGTATGAGCTGGATCCTTATATTCAAGAAGTCTACCTTATAATTGACTATTATCTTGCGGGAAGCGTTATGCAACTGGGCCGAAGTCCCATATCCGGCTGCGGGCCGCTTTGCGGAGGGTATTATGATTTTGTAATCAGCGGCGACCGCGATCTGTTTCCTGAGCAGCATTTGCTCACGCCATCCAACCGGGAAGTGTTTCTTTTTGATACCGGCGGCATAGACACGGACGGTTTAACCGCCGGATACCGGGCGGTGTACGATGCCGTAACTTCGGGCGGTTACGGGGCGCCGGCGGTCCAGGCGGAATATGATTTGTATATAGCCGACGGCAAGGCGGTTTATTACAAACACGGGTGCCGCGCGGCGGATACGGCGCACAAGTTTTTCTTGCATACAACGCCGGAGGACCGGAATGATTTGCCGGAGGAGCGCAGGAAATACGGTTTTGACAACCTGGACTTCGGTTTTATATGGCGCGGCGCAATGTTTGACGGGGATTGCATCGCGATAGCGCCGCTGCCGGATTACCCCATCGACAGCATCCGCACCGGGCAATATGTGTCGGGCGTAGGGCGGGAAATTTGGAGCGCTGCGATTTCGCTAAAGAGTCCGTTGGAATATAACGCCGCGGCTTCCGCCATAGCTACGGGCGGCTACGGGAAGCCGGTTGGGCGCGGGGTTTTCGATGTATATTTGGGCGATGCTACGGTGGTTTATTTTAAGGAGCCGTGCGATGTTGGGGATGTTGGGGCGCGGTTCTTTCTGCACTTTGTACCGGATGATTACAGCGATTTGCCGCCGGAACGTCAAGGGGCGGGGTTTGATAACCGGGATTTTTCCTTTGCGGAGCGGGGCGTGGCGACGGGCGGGCGGTGCGTGGCGATCGCGCCTTTGCCGGATTATCCCGTTGCCCGGGTGCGTACTGGGCAGTATGTGTCGGGCGAGGGGCGGATTTGGGCGGCGGAGTTCGGGGGCGGGCGGTAGGTTGGGGGCGGGTGGTATAATGCGGGTATGATGATGTTGCGTTTGTTGCCGTCCGCCGCCGCCCGGTTTCGCCGCGTGGGGGACTTGCGGCTTGGGGTGCGTCTGGCATCCTGGCTGCCGTTGCTATTGTTGTTGCTGGCTGGGTCTACGATGTACTTGTTCAGCGACAATTGGGGCCGCTTTGACCGGCAAAGCCTCGGGCATGACTGGGATTCGGCCAAGAATATGTCGGTGGCGGAAAACCTTTCCCCGGCGCATAACTTCCTGATGTTTTTGAGTCTGGAGGTAGGGCCGGAGGGCGACCCGGTTTATGAACCATACAACCGCTTTCCGGTGGGCGGCTATGCGCTGATTAAGCTGGTCATACTGCCCTTTGGCGATGATTTGTCGGCGAAACTTTATGCCGCCCGGATGCTGATGCTGATGATGTTCGCCGGGGCGGCGGGATTGGCGTATCTGTCGCTGCGCCGCATCACCGGCCACCGCTGGATTGCGCTGGCGGCGACATTATTGGCCTTTTCCGGGTACTACGTTCTGTATTACAGTAATTCAGTATCCAACGAAATAATGATGGATTTGTTCGCTGTGCTGCTGGTTTTCCATGGTATGACCGTCTTTATCCAGGAGGGGCGGTTTGGGCAATTGCTGGCGAAAACGGGTTTGGCGTTGCTGTTGGGCTGGCACGTATATGCGCTTTTGTTGCCGTTTATTGTTTTTGGCTTGGGCGGGGAAATCATTCGGGCATTGCGGAGGAATGGGTCCGGAGACGCGGTTATCGCCCGAATCCGGTCGGGGGCGGCCGCGTTGATTCGGAGTAGGTATCTGCGTTTGGGCGCGGTTGCCTTGATCTTCAGGCTGATGTTGTTGGGTTTCAACTTTGCCAATGAATACGCCGCTTTGGAGGGCGAAACGCCGTTGCGAGAGTTGCCGTCCGTCCGGTCAATGCTGCTGCGGACAACGCTGATGCGCGCTGATGGGATGGCGCCATCCTCAGCCCGGCGGAGGGATTGGGGGCCTTTCTTGGGCGGGCAGTTTGAGCGCATCGGCCGGATGGTTCTGCCCACTGCCTTGACTATTCAATTGGACGGATTGCGTTACCCTTACCCGCATTCGAGAGATGAGGTAAGCTTGCCCTACAGAGTCGTAGGGATGTCGGCCGCGGGCGCCTGCTTGTTGGGGCTATTGTTGTGGCGCCGCCACCGGATTTTGCTGGCGACTTTGGCGTTGTTCGGGTTATGCTGGGGGCTCGGGGTGGGGGGCAACACGGATTATCACTTTTACGAGGCCGTGTTTTACGTTGGGATCCCCTTGGCGCTGTTCACGCTGATTTTGCTGGGCTTGCGACGGCGGCGGTGGTTGCCGGCCGTGGCGGTGGTGGCCGCGCTTTTGGTCTTTGCGCTTTCCAATTACCAAATTGGCCGGGCGGCTCCGGTGTTCCAATACGATGCGGAGGTCAGGGCTGAGTTCCAAGAAATTCGGGGTAGGATACAAGGCAAAAAGGTTTATGTTCAGATGTATGAAATTTATCAACCGGCGAATGCCGAAGATCTTGAAGTTTATAATTATTTCAGTCGTGTAGGTTTGTATTATCTCACCGGAAGCGTGGTCCAAGGGGGCGAGTCGCCCATAAGGGATTGCGGGCCGCAGTGCGGTCGATACTATGATTTTGTAATCAGCGGCTACCGCAATCTGTTTCCCGAGCATCTGCTTACGCCGTCCCACCGGCATATATTCCTCTTTGACGCCAAGGGCATCGCCGCCCAATACCGCTCTTGGTACGAAGGGGTAGTGTCGGGCGGTTACGGGGAGCCGGTAGCGCGGGGCGGGGGGTATGATTTGTTTATGGACGATGACAATCTGATTTACTACAAAAGCAGGTGCCGCCCGATAGACACTGCGGACCGGTTTTATTTGCACTTGATACCGGAGGATGAAAGCGTTTTGCCCGGCGATCGAAAGAGGCATGGGTTTGAGAGCCGGGGTTTCGATTTTGTGGAGCGCGGGGAAATGTATGACGGG
The DNA here is from genome assembly GCA_965205185.1 of Dehalococcoidia bacterium. Classification (GTDB taxonomy): domain Bacteria; phylum Chloroflexota; class Dehalococcoidia; order Lucifugimonadales; family UBA3495; genus VXOI01. Next base: position 155,909 of record OZ242043.1, read on the forward strand.
AATTGCCTGACAATAGCATCGTTGCCGGATTACCCGATCGCCCGCATCCGCACGGGGCAATATGTTGACCGGCAGGATCGGCAAATTTGGGGCGCGGAATTCCAGGCGGACATTGCAAAGCATTCGGCGGAGTACAATGCCGTAGTGTCGGGGGCTTACGGTGGGCCGGCGGGCCGGGGGGATTTTGATGTGTATTGGGGTGACACCGCGCTGGTTTATCTTAAGGAAACTTGCGCGGCCGGGGATACTGAGGCGCGGTTTTTTATTCACTGGTTTCCCGCGGATGACAGCGATTTGCCGTTGGAGCGGCGGCCGTATGGGTTTGACAACACGGGCTTTTGGTTCCCGGAGCGCGGCGTGGCAACGGGCGGGCGGTGCGTGGCGCTGGCGCCGCTGCCGGATTATCCGGTGGCGCGGGTGCGTACCGGGCAGTTCGTGCCGGGCGGGGGGCGGATTTGGGCGGTGGAGTTCGCCGGCGGGCGGTAGGTTGGGGCGGCGGGGCGCGGCGTGGGGGGGTGGGGTTGTGGTATGATTTCGGGCGTTATGGGTTATGCTTTGCGGGTGGACGAGCTGGTTAAGCGGTATGGCGGCGTTTTGGCCGTGGACGGGCTTTCGTTTTCGGTGCGGCGGGGGGAGGTTTTCGGGCTGCTGGGGCCTAACGGGGCGGGGAAGACCACTACGCTGGAGGTGGTGGTGGGGCTGCAACGGCCGGATTCGGGGCGGGTGGAGGCGCTGGGGTTGGATGGGGCCACGCGGGGACGGGAGATCAAGGCGCGGATTGGGGTGCAGTTGCAGGCGTCGTCCTATTATGAGTATCTGACGCTGGCGGAGGCGCTGGGGCTGCTGGGCAGTTTCTATCCGCGGCGGCTGGCGGCGGGGGAGTTGCTGCGGCTGGCGGGGCTGGAGGGTATGGGCGGGCGGCGGGTGCGGCAGCTTTCGGGGGGCGAGCAGCAGCGGTTCGCGTTGGCGGCCAGTCTGGTGAACGACCCGGAATTGGTGATTTTGGATGAGCCTACTACCGGGCTGGATCCCCTTTCCCGCCGCGATTTGTGGGGGCTGGTGCGGCAGGTTCGGGAACGGGGGGCGACGGTGATGGTCACTACGCATTATATGGAAGAGGCGGAAGAGAATTGCGACCGGCTGGCGATTATCAATCACGGGCGGCTGGTGGCATCGGGGGCGCCGCGGGAGTTGGTCAACGGCATTGTGGCGCGGGAAGGGGGGGCGGCATACACGGTCAAGCTGGTTATGGCCGGGCCGCTTTCCGAAGGGCAATTGGAGGCTTTGGGCCGCCGGGCCGCGGCGGCGCCGGTGGCTGCCGGCAACAATACTTATTTGTTGCGGTTGAATAATGCGGCGGGTTCTTTGCAGGATTTGCTGGATGAAGCCGCCCGTTGCGGGGTGGCTTTGGAGCATTTGGAAATCACTCCCGTGACTTTGGAAGATGTGTTTATTGAGTTGACCCGTAGTTGACATTATGCTGGGTTATCCTTTTGATGGGATGTTGGGATTATCCTCGGAGGCGGTTTTTGCTGGCGATAACTTGGGCTAACTTGAAGATGATGGTTCGGAATCGGCAGGGGCTTTTTTGGGCTTTGGCGTTTCCGTTGTTGCTGGTTACAGTTTTCGGGCTGTTCGATTTTCGCGGGGTGGGGCCGGCGGGTTTGGCGGTGGCCGATTTTTCCGGCGGGTTTAAGGCGGAATTGTTGCGGGAACGTTTGGATGCGGTGGCTTTTTTGGAGGTGGAGGATCTGGATGGGGATGACGGCGGCGCGATGGCGGATGCGCGGCGGCGGCTGGTGGACGGCGATTTGGGTTATTTGTTGCTGATTCCTCCGGGGTTGGATGATCCAGCGTCGGAAACTTTGGCGGGGGCGGTGTCGCCGGTGACTCTAGTGTACGCCACGCGCAGCCCGGAGCGTAACCAGTTGGTGGAGGGGGCGGTGCATCGTCTGGTGATCGAACTTCGTTCCGACGGGCAGCCGGTGCTGCCGGAGCGAATGGTGACTTCGGAGGTGATCGAAACGCCGGAAGTGGATTATTATGATACGGTGCTGCTGGGTTTGCTGGGGCTGGGGATTATGACTAACAGCATTATATCGATTGCGGTGCGGATTAGCACTTACCGCAATCAGTCGGTTTTGAAGCGGCTGCTGGTTACGCCATTGCCGGTTTGGAAGTTCTTTGCCGGGGAAATTATCGCGCATTTATTGCTGGCGATGGTGCAGGCGGTGATTATTCTGGCGGCGGGGGTGTTGGTGTTCGGGGCTACTATTAACGGCAATGTGGGTTGGGCGCTGGTGGTGGTATTGCTGGGGGCGGTGGTGTTTCTGAACATCGGATTTATATTGTCGGCTTGGGCGCGGAGTCCGGCGGCGGCGTCGGGGATGGGGAATGCGGTGGCGCTGCCGATGATGTTTTTGGGGGGGGCGTTTTTCGCTACGGATTCGTTGCCGTGGCTGTTGCCTTATGCGGCGTTGGCGCTGCCGTTGACGCCGATGCTGGATGCGCTGCGGGATGTGGCGATCAATGATGCCGCATTGTGGGATACATGGCCGCAGTTGGCGGCGTTGGGGGGGTGGGCGGTGGGTACGGCGGGGGTGGCGGTGCGGGTGTTCCGGTTCAGTTAGGCGGGGTTGGGTGTTATAATGCTGGCGGATTTCGATGGTTGAGGGGTATGATGGTAGTTGCCGATCGGGTTACGGAGATTTTTGATGATGCCAAGGCGATGCATCGGGAAGCGCTGGTGTGTTTGGCGGCGGGGGATGTGCGGGATGCGGCGGAAAAGGCTTGGTGCGCTACTAAGCGGGCTACGGATGGGCTGGTTTTGGCGCGGACGGGGTGGCTGCCGGAAAGGGAAATTGATACGGCTAGGGAATTGGAGATTCTGGCGCTTCAGGATTGTGAGTTGGAGGTTTTGGCCGACCGTTATCATACTCGGATGAGTCAGTTGTATGATGATTGCTTTGTTCTAGGGTTGTGCGAGCCGGTCAGCGAAACCGAGCGGCGCATTAAGCGGACTGCCGATTATATCCAGACCGCGGAGCGGCTGGCGCAATCCAACGATTGATTCCGGTTCTGGCGGGGGAACGATATGGTGACGCCGGATAGAGTAAGCGAGATATTCAGCGATGCCAGGGCGCAGCATCGGGCCGCGCTGGAGCGGTTGGCAGCGGGCGATGTGCGCGATGCGGCGGAAAAGGCTTGGGGCGCGACTAAGCGGGCTACGGATGCGCTGATTTTGGCGCGGACGGGACGCGAACCGCGAAAGACGCCGGATACTTCTAGGGGGTTAGGGAATTTGGCGGCTCAAGATAGTTCGGTGCGCGGTTTGGTAAACCGCTATTATTCCCGGCAAAGGTGGCTGCATGGTAATTGTTTTTATCTGGGGCTGTGCGAACCGATAGCCACTACTGAGAGGCGTATCCGCCAAACCGCCGATTACATCCAGATCGCGGAGCGGCTGGCGGGGGTTGGCGGTTGATTTTTTGGGGTTTGTAATGTTGGGTTTCCGGGTTAGTCTTTTAGGGATGTGGCTATTAGTTGGCCGTTGGTTTGCCGGTAGGTTACTTGGATGGTTTGGTTTAGGGTTTGGTGCAGGCGCAGGTGGGAGCCGTTTTTTTCTAGGGGTTGGGTGGTGGTGAAGGTCCATAGTTGGCCTTGGTTGTCGCGGATTTGCAGGGTTTCTATTTCGGCCAGGTTGCGGTCGGTTACTTGTATTATGGCGCCTCTTACGGTGTCGGTTGGTGAGTGGCAGGCGGTGGGGGTTAGGGTTAGGGTTAGGGCGCATAGGATTGCGTATAGTAGGCATCGGGATGGCTGCGCGGTTATGTATCGCATAATTCTTTGGGGGAGTGTTTGTTTTTGGGGTTTAATTGAGGGTCTCCTTTAGGGCGGCTTCGATTACTGGGGCGGGGGTGAAGGCTTCGAATTTGGCGCGGATTATGCCTTGGGCGTCTATTATGAAAGTCCAGGGTTCGGTGGGCAGTCCCCAGTCGGTTACGGCGTCGACGGCGTCGGTTAGGGCAGGGCGTTGGCCGGGTTCGATCAGGTGGGGGTCTTGGTAGATTTCTACGTGGATGAAGTTGGCGCGTCCAGCGTAGCGTTGCTGGAGGGCGGATAGCTGTTCTACTTGGGGGCCGCATACGCCGGTGGTACAGTAGCGGGGGGTGGAGAAGGTTACGGCGAGGGGTTTGTTTTGGGCTAGGGCGTCGTGGATGGATATGTGGTACAGGGTGGGGTCGGGGTCGGGGGCGGTGGTGATGTGGGCGAGGTCGGGAACGGCGGCGGCGGTGGGGGTGATGCTGGCGGGGGCGGGGGCGCCGATGGGGGGGGTGGCGCCGGTTGCTTTTACGGTGAAGGCGGATTTGGCGGTTATTTGTTGGCCGTCGGCGGTGGTTAGTCGGGCTTCCAGTTCCCAAGAGCCGGGGGTGTCGAATTGGGGGTTGGCGGCGAATACGCCGGCGGCGAAGGGCCATTCCTCGAATTGGGCGGTGAGGGTTTGGCGGGGTTCGCGGCGGTCGGTGTTGGGGGGCAGGTAGTAGGTGCGGACGGCAGCGGTTTCGGCTTGTATGGGGCCGGCGTCGCGGCTTACTACGCCGAAGGTTAGGCGTTCTTGGCGGCCGGCGGCGAGGTCGCTGGTCAGGATTACGGCGGCGTATTGGGGGCCGCCGAATTGTTGGGTGGGGGGGATGATGGGGCTGGCGGGCGGCGAGGGGTTGCAGGCCGCGGCCAGGGCGATTAGGGCTATGGGTAGGATTTGGGTTAGGGATTTTTTCATTTCGGCTCTTGGGGGGTTGGGGTTTGGGTGGGGTTGGCGCCGGATTGGGGCGGGATTGTGGCTGCGTCCGGGTTGGATTGGTTGGGTTGGGCGTCTGTCCGGGGGGGTGGCACCGTGAATATGACATCGCCGTCCGGGGAGTGGCGGTGCGAAATTAGGGCTTCGGTGAGGTGACGAATTTCCTCCAGCGTTTCTTGGTGCCGGGCGTCTGCCAGTTCCCGGGAGTACATGATTTCGGCTTCCAGATGGCCCAGCCGGGAGTATATCGGGGCGACCAAGCCGATAAGGGTGAACAGGGCCAGCAACACGGCGGCGATGGCGGTTATGACGGCTATAGTATTCATGGTGTTCACCTGAAAGTTGACGGCGGCGGTTGCCGGTTTTGAGTTGGGGGAGTTCACCCCCACCCTAACCCTCCCCCTAAGGGGGAGGGGATTTTTTTGGGGGGGGGGTAGTATTTGGGTTCGGGATTTTTCATTTTATTGCTTGGGTTTTTGGGGGTTGGGGTTAGTAGTTGATGGCGCGGACGGCGCCGCCTTCTACGCCGATGGTTTGGCCGGTGATGGCGCCGGCGCGGTTGGATACTAGGAACAGGATTAGGTCGGCGATGTCTTGGGGTTCTACCATGCGGCCGATGGGGATGGCGGCGATGGCGCGGGCTTCGGCTTCGGCGAGGGTGATGTTGGCGTCTTGGGCCTGGCGTTCCAGGATCATTGTTTGGCGGGGGGTGCGGGTGGTGCCGGGGTGGATGCAGTTGACTAGGATGCCGTCGGCGGCTACTTGGTCGGCGAGGTTTTTCGCCATGTTGGATACGGAGGCGTTGGTTACGCCGTTGCTGTTGGTTAGGGGGTTGGAGTAGCGGGCGGCCATGCCGCCGATGTTGATGATGCGGCCGCCGCCGCGCTGGCGCATATAGGGGATTACGGCGCGGGCGCAACGGACGTAGCCCATTATTTTGACGTTGATGTGGTTGAGCCAGTCGGCGTCGGATAGTTCCATGAAGGGGGCGGCGGTGGAGTTTACGGCGTTGTTGATCAGGATGTCGATGCCGCCGAGTTGGCTGGCGGTGGAGTCGACTAGGTTTTGGATGTCGTCGGGCTGGCCGGTGTCGGCGGGGATGGGTAGGATGCGGCGTCCGGTTTGGGCGTGGATGTCGGCGGCGGCGTTGTTGAGTTCGTCGGTGCCGCGGGCGCAGATGGCTACGTCGGCGCCCTCTTGGGCGAGGGCGAGGGCGGCGGCGCGTCCGATGCCTTTACTGCCGCCGGTTACGATGGCGATTTTGTTTTGGAGGTCTAGTTCCATTTTTTGGGCTCCTTAGGTATGGGTATAGTCTTATTGTAACAGGGTTGTATTGGCGGGTGGGGTTGGCGGGTTTTATTTTAGCAGGAATGGTTGGGCGGGTTGGGGTAGATATAGGGGGTGGGCGGGCTGGGCGGCGGCGGTTGGGCGGAGGGCGTGGCGGCGGCGGGGGAACATTCGGCGGATTTGTTGGCGGGCTAGTTGTATTAGGGCGATGTCGTTTTGGGGGCCTATGGGGTTGCGGGCTTCGGCGGGTTCAGGGGGAATAGGGGGAATTTTTTTAAACACTCGCATTTCCGCGCATTTTGGTGGATTTTGGCGGGTTTTAGCTTTGGGGGCGGGGGCGGGATGGCGGTTTGGGGGGTGAAGTGTAGGGGATTTTGCCATTTTGTCGCATTTTTGCGCGGTTTTGGGCGGGGGGATTGGGTGGTTTTTGAGGGGTCTGGGACGGTGTTGGGTGGGGTTGGTAAGGGGGACGCCCCCACCCTAACCCTCCCCCGGTGGGGGAGGGGATTTTGGGTTTGATGGGTTAGGGGATTTTGGGGGCTGAGTAGGTGGGGGATTTTTTGGGGTTTGGGGGGCGCCCCGCCCTAAGCCCTCCCCCTTAGGGGGAGGGTTTGGGTGGGGGTGGGACGTTACGGGTCGTCGCTGGTGCAGTTGGCGTAGCCTAGCAATAGGTTGGCGGCTAGGCCGTGACGGCGGCCGTCTAGGCGGAAGCGGGTTTGCGCCGGATCCGTGTCTACCCGCAGCGTGGCCCGCTGCCCGTTGCGCTCCAGTGCCGGCGACGCTAGGCCCTGGGTTTCGTAGGCCATATAGCGGCCGTTGCGCCAGATCGACAGGTGCAGCAGTACCGGGCCGGTGTAGGTGCCTAGATCGAAAGTCACCGTGGCCGCCCGCGGGTTGCCTGTTTCCGGATCCACGTCGTGGGTTTGGCAGGTGGCCGCCATTTCGTATTCGGCGTTGTTGTAGATTTCGGGGTGATCCGCCGCCGGGTTGTATTCCCGCTCGGGTTCGGGCGGGATGGTGCGGGGTAGGGGCGGCGGTAGGGTGTCGGTGGAGGTGCCGGTTCGCCCGTCACTGGGATCTGTCGGAGCCGGCGTCGGCTCCGACGTCGATGGGGGGGTGGATGTGCCGTTGCCGCCGTCTCCCGGGGCCGGATCCGTGGATGTGGCGGGAGTCGAGGTCGGGGTGGGGGACGGACCGGGCGTTGGGGTTGGCGGGGCGGGCGGGGCTGTCCGCGTGCGAGAGGCTACGGGCTTGATGGTTGGGTATTCGGTGTTGGTGCCGAAGCTCCAGGGGTCGTCCAGCATATTGTCCGCGCCCAAGCGGATGTTCCAGCTTTCGTAGATGCCGGTGTAGCCGGTGGGGGTCTGGAGTTGGGTGGTGGTGTAGCCGGTGGAGGTTGCCGTTGCGCCGGCGGTATGGGTGCCGATGCAGTTGGATTGCCCGGTGACGGTGGTGTCGCAATAGCTGTTGGTGATGGCCGCGGTTGTGCTGCTGGCGGCGCCGGCGAAACCGCCTACGGTGGCCGCCGCGCTGCCGGTGGTGGTGCCGGCGGCGTAGGATGCGGTTACGCTCCCAACGTGCAGCCCGATCAGCCCGCCGATGGTGGGGCTGGCGGCGGTGGTGGTTGCGGTGGTGCTGGCGGTTACGGATGCGGTGGAATAGACGGCACGGAGGTCGCCGGCGTTGCGGCCGATCAGCCCGCCGCCGTAGGTGGACGTGCCGGTGACGGTCACCGCCCCGCCCGATACATAACTGGTAATGATCATCCCCCCGTCATTATCGCCCGCCAGTACGCCTACGTAGGCGTCGGCCCCGTTGTTGCCGATGCTGGCATCGACCATCCCCACATCGCGGATTACGGCGCCGGTGGTTAGGGTGTTGAACAGGCCGGAGTTGCCGGTGGCGCCGGTGATGGTCAGGTGGTTGATGGTGTTGCCTTTGCCGTCAAACACCGCGGCATACGATCCGCCGATGGGCGTCCAGTTAGGGTAGGCATCGGTGGATGTTACGGCTACGCCGTCGGCGGCGAAGTTGATGTTGGCGGTCAGCTCGTAGCCGATGCAGGTTTGGGGGCAGCCCATCCGGGGGGCCGCGGGGGTGGTGGTTGCCAGATCCCCGGCGGGGAAGGCGCCGGCGTAGGCGGGATAGTTGCCTACGGCATCGGGCAGACCGTCGCCGTTGAGGTCGTGACGGATGGCGTTCAGTTTGTACGGCGAATCCACGTCAATCAGGTTGTTGTTGTTGGAGTCGTAGTCCATAACTTGCGCCGCTTGCCGCTGGGCCGGGGTTTTCAGCGCGGGGTAGGTGCTGGTGGCGCCGAAATTCCAGGGGTTGTCGGGGAACGCATCGCCGTCCACCGATACGTTCCAGTTGGCGTAGATGCCGGTGTAGGCGGTGGGGGTCTGGAGTTCGGCGGTGGTGTGGGCGTTGCCGGTGACGCCGGTGTTGGCTCCGGCGATGTAGTTGGCGACGCAGGGCCGGGTGGAGCTGTGAACGGAGGTGTCGCAGTGGCTGTCGGTTATGGTGGCGGCCCCCTGGAATAAGCTCCCCACAAGTCCGCCGCCGCTGGTGCCGGCGCCGGTGCCGGATACGGGACCGGCGGCGTAGCTGGCGATTATCGCTCCGCCGCTAATGCCCACCAGTCCGCCGACGCTGACGCCGCTAGCGTTTCCTGCGTCTACCGATGCCGTGGAATAGCTGGCCTGGATCCTGCCAGTATTTCCGCCCGAAAACCCTCCTACAGAATTGTTGGCGGTGGTGACGGTGACAGATCCGTCCTGGACGTAGCTGGCGGTTATCGTGCCGCCGTTGCTGGCGGTCAGAACGCCTATGTGATTCCCGCCCGGTGGCCCGACACTCACGCTGGGGGCGATCATTCCCAGATCCCGGATAACGCCGCCGGAGGCCAGGGTGTCGAACAGCCCGGCGCGTACGTTTCCGGTGATGGTGAGGCGGCTGATGGTATGGCCGTTGCCGTTAAATTCGGCGGAGTAAGAGCCGCCGATGGGCGTCCAGTTGGGGTAGGGGTCGGTGGAGGTTACGGCCATCTCATCCGCGGCGAAATCCAGGTTCGCCGTCAGTTCATACCCCTCGCAGGTTGACTCGCAGCCCATATAGGGGGTGCTGGTGTCGGCCAGGTGGCCGCCGGGGAAAGCCGCGGCGTAGGCGGCTATGTTGCCGGAGGCGGGGGAGCCGTTGCCGTCCAGGTCGTGGCGGATGGCGTTCAGTTTTTGCAGGGTGTCTACGTTGATCAGGTTGTCGCCGTCCGGGTCGTGGTCAATGGTTCGTTGGTTCGCGGCCGGCGGGTCGCTGGTCTTGGGGTCGGTTATCGCGGGACTGCTGGTTGATGTGCCGAAATACCAGGGGTTGTCGGGGAACGTGTCGTCGTCAAGGTCTACGTTCCAGTTGGCGAAAATGCCGGTGTAGCCCGTGGGGGTTTGGAGTTGGGCGGTGGTGTAGCCGGCGGCGGCGGCGGTGGTGGTGGAGGCGCCGCTGGCCCAGGCGCCGATGCAGGGGGTGGTGGTGGCCTGGACGGTGGTGTTGCAGTAGCTGTGGGTGATGGTGCTGGAGGCGCCGACGACTTCGCCGACCAGTCCGCCGACGCGGAGGGTGCCGCCGGTAGCGGAATGGCTGACGCTGCCGGCGGCGTAGCTGGCGATGATGATTCCGGTGTTGTTGTTCCGGCCGACCAGTCCGCCGCCGCGGTAGGTGCCGGAGGAGGTGATACTGCCGGCTTTGGTGGCGGTCGCGGTGGAGTAGCTGGCGATGATCGATCCCTGGTTGGTGCCGACCAGTCCGCCGACCGTGCCGGAGTTGCTCGCGGTGCCGTAGGTGATGGAGCCGCCCGAGGAATAGCTGGCGATGATGACGCCGCTGTTGACGCTGGCCAGGGCGCCGACGGCGTTGCGTCCGCTGACGGTGGGGTTGATCAGCCCCAAGTTCCGCACAATGGCGTTGGCCTCCAGAGTGGGGAACAGCCCGGCGGGGGAGTTTAGGGAGATGTTCATGTTGCTGATGGTGTAGCCGTTGCCCTCGAATATGCCATTGTAGTTGTAATTGGGAGTCCAGTTGCGTTGGGTGGTGGTGGCGTCGGCGAAGTCGAGGTCGTCCATCAGCTCGTAGCCGATGCAGGCGCCGGGGCAGCCCATGCGGGTGGTGGTGGCGGCGAGGGTGTCGACGCTGGAGGTTTGGCGGTTGGGAAAGGCGGCGTTGTAGGGGGCGAGGTCGGTGCCGCGGAAGCCGGGGGCGATCCAGCCGTTGCCGTCGTGGTCGTAGCGGATGCCCTGGAGTTCGGCGATGGTGTCGATTTCGATCAGGCCATCGTCATCGGTGTCGTAGTCGGTCCAGTGGGCGGAGGCCCCGGCGGGGATGGCGGCGGAGTATGCGTACAGGATCAGGGCCGCGACAGCGGCGAGCAGGGTTAGGGCGGTTAGGGTTTTGAGGGCGGCGGCGGGGTGGCGGGTTACGGGGTTTCTACCCCCCCCCCCCCCCCCCCCGAGTTTCAGGCCGTGGCTGGGGGTTTTCATTTTTTCGGGCGCTCCTATGCAGTATGGGTTCGGGGATCTGCTGCGGGGGAGTATAGCAGATTGGGGCGGGCGGCGCAAGGGTTGGGGGCGGGGATTGGCGGCATTCATCCTTCGACAAGCTCAGGATGAATGGCGGCGGGGTTGGGGTGAATGGGGGTCGGGGGGACGCCCCCACCCTAACCCTCCCCCGGAGGGGGAGGGGATTTGTTGCTTAGGGGGAGAGGATTTTTGATGATTGGGGGCGGGGGTTGTTGGTGATAGGGTGGGGGGGTTATGGGCTTGGGGGGTGGGGATTTCGGCGGGGGGTTGGGGGTTAGCCGGGGGTGCAGGGGTTGATTAGGGGGGTTAGGTTGGGGGCGGTTTCTAGGGTGGCTACGGCTTGGGTTAGGGCGTTTAGTTTGGGGGTGGGCCAGGGGATTTGGGGGAATAGGGGGGTTAGGCGGGCGGTTAGGGTGGGGAAGTCCCATTCTAGTTCGTTGCCGGTTAGCTGGTCGGTGTATTCGGCGCCGTTTTGGTCGCGGATGGTGATGCGGGGGGCGAAGTGGGGGTGTTGGCGGTTTCCGATGATTTGTATGCGTTGCATTAGGGCGGCTACTTGGTCGGCGGTTTCTTGGGGGTTGGGGTCGTTGGGGTCGGGGGCGGGGTCTTGGGGGTCGATGCCGGGGTCCAGGCGTTGGCGCAGGGGCGGGTATTGGCGGTGGGTCCAGGTGTAGGCGGCGAAGTAGTGGGTGCTGCCTACGCCGGGGATGGCGCGGTGGGGGTTGGGGAAGGCGGGGGAGGGGTAGGTGGTTTCGAGCCAGTTCATTTCGATGGTGATTTTTTCGATGTTTTGGGGGGGTATGTCGTGGGCGGCGCGCATTCGGGCGGCGAGTTCGATTACGGGGCAGTTGTAGCCGGCGGTGGGGTAGATTTTGGGGGTTACGCGCATTAGTTCCCAGTGTTGGCCTAGGTTTTGGATGGTTTTGGCGAGGTCGGTTTGGCCGGGGCCGCCGTCGCCGGGGGGGTTGAAGGAGAAGGTGTGGGAGAGTTGGCCCTGGTTGTTGCCGGTGAAGGCGTGGTAGAAGCCGGCTTCGCCCTCGAGGCAGGTTTCGGATCCCTGGAGGTTTTCGCGGGCGAGGAGGGCGGCGGTGATGCCGCTGCGGGTGGCGTGGGGTTCGTGGTAGAGCATTTCGCGTCCGCCGGTGCGGGGGCCTTCGGTGGTGCCGGCGGCGAAGGTGCAGGCTAGGGCGAGGGCGGTTATGGTTTGGGTTTCGGTTAGGTTGAGGAGTTTGGCGGTGGCGATGGCGGCGCCGAGGGTGCCGTAGATGGGGCTGCATCGGAAGCCGCGGGCTTGGGTGGCGGGGATGAAGTCGCCGGCGATGCGGGCCTGGACTTCGTAGCCGGCGGCTAGGGCGGTTAGGAGTTGGGGGCCGTCGGCGCCTATGAGTTCGGCGGTGGCGAGGGCGGCGGGGATTACGCAGGGGCCGGGGTGGATTAGCATTCGGTAGGAGTCGGTTTGGTTGGTGGCGTGCATTAGTTTGCTGTTGGCGAAGGCGGCGGCGGCGCGGGAGGCGCGGGCGCCGTCGGCTAGGATAGTTGCTCCGTTGGGGTTGGGTTCCTCGTCTTTGGTTAGTTGGATGGCGGCTTGTCCGTGGGGGGTTTGGGCGCCGATTAGGGATACGGTTAGGGCGTGGAGTAGGGATGCTTTTAGTTTGTCCTGTACGGTTGGGGGCAGGTGGTCGGGGGTTAGGTTGGCGGTGAAGCGGGCGTAGGCGCGGGCTAGGGGTTCGCTGGTGGGCATTTTTGCCTCCGGGTGGTTTAGGGTTGGCGCATTAGGGCGGTGTATTGGCCTTCTTGGTTGAAGGGTGGTCGCTGGTTAGGGCTTGGGTTATGCCGCGGTCGGCCATTAGGCGCATGGAGATGCAGTCTACCAGGCTGTAGCCATTGTCGAGGCGGTTTCGGTAGAGGTCGAAGCCTTTTTGGAAGGATTCGGGGGTTTGGGGGACTACTTCGATTAGGGGGTTGTTGGTGAAGCTGTCAATTAGTTGGATGCCCAGGATCCGCCGGAGGGGGTTTCCGGCGACGGCGGCCAGGAATTCGAGCAGGACTTCTTGGGTGGTGACGATGTGCAGCGGTTTTCCGAGGCGCAGTTCGGCTCTGATGGAGGCTTCGCGCCATTGGTCGTCGGGGATGGTTCGGGCGATCCAGTAGGAGGTGTCGGCGAAGGCGGTGGGCATTATTCCTCGCTGAGGTCGACGCCGTAGATGTAGAAGTCGTGGCGGTGGCTTAGGTCGGTGGGGACGCCGGCCCAGGTTTCGGGGGGCATTTGGGCTACGATTTCGTCGATCATTTCGCCTACGGAGGGGGTGCCGGGGGGGATTTCGATTTCGGGGCGGGTGATGTAGATGTTTTCGGTTTTGGTTAGGCGCTGGAGGTTGCCGTCGGGGGCGAATTGGGCTTGGCCGGTTACTCGGATGTGGTAGTAGTCGGGGTCTTGTAGGATGGTCATTATTCGGGGGGCGGTTTCGTCGTTGAAGGTGGCGGTTAGGGTTTGGCCGTTTTTAGCGCGGAGTTTGACTTGGCGGCGTTCTAGGTCTACTTGGATTAGGGGGCCGGTGATGTCGATTTTTTCTTGGTGGGTTGGGGTGGTCATTGGGTCGCTCCTTTGGGGTTTTGGGTGGTGTAGGGGGTGGTTATGGTTTGGTTGTCGGGGGTGCGTAGCTTGAAGGTTTGGCGTTCTAGGTTTATTTGGAATATGGGGCCGGCGGCTTGGGCTTTTTTTGATGGGGCATTATTCGCTCCGTTCAGGGTTGAGGCCGTAGAAGGCGTTGTGCCTGATGCTTAGGTCGGTGGGGACGTTGGCCCAGGTTTCTGGGGGTGTTTCGGCGATTATGGCGTCGAACATTTCGCCGATGGTGGGGGTGCCGGGGGGGATTTCGATTTCGGGGCGGGTGATGTAGATGTTTTCGGTTTTGGTTAGGCGCTGGAGGGTGCCGTCGGGGGTGAATTCGGCTTGTCCGGTTACTCGGATGTGGTAGTAGTCGGGGTCTTGTAGGATGGTCATTATTCGGGGGGCGGTTTCGTCGGTGAAGGTTGCGGTTAGGGTTTGGCCGTTTTTGGTGCGGAGTTTTACTTGGCGGCGTTCTAGGTCTACTTGGATTAGGGGGCCGGTGATGTCTACTTTTTCTTGGTGGGTTGGGGTGGTCATTGGGTTGCTCCTTGGGGGCGCGTTGGGGTTGGGTTCGTGATCGGGGATGGTTATTCGGGTGCGGTGGGGTTGGGTTATTTGCTTTAGGTTGCCTTGGGGGTCGAATTTTCCGGGGCCGGATATTTTGATGTGCAGGCGGTTGGGGGATTTTAGGGCGGTTATGATCCATTGGCGGTTTTGGGTGGTGTAGGGGGCGGTTATGGTTTGGTTGTTGGGGGTGCGTAGCTTGAAGGTTTGGCGTTCTAGGTTTATTTGGAATATGGGGCCGGCGGCTTGGGCTTTTTGCTGATGGGGTTGGGTTTTCATTGGCGGTTCACCCCCACCCTAACCCTCCCCCTAAGGGGGAGGGAATTTTTTGGTGGTTACTTTTTGGAGTTTCCTAGTAAGGGTATTGTAGGGCATTGGGGGCGGTTTGGGTGGGGTTTCGGGAGTGGGGGGGATGATGGGGATGATTGGGGGGTTAGTCGGTTAGGTCTTGGAGGTAGGGGCGTAGGGCTAGTTTTAGGATGGATAGCATTATTACGGCGCCGATTATGCTGAAGAAGATGAAGGGGTCGAATTGGCGGCTGGCCATGCCGATGGCGGTGCCGGCGGCGGGGGGGTGTTCGGTGTTGGTTACGGCCATTAGGAGCATTGCGAGGCCGACGGCGATGGCGTAGCTTAGGGTGCGGAGGAATTCGGCGTTGTTGAGGAAGGTTTCTACCGGGGCGTAGAATAGGATTAGGGAGAATAGGGAGCCTAGTATCAGGGCTACGCCGTGGCCGCCGGCGACGGCCCGGATGCGGGTGGTGCGGTTGGAGGGGGTGATGAATATGCCGACGACGCTGGAGGCTAGTCCGGCGGCGATGGCGGCGTAGGATAGGGATTGGACGAACATTAGGGTGGCGAGCATGGCGAGGGTGGCGAGGCCGGCTTGGATGGCGAAGCGGAGGGGATGGCGGGCGAAGCCGGGGTCGCGCCAGCGCCAGGAGTCGCCGGTTTCGGGGTCGCGTCCGGCTAGGAGGCGGAGGAGCATTAGGTCGTAGCCTAGGTGTCGCTGGCGGCGCATTATGCGTCCGGTGCGCCATACGGCGGCGGTGCGGCGGAGCCGGCGGCGGATTGTGGCTCTGGTGCGCCATAGGGCGGCGGCGCGTTGGCGCTGGCGGCGCATTATGCGTCCGGTGCGCCAGACGGCGGCGGCGCGGGGGGCGCAGTATGCTCTGGGGCGGCAAAGGTCGGGGACGGTCCGTCGGGGCCGGCGGCGCAGTATGCTCTGGTGCGGCAAAGGGTGGGGGCGCGTCGGGGCCGGCGGTGGAGTATGCTTTTGGCGGGGCAAAGGGTGGGGGCGGGGCGGATCTGGCAGCGGATTATGGTTTTGGCGCGGCAATGGGCGGCGGTCTGGCGGGGTCGGCGGCGGATTATGCTTTTGGCGCGGCACAGGGCGGCGGCGCGAGGGGGCCGGCGGCGGATTATGGTTTTGGCGGGGCAATGGGCGGCGGGGCGGGGGGGCCGGCGGCGGGTTATGCTTTTGGCGCGGCATAGGGCGGGGGCGGGGCGGATCCGGCGTCGCAGTATGGTTTTGGCGCGGCACAGGGCTGCGGCGCGGCGGGGCTGGCGGCGGATTATGCTTTTGATGCGGCAAAGGGTGGGGGCGGGGCGTAGCCGACGGTGGGGTATGCTTTTGGTGCGGCATAGGGCGTCGGTCTGGCGGGGCTGACGGCGCAGTATGCCTTTTGTGCGCCATACGGCAGCGGGGCGGATCTGGCGGTGGAGTATGGTTTTGGCGGGGCAAAGGGTGGGGGCCGGGTGGAGTCGGCGGTGGAGTATGGTTTTGGTGCGGCAAAAGGCGGGGGCGGGGGGGGGATGGCGGTGGAGTATGCTTTTGGCGGGGCAAAGGGTGGGGGCGGGGTGTAGCCGGCGGTGGAGTATGCTTTTGGTGGGGCAAAGGGTGGGGGCGGGGCGTAGCCGGCGGTGGAGTATGGTTTTGGTGCGACAAAGGGCGGGGGCGGGGCGTAGCCGGCGGTGCAATATGTCTTTGGTGCGCCAAAGGATGGCGGTCTGGCGGATCTGGCGGCGTAGTATGCCTTTGGTCTGCCATAGGGCGGCGGTTCGGCGGCGCAGTATGCTTTTGGTGCGCCATACGGCGGCGCAGCGGAGCCGACGGCGGATTATGCCTTTGGTGGGGCAAAGGACGGTGGTCTGGCGGCGGATTATGCCTTTGGTGCGGCATACGGCGGGGGGGCTGGAGGCGCAATTGCTTTTGGTGCGCCAAAGGGCGGCGGTCCGGCGGCGGATTATGCCTTTGGTGCGCCAAAGGGCGGGGGTTCGGCGGCGGATTATGTCTTTGGTGCGCCATAGGGCGGGGGTTCGGCGGCGGATTATGTCTTTGGTGCGCCAAAGGGCGGGGGTGCGGCGGCGCAATATGTCTTTGGTGCGCCATAGGGCGGCGGGCTGGCGGCGCGGTATGCTTTTGGTGCGCCATACGGCGGCGGGGCGGCGTCGGGGTATGGTTTTGGCGGGGCGTGGGGCGGCGGTCCGGGGGGGCTGGCGGCGGGGGCGGGCCAGCGGGTTGCCGGACGTTGGTGGGGGTAGTCGGGGGCGTTGCGGCATGGGGCTATAGGGACCGCACCCAGTCTAGCCAGACGCGGGCGCAGGCGGTGGGTAGGATGTGCTGGACGAAGCCGGTTACGCCGGGGAATACTACTCGTTGGCCGTTGGGGAAGAGGTCGGCGGCGGCGCGGAAGTCGCCTAGGACTTCCTCGCGGAGGCTGGCGGCGGCTAGGACTAGGGTGGGGGTTTGGACGTTTTTGAGTAGGGGTGCGAGGTCGCCGGCGGCGTTGGATTGGAAGCCGTGGACGACGTCGGCGGGGGTGGCTTTCATTTGGTCGGCGTACCAGCGGATGTATTCGGGGGGTACTAGGTCGGGGTCGAGGCGGCGGCCGATGGAGGCGTCGACCCAGGCGGCGATGCCTTCGCGGGCGATTAGGTCGGCGCTTTCTTGGTGGTGGGAGTCGAAGCTGGTGGGGGAGGTGCAGACGGTGAGGGAGTGGAGTCGGTTTTGGTGTTGGGCGGAGTAGTTCATGGCGATGGAGCCGCCGACGGTTTCGCCGATTAGGTGGATGCGGTCGAGGCGGAGTTGGTCGATGAATTCGGCGAGGTCGTTGGTGAAGTTGTCGAGGGACCAGGGGTAGCCGGCGGGGGGGATGTCGGATTGTCCCATGCCGCGCATATCGAAGCGGATTACGCGGTAGTGGCGGGCGATGGGGGGGATCCAGCCGTACCACATTTTGTGGTTTTTCGCCATGCCGTGGTGCATGATTACGGTTTCGGGTTGGGTCCAGGGGTCGGTGAAGTCGTCGATGGTGTAGAAGAGTTCGGCGCCGTCGTTGAGTTTTAGTTTCATTTTTCCTCCGTTGCGGGGGCCCTGGGGTGGTGTTTCCCGGGGCGGTTTTTTGTTGGCTTGGGGGGGTGGGTCAGGCGGGGTCTTGGGGGGTTAGGCCCTTTTCGGTGAATACGGAGCGGGCGACGCGCATGGCGGTGCGGGAGTTGGTGTAGCTGCCGTAGAAGACGAGTTGGAAGAAGACTTCCATGATTTCTTGGGGGGTGGCGCCTACGTGGAGGGCGCCCTGGATTAGGCGGCGGATTTGACGGTCGTATTGGCCCTGGACGGTCATGGCGGAGAGGCTGCATAGGGCGCGGCTTTTGGGGTCTAGGCCGGGGCGGGCGTGGATGGCGCCCCAGTGGTATTCCTCGATGAAGCGTTGGACTTCCATTTCGAGGGAGTTGGGGTCGTCGATGGGGTAGAGGGGGGGTTCGCCCATTTGCTGGTCGTAGATGCGGAGTCCTTCTTGGTGGAGTTGGGCGATGGTGCGGTTGGTGTCGTAGATGCGGGTGGGTTGGTATTCGATGCCTTGTTCCTCGAAGATGTCTTTGGCGAGTTTCATGGCGGTTTCTACGGCGGGGATGCCGACGAGGAAGGTCATTTGCATGATGACTTCGACGACTTGGTCGGGGGTGATGCCGAGGTTGAGGCTGCGCTCGATGTTGCGGCGGAGGAGGGGGAGTTGGCTTAGGGCGGTGAGGGCGGCGAGGGTGCAGAGGCAGCGGCGGGGGGTGTCTAGGCCGGGGCGGGTCCAGACGGAGCCCCATAGGGCTTCGTCGACGATGCGTTTTAGGTCGGGGGCTAGTTGGTCGATGCCTGGTAGGGCGTAGTGTCCGGTGTTGCCGCCGGCTAGGCGCTGGCGCATTTCCTGGCCTCTTTGGTAGCGCTGGTTTAGGGTTTCCTCGTTCACTTTGACGGCTCCTTTTTTTGGGGTTTTCGCCGTTTGGGGTTTTCACCCCCACCCTAACCCTCCCCCTTAGGGGGAGGGGATTGCCGGGGGGTTTTGGGGTTTTCACCCCCGCCCTAGCCCTCTCCTTTGGGGGGAGGGGATTATGGGCGTTTGGGGGTAGGGAATTACTAGGATTGTGTGGGGATGGTTAGTTGGCGGGCATTATTTGTTGGGCGAATTGGGTCATTTTTTCCTCGGTTTCTTGGGGGTTGGGGCTGCGGAAGTCGAAGATTAGGTGGGTTACGCCGGCGTTGGCGTAGGTTTGGATGTCTTGCTGGACGGCTTCGGGGGGGCCGGCGAAGCGGCGGCGGGGGCCGTTGGCGTCGGTGGCGGCGTCGTATAGGGGGGCTTTCATGGCGACTTGGATTTGGTCGGGGTCGCGGCCGGCGCGTTGGGCGTGCTGGCGGAGGTAGGTTAGGTTTTGGGTTAGTTCTTGGGGTTCTAGGGGTGCGGCGGGGGTGGCGCCTACGGGGTGCCAGGCTTGGCCGATGCGGGCGGCGCGGCGGAGGGCGGCGCGGCTTTGGCCGCCGATCCAAATGGGGGGGTGGGGGCGCTGGACGGGTTTGGGCTGAAAGATGATGTCGGAAAATTGGATGTGCTGGCCGTTAAAGATGGGGTTGTCGGCGGTCCAGAGTTCGATGAAGGCTTGGAGGTATTCGTCGGTTACGGCGCCGCGCTGTTGGAAGGGGGGGGCGTTGAGGAGGTTGAATTCCTCCTCCATCCAGCCGACGCCGGCGCCTACGATTAGTCGGCCTTGGGATAGCCGGTCTAGGGTGGCGAGCATTTTGGCGGTTAGCAGGGGGTTGCGGTAGGGGATGATCATTACGCTGGTGACTAGGCGGATTTGTTGGGTGATGCCGGCGAGGAAGGCGAGGGTGGTGATTTGTTCAGGCCATTCGCCGGAGCCGGAGTTGCCGCCGGCGATGATGCTGCCGGTGATGCTGTAGGGGTAGATGGAGTTGACTTGCCGGGGCATTAGGATGTGGTCGGGGGCGACCATGCTATGGAAGCCGAGGCGGTCGCCGAGTTGGGCGATGCTGGTGAGGGCTTCGGGGCGGGCGCCGTCGCCGCTGTTGGGGAGGTAAAATCCGAATTCCAAGGGTGCGCCTCCGGCGGTGGGATTTTCGGGTTGAATTTTAGCACAATGGGCGGGAGTGTTAGTGGGTTATACGGGGGATTGTTGGGTTGGGATTTTTTTGGGGCGGCGCGTTGGGCCGGGTTGGGTTAGAATGGGGGCGGTATTTGTTGATCGGGAGGGTTTTGGGTTATGGCGCTACAGGAGTTTATCAGGGAGTCTTTTGAGGTCAATTGGGAGTGGCTGGAGCGGTATCTGGAGGGGCTGACGCAGGAGGAGGTGGAGTACCGTCCGGGCGGGGATTGCCATTCGATCGGGTTTATCGTTTGGCATTACGGGCGGGCGCTGGATTTGTGGACGCAGACGCTGGCGCGTAAGCAGCCGCAGTTGTATGAGCAGGGTTGGGCGGAAAGGCTGGGGATGGCGGCGGAGGCGATGGATGTGGGGTTCGGGTATGGGGCGGAGGATTTGGCAGGGTGGGTTTGCCCGGATAAGGGGCTGCTGATGGGGTATGCGGCGGCGGCGCGGGATAATTTGCTGGGGTTTTTGGCGGAGCATGATGATGTTTCGCTGGTGGGCAATACGATGGTCACGCGGCGGGGGGATACGATTACGATTGCGGGGATGTTTCGGATGCTGCTGTGGGAGGTGAACCAGCATGGGGGGCAGGCGGGGTATCTGCGGGGGATGCAGCGGGGGTTGGGGCAGTAGCGGGGGGCGCGTGGGGGCGCCGGGCGGTAGCGGGGGTTGGGGGCGCGTCGGGGGTTGATAGGGCGGGGCGCGGGCGGGCGATGTTGACGTCTGGCGATGGGGCGGCAGACGGGCGGCGGCTCGACGGTTGGGGGGGCGGGCAATCTTGACACTTTTGGCGCCCCCCGGTAGAGTTGCAGGCGGTTTATGTATTCTTGGGAATCCGGTTAGGGGGGATCTGTGGCTGCGATGGCGTCTTTTTTGACTGAGGAAATGCGTCGGGAGGCGATCGGGCGGGAGGGGGCTGCCAAGACGGTGGAGGTGGAAAAGGGGGCGATAGTCAAGTTTGCGGAGGCGATCGGGGATGATAATCCGGTGTATTGCGATGAGGCGGCGGCGCGGGGTACGCGGTATGGGGGGCTGATTGCGCCGCCTACTTTTTTGCGGTCGGTGACGGCGCCGCGGCCGGAGTATCCGTTTGATGTGCCGTTTACGCGGGTTTTGGACGGGGGGAGCGATTGGGAGTATTTCGAGCCGGTGCGTCCGGGGGATCGGATCACGGCGGTGTCGCGGATCGAGGATGTTACGGAGCGCAACGGGCGGATTGGGCTGATGCTGATCAGCACGGTGGTCACTACGTATACTAATCAGTTCGGGCAGGTGGCGGCGACGCAGACTAATACGTCGATCCGGTACTGACGGGCGGCATCGGCGGTTGGGTATTGGTGGTTGGGGGCGGATCAAGGGCGGATTCTTAATATCAAGCGGGAGGTTTGGCTGTGGCTGAGCAGGTGTTTTGGGACGATGTTTCGGAGGGGACGGAGATTGGGCCGGCGGTGCGGCATCCCGATACGCAGCAGTTGGTGAAGTATGCGGGGGCGTCGGGGGATTATTACCAGATTCACTATGACAAGGATTTTGCGCAGGGGACGGGGCTGGAGGATGTGATTATCCACGGGGCGCTGAAGAACGCGTTTTTGGGGAGTTTGGTGACCGATTGGATGGGGCCGCGGGGGAATTTGCGGCGGTTGTCGTGCCAGTACCGGGGGATGGATGTTCCGGGGCGTCCGATCACGGCGCGGGGGGTGGTGACGGGGAAGTATGAGGAGGATGGGGAGTATTTGGTGAATTGCGAGATTTGGCTGGAGAACGAGGAGGGGCAGCGGACTACGCCGGGGCGGGCGACGGTGTCGCTGCCGCGGGGGTAGGGGGGCTTGGCCGGTTGGCGGCGGTTTGGGATGTTATGCCGCCGCCGGTGGGTTTTGGGCGGTTTGGGTTGTATAATGGCGGGGGTTTCTTTGGCGGTCCGGGGATGGCGGCTTGATCTGGGAAATTGGAAATGGAAAAGGGGGCGATGATGTTGGAAAACTTTAATTCTCATGGGCCGGCGGATCTGATTGAGAAAGGCAATTTAACCGCCGAAAGGTTGCATGAGATCTTTCGCGCGGCTTACATGAAGCCCGAAATTGATTCGGAGGATGCGTTGACCATCCGGGGGCGGACGCGGATTAAGTATGTCATTCAAGTGCGGGAAAGGCAGGGGCTGATTGCGCTTTTTTGCGTATTCGGGTTCAAGGCCAGCGTCGAAAAGGCGGAAAAATTGGAGGCGGTCAATAAGCTGAACGATGGGAAGGTGATGGCGCGGTTTTCGGTGAACCGGCGGGAATCGCTGTTTATTGATTATAATATGCTGATCGAGGAGGGCGTTACGCCGCTCCAGATTCTGAACTGTTTTACCCGGTTCGACAATGTGGTTATCAGCGGGATGGACGAAATCACAGACTTGCTGGCATAGGATCGCGTTTGCGGTCTTTTGGGGTTGGGCATTGGGCCGACTTTGGATGGATGCAGGAGGGAACGTTGGTTGATTCGCTAGTGGATAAAGTGGCGATCGTTACCGGGGCGGGGCGGGGGATTGGGCGCGGGATTGCGCTGGAGCTGGCGGCGGAGGGGGCCAAGGTGGTGGCAGTGGATCCGGGGGTGAATGTGGATGGCAGCGGCGAGGATCATTCGGTGGCGGCGTTGGTGTCGGAGGAGATCCGGGCGGCGGGGGGCGATGCGGTTGCTTGTCTGGAGTCGGTGACTTCGATGGAGGGGGGGGAAAGGATTGTACAGGCGGCGGTGGATCATTTCGGGCGGCTGGATATTGTGGTGACTTGCGCCGGGATTTTGCGGGACCGGATGATTTTCAATATGTCGGAACAGGAATGGGACGATGTTATTGCGGTGCATCTGAAGGGGACTTTCACGGTGGTCAAGCACGCTTGTATACTGTTCCGGCAACAGCGTTCCGGGCGGGTAATTACATTTTCGTCGGAGTCGGGGTTGGTGGGCAATTCGGGGCAAGCGAATTACGGGGCGGCGAAGTCGGGGATTGCGGGGTTTACCAAGGTGGTGGCCAAGGATATGGGGCGGTATGGGGTGACGGCCAATGCGATTGCGCCGCGGGCGAATACGCGGATGATTGGCGACATACCGGCCAGCGCGGCGGAGATTCGCGCCCGCGGGGGGGTGGCGGCGATTCCGGGGGAGGATACTTTGACGGAGATGGATCCGGCTCATATTGCGCCGTTTGTCTGTTATTTGGCGAGCGACTATGCGGCGAATGTGAACGGGCAGACGTTTTTGGTGTACGGGGATACGGTGTCGCTGATGTCGCAGCCGCGGCCGGAGCGGTCGATTTATGAACCGTCGGGGCATTGGGATTTGGCGAAGCTGGCGCCGCTGGCGCGGGATGTGTTGACCCGCGGGGTGGCGAATCCGGCGCCGGCGGCGGAGGCGCGGGGGTAGTCCGGCGATTTAGGTAAAGCGGCAATTTAGGTTTGGAGGGGTTTTCGATGGTAACGCAGGAGGAGCGCATCACACGGCTGGAGGCGGCGCAGGAGTTCAACGCGCAACAGTTTGCCGAGGTCCTGTCCCGCTTGAATCTGGTAATCTCCATAGTCGAGGCGTCGCGGCAGGAGGCGCGGGAGGCTAACGAAATTGCCCGCCGGGAGGCGCGGGAGATGAACGAGGCGGCCCGGCAGGAGGCGCGGGAGATGAACGAGGCGGCCCGCAAGGAGGCGCGGGAGGCTAACGAGGCGGCCCGCAAGGAGGCGCGGGAGGCTAACGAGGCGGCCCGGCGGGATGCCCGGATTCTGTTTGCCACCGCGATCACCGTTGGCATCAGCTTGGGCGCCGGCGGGATTGCCATGGTGGTAAGGTTGACGGAGCGGCTGGCGGGGTAGCGGTGACGGATGCGTTTGCGGGGACTTGGCGGCTTTTGGACTGCGCGGGGCGGTGGTCGGATGGGCGGGTTACGCGCCCTTATGGCGACAGCCCCGGGGGGATGCTGGTGTATGACGGGCGGGGCGGTTTTTCGGGGCAGATAATGGCGCGGGGGCGGCCGGAGTTCGTTGGCGGCAATCTGCTGAAGGGCGGCGATGCCGAGGTTCGCGCCGCTTTTGAGGGGTATGTGGCTTATTATGGCCGGTATGCGGCGGATGAATCGCAGGGGCTGATGTTTCATTGGGTAGAAGGGAGTCTTTTCCCTAATTGGGTTGGGGAGCGGCAGGTGCGGAAGTATGAATTTCCCGAGGGGCCGGGCGGCGGGCGATTGCAGTTAAGCACGCTGCCAATTAAGGTATCCAGGGCCGACTTGACGGTGGTTCTGATGTGGGAGCGGGCGGGCTGAAGTTTGTTGTTTATTTCTGCCATATAATCGGGGGATTAGCTTAACGAAAAGTCGGGCGGCGGACGCCGCTGTATGGAAAAGGGGCGCGAATAATGGCGAATCTGTTGAAAGACAAAGTTGCGATCGTAACCGGGGCGGGGCGCGGTATCGGGCGCGGGGTGGCGCATTTGATGGCGGCTGAGGGGGCGCGGGTGGTGGTGTGCGATTTGGGGGTGAATGTGGACGGGTCGGGCGCTGATATGTCGGTGGCGGATGCGGTGGTAGCGGAAATCCGCGAGTTGGGCGGGGAGGCGGTGGCTTGCACGGAAAATGTCGCGAGTATGGACGGCGGGGAAAAGATGGTGCAGACCGCGCTGGACAGTTTCGGCAAGCTGGATATTGTGGTTACGGTGGCGGGGATTTTGCGCGACCGGATGGTGTTTAATATGTCGGAACAGGAATGGGACGATGTTATTGCGGTGCATCTGAAGGGGACGTTTTCGGTGGTCAAGAATGCGTCGGTGCTGTTCCGGCAGCAGCGTTCCGGGCGGATTATTACTTTCAGTTCGACTTCGGGGTTGTACGGTAATTCAGGGCAGGCGAATTACGGGGCGGCGAAAGATGGGATCGCGGGTTTTACTCGGGTGGTGGCGCGGGATATGGGGCGCTATGGGGTGACGGCTAATTCGATTTCGCCCAGCGCGCAGACGCGGATGATTGGCAGTATTCCCGATGAAGCGCGGGAGTTGCGGGCGGCGCGGGGGATTAGCACGGGGGCGAGTATTACGCTGCGGGGGCTGGCGGATGATATTGCGCCGATGGTGGTATGGCTGGCTTCGGACGAGGCGGCTCATGTGAATGGGCAGGTGTTTCATGTGACGGAGGGGCTGGTGAATTTGTTGAATCAGCCGGAGCCGGTGAAGACGATTCAGAAGGATGGCAAATGGACTGTGGAGGAGCTGGCGCGGGTGTTTCCGGCGACGATCGGGCTGGAGTTGTATAATCCGGCGCCTAGCCAGGTGCGGGAGTAGGGGGTGGTAAGCCCGGCATTCTGTCACGAATGAATGATAGAATGCCTGGGGAAAGGCCGTAATATATTGGTCAATGCGGGAAACGAAATGCCTTGCGGGAGTCTGCAAGGAAGCCGGGACGAAAATTTGATCATTGGAGCAACGAAGAATGTTTACCAATTTTTCCGCTTCTTATGCCGGGCACGTGGTGGACGACAATTTGGGGTTTGAGGGGACGCCGGCTAATGACCGGTGGTATCCTAACGAAAAGCTGGCGGAGACTTACGATTGGGCGCTGGATATCGCGCGGCATTTGGAGGCGAGCGGGTATGACGAGTTCTGGATGGCGGAGCATCATTTCCAGCCGGAGGGGTATGAGGGGATTCCGAATTTGCTGATGCTGGGGCTGTATCTGGCGACTCAGACCAAGACGCTGCGGTATGGGTGCGGTTTCAACATTACTCCGATGTGGCATCCGTTGCGGCTGGCGGAAGATTTCGCGATGGCGGACATTCTTACGAAGGGGCGGATTATTTTCGGGGTGGGGCGCGGGTATCATACGCGGGAGGTGGAAACTTTCGGGGCGCCGATGCGGGATTCGGATGCTAACCGGGAATTGTTTGAGGAGCAGGTGGAGGTTATTGTCAAGGCGTTTAACGAAGATTCTTTTTCGCATCAGGGGAAGCATTTTCAGTTGCCGGCGCGGGTGCCGTACCGGGGTTATGAGCTGGAGAAGCTGACTTTGGTGCCGCGGCCGTTGCACCGTCCGGTGGATATTTGGCAGCCGTTGGTGAGCGGGAATCCGCGGGGGGTGGAGTTTATGGCGAAGGTGGGGATTAAGCCGCTGCTGGCGAATACGCCGGAGCCGACTTTGGGCGACCGGATGCGGATGTATCAGCAGGCGCAGTCGGATGTGGGGCGGGAGACGCAATTGGGTGAGGGGGCGGCGTTGGGTTTTCGCGTGTTTATGGCGGAGTCTAAGGAGAAGGCGATTGAGCGGGCGAAGCCTTATTTCGAGGAGGCGATGAAGTTCGCGGCGCCTTTGGGGTTGATGCCGTTGTCGCCGGAGCAGATTGAGTCGGTGGCTAACGGGGGGCGGAGCCGGGGAGTGAAGCTGCCGACGTTGGAGGAGGCGGTGGCGGGCGGTTCGTGGTTGTGCGGTTCGGCGGAGTCGGTGACGGAAAGTTTGAAGCAGGCGGAGGAACGCTATCCGGGGGTGGAACGGGTGAATATAGGGTCGGTTATGGGGATGCCGCTGGAGGTGTTCAAGGAGCAGTTGAGCATTTTTGCGGAGGAAGTGATTCCGGCGTTTAAGGGGTAGGGCCGGCGGCGCGGCGGGGGTTGTTTGTTGCGGTTATGGGCGGGCTGGAATAGGCCCGCCCGGTTGTTTTTGGGGGTTTGGGTTGGGGGTTGATGTTGTGGTATAATGTCGGCGCGGATTTTTGTTAGGGGGGATGTTGCGATGGTTGCGGTTGGCAGGGTTGAGGAATTGTTTGCGGATGCGAGGGTGATGCATGGGGAGGCGCTGGAGCGTTTGGCGGTGGGGGATGTGCGGGATGCGGCGGAAAAGGCTTGGTGCGCTACGAAACGGGCTACGGATGCGCTGATTTTGGCGCGGACGGGGGAGGAGCCGGGGACTACGGCGCGGACTTCGTATGGGTTGGATACTTTGGCGCGGCAAGACAGGAACGTCAATCCGTTGGTGGGCCGGTATTACAGCCGGATTAGCCAGCTTCACGGCAACTGCTTTTATGACGGGATGTGCAACGAGCATACGGAGCGGCGGATACGGGAAACGGGGGTTTATATTGATGATGCGGAGGGGTTGGTGTAGGGCGATGGCGGGGGCCGGTCTATCTGTCGCCGGTGAATTCTACCGTCCATAACCGGCCCTCGCCCGATACATATTGCCCGGTTTTGATGCGGGCTACGGGGTAATCGGGGAGGGGGGTTATTGCTATGCACTGCTGGCCGGTTGTTGCGCCGCGCTCGGTGAAGGAAAAGTCGTGGTTGTCGAAGCCGGCGCGATTACGATCGGGGGGCAAATCGATTTTATGCTCGGGGATGAAGTGTAGAAAGAATCGGGTTGCGGTGTCACTGGCGTTGCATGGATTTTTATAGTAGATTAGCGCGGTTTCGGTCAAATATACATCGAAATTCCCGCGGGCGGCCGGGTCGCCGTAATTGCCGGCGGTTATGGCGGTGGCGGCGGCGTTGTATTTCGATGGGTTCTTTAGCGAAATGGCTGCGCTCCAGATTTCTTGCCCTATGCCTGATATGTATTGCCCGGTGCGGATGCTGGCGATGGGGTAGTCGGGTAATAGGGCTATGGCGATGCAGTTTCCGTCAAACTTTGCGCCGCGCCATATAAAGTCGAAGTCCAGGTTGTCGAAGCCGTGTTCTTTGCGCTCATGGGGCAAGCGGTTTCGGTCGTTGGGCGTTGTGTGCAGGAAAAACTTGTGCGTTGTGTCTGATGCGTTGCACCGGCTTTTGTAGTAAATTGCGTTGCCGTTGGATATGAACAAATCGTATTCCGCCCTTACCGTTGGCGCTCCGTAAGCGCCCGATACTACGGTATCGTACACAGCGCGGTATTTGGCGGTTATGGCGTTGGTGTTGATGGCGGCGGTGTTGAAAAGGAATGCTTCTTGGTTAGATGGGGTTAGGAGATGGGTTTCGGGATATAGGTTGCGGTTGCCGCTGATTATGAAATCGTAGTATTGTCCGCATTGCGGGCCGCAGTCGGATATGGGTTTTTGGCCGGGTTGGATGATGTTTCCGGCTAGATAATAGTCGATTATGAAGTAGACGTCTTGCGAGTATGGGTCAAGTTCGTACATCTGAATGTACACTCTTTTACCCCCCCGCGTTATATCCTGAATTTTCTGGAAATCGGACATTACCGCGGCGTTGGTAGCCAGTAATGGCGCCCGGGCTTGGGCTTCCGTTTGGGCTATGTGGTAAGCGGAAAGAGCGAAAATTGGCAGGGCGATCATTGTCGCAATTGTTGCTAGATGGCGGATCCGTTGCCGCAACCTTAGCAGAATCAGGGTGAACAAGACTAATGGGATGCCTACATAAAACACGCTTTCCAAGTCGTGCAGGGCGGTGTTGGAGCGCATTCCGATGCCCCAGCATAGGCCGCTTAATGCTAATGTTGCCAATAGCATACGGTAGCGGCGCAGGAATAGCAGTCCCAGCAGGGACGCTCCCGCGGCGGCTATTCCGATGGCGGCGTAGGGGAGGCTTAACGGGCCTGTTGGGTGGGCGTGGTGCAGCCCGTCGGTGTGGACGGTTATGGCATAGGGTAATGCCATCCGACCGATGCGCCGGAATTGTTCGGGCAAGAAAGTTCGCCAAGCCACAAATTCGGATCGGGCGGCATTGTACTCCGGGTTTTGCCCGGCGCGTTTCATTATTGACTGGACGGAGGATAGTTCTTGAAAGGGGATTTCGCCGTCCATTGCGGCGTATTCGTTGGCGAAGTTGAAACTCAACAGTGCTATCCCGAACATTAAGGCGATTGCGCCCAAGCGCAGATAGCGGCTGCGGATCAGCGCGGCAGTAGCGGATTGGATGTGGGTTGTAACGGAGTTGGCGGGCGTATTTCCGCGCAATGACCGGATGATTTCCCCGGCTAATCCAAAGATTATGAAGGGCAATAATAGCGCGTATACGTGCCAGCCGATCAGTAAAGCTACACACGTTTTTGCCAGTAATTGGGCGAAGCGTTTATCCTGCACAAAGATGGTCATGCCGTGAAAGACCAGCATAATCCCGAATAGATCCATCATTCCATCGTTGGCTACCATATCGCTTAAATATAGGATGTAGTAGGAGGAAAAGCCTAGCAGCGTTGCGGCGAAAGCGATTTGGCGGCTGGCGGTAATGCGGCGGAGGGACAGATAGGCCAATGCGGCGGCGCCGGCGAACATTAGCAGCATTAGCATCCGGGCGGCGTAGAGTTTCGCCGATAGATCATCGCCGAAGGGGGAAATTGCCAGTTTGATTAGGGCGAAACTTCCTATGGGAAAGCGGTTGTACATTTCATAGGCCGGGGCGCCGTCCGGGGCGGGGTATTGGCGTAGGAACATCAGGAAATTGTGCGCCGGGGAAAGGTTTTCCGCCAATGCCAGATTTTCGGATGTGTTCCAGTCGTGCCCGTGGTGGTACTGGTAAAAGCCGCCCCAGCCGTCGCCGAACAGGTATACGGTGGATATTGCCAGTAGCAATAGCAGCACGGGCAGATAGGATGCGGGGCGCATCCCTAGCAGCGAGGCCCATCGGCGGCGAAATTGGGCGGCGGGGGATGGTGATAAGCGCGATGATGTCATAGCGGCATTATACCACCCGGCCCGCGCCCTACGGGGTTATTGTGGTTCGTCGGGTTCGCGTAGGGGGATGGTGGTCCAGGTTAGGGCTTCGGGGTCGGCGGTGAGGTTTTGGGCGGCGGCGAGTTGGCGGATGGTTAGCAGGGTGGCGTTGACTTCGGGGGTTAGGTAGGTCCATTGGGGTTCGGGGGGGAACCAGTAGGGGGAGTTGATTCGGACGACCTTTTTTTCGGCGTCGTTGAGGTAGATGCCGAATTTGGCGGTTTGGGGCGGCATTTGATGCTCCATTATGATTTAGTTGGGGGTAGCGCGTAGACGCCGCGGAATTCGGGGGGTAGCTGGCGGGCTACGCGCTCCATTACCATGCGCAACATACTTTCCATTACCGGGCGGGGGGGGCGTCCGTCAAGGGATGGTAGGGTGAAGGGGGGGCCGATGCTGGCGTGGAGGCGGCATAGGGGCAGGGGCATTCGCCAGGCGCGGAGTTTTTGGGTGCCGGTGATGCCGACGGGCAGGATGGGGGCTTGGGAGCGGAGGGCGAGGTAGACGATGCCGGGCAATGCCGGTTGCATGGCGTGGTGCGGGCTGCGGGTGCCTTCGGGGAAGATGACTACGGCGCGGTCGTGGTCGAGGTGGTCGAGCATGACTCGCATGGTGTCGATGTTGGCGGCGGAGCGGTGGTCGTAGGGCCAGACGTGGAAGCTGCGCATCAGGAAGGCGCCGGCGGGGTTGCCGAACAGCTCTTTTTTGCCCATAAAGTACAGGGGGCGGGGGATGGCGGCGACTAGGAGGGGTGGGTCGGTGAAGGCGAGGTGGTTGCAGGCGAGGATTACGGGGCCGTGGGGGGGTACGTTTTCGGCGCCGGTGATGTCGAGCCGCCCGAAGGCGCTGAAGCAGAAGCGGGCCAGGCGGCGTCCGGCGCGGTAGACGGTGGTGGGGCTGCCGCGTTCTTGGCGCATCAGTTGGCCTTCGCCCGGCGGAATATGGCGTCTACGGCTTGCTCGATGCTTAGGTCGGCGGTGTCCAGGATCCAGGCGTCGGCGGCGGGGCGGAGGGGGGAGTCGGCGCGGGAGGAGTCGATGGCGTCACGGGATTTGGTTTCTTGGATTACGGTTTCGAGGGGGGTGTTTTGGCCGCGTTCTTGGGTTTCTTGCCAGCGGCGGCGGGCGCGTTGTTCGGGGGGGGCGGTGAGGTAGACTTTGAGTCCGGCGTCGGGCAATACCACGGTGCCGATGTCGCGTCCGGTCATTACGATGCCGCCGCGGGCGGCGGCGGATTGGGCGGCGATTTGGCGCTGGCGGCGGACGAGGGCGCGGCGCACCGGGGAGTGGCGGGATACGGGGGAGACGTGGTTGGCGATGCGAGGTTGGTGGAGTTCGGGGCCCAGGGGCTGGCCGGCGATGGCTACCGGGCGGGCGGGGGCTGCGCCGTTGGCGGGGAGGGTGATGGGGTGGTCGGCGGCGAGGCGGCCGAGGGCGTCGGCGTCGTCGGGGGATAGGCCACGCTCCAGGGCCAGCCAGGTTAGGGCGCGGTACATTATGCCGGTGTCGAGGAAGTCCCAGGCGAGCCGGGCGGCCAGCCGTTGGCCGACTACGGTTTTGCCGGAGGCGGCGGGTCCGTCAATGGCGATGGCTTGAATCATAGGTTGATTATAATGGGGCGGGGGGGCCGGCGGCAACGGCGGGGTTGGGGTATCGCTCCAGGGCGGGGGGGTTAGGGTATAATGGGGTTGTTGGGGGGGACAAGATTGGGGGGTAATGGGGATTTGCGGCTGGAGGATGGCGGTATGGTTGAGTATGAGACGATGGTTTATTCGCGGAAGGGGCGGGTGGGTTATATTAGGTTCAACCGGCCGCAGGCGCTGAATGCGGTTAATGCGCAGTTTGAGCAGGATTTGCACGATGCGCTGCTGGAGTTTGATTTGGATGATGCGGCGTGGGTGGGGATTGTTCACGGGGCGGGGCGGGCGTTTTGCGCGGGGGTGGATGTTAAGCAGCGGCTGGCGGGGATGACGCCGCAGGAAAGCGCCCGGCGGGAGCGGGGGCCGAACCCGGAAGGGTACTTGGGGCGGGCGATTAACTGGAAGCCGGTGATCGCGGCGGTGCATGGGTATGCGCTGGGGGCGGGGATTGTGATCGCCGCCGAGTGCGATCTGATTGTGGCGTCGGAGGATGCGAAGTTCGGGATTACGGAGACGCGGCGGGGGCTGGCGGGGGGACGGATTTGGGCCAAGGTCAACGCATTTATGCCGTCGAAAATCGCCAGCGAGATGGTGATTACGGGGGAGCCGGTGGCGGCGGCGGAGTTGTACCGGCTGGGGTTGATTAACCGTTTGGTGCCGACGGGGTTTCATTTGTCGGCGGCGGAGGGGCTGGCGGAGCAGGTGTTGCAGGCGCCGCCGTTGGCGTCGCGGGTGGGGGTGAAGCTGACGCGGCGGCAGTGGGTGCAGGCGGGGGCGGATGCGGATATGCAGACTTTGCCGCTGAAGTTGCATTTGAGCGAGGATTTTCAGGAGGCGAGCCGGGCTTTTGTGGAGAAACGGGCGCCGGAGTATCGGGCGCGGTAGGCGGGGTTTCGGGGATTTAGGGGTTGCGCCGGTTAGCCGTAGGCGGCGCCGATTACGATGCCGTTGTCGAATTCGAGGGTTGCCCGAAGGTGGCGCAGGAACAGGAATTTGCGGAGGGTTAGGTTCAGGGTGACGGTGTGCTGGGTTACTTCGGGGAGGGTCAGGATTTCGATGCCGTTGATGTGGCGGGATTCGTAGGGGGAGGTGTCGCGGCGGTGGGCGCGGGTATCGACCGATACCTCGATGGCGCAGCCGGCTCAAGTGGAGTGTTGGAGCAGGTCGATGATGGCGCGTCCGCCGTGGCTGCGGATGTGGTCGGCGGCTTGGGGGGTGATTTCGATTTGCATGATGGCGGCCTTATCGGGCGGTTGGGGTTGGGGGTTGACGGGCGTTATTGTATATTGTTTTGGCGTTGATAGCCAGGGATTTAGGGGGATTGTATGAGCGGGGAGCCGCAGTTGTACCGGGTCAACCCGGAAAATCGGGAGTCGGAAAGGATTGAGGAGGTGGAGTTCAGCCGCTTGGGGTTGCAGGAGCGGCGGGATATTCAGGAGTGGGTGGCGGCTAATCCGGGGATTTTGGGCGATGATTTGCTGATTATTGGCAAGGAGTTCAGCGGGTTTGATCTGACTAACGAAAGGCTGGACTTGCTGGCGGTAGATCGGGATGGCAAGCTGGTGATCATTGAGCTGAAGCGGGATGATACCGGGGCCGACGTCCACTGGCAGGCGATCAAGTACGCCAGTTATTTCCGGCGGGCTACGGCTGATGACATTGTCGGGTTGGCGGCGAAATATCTAGGGGAAAATCAGGATGAAGTAACAGTTCGGCTGATGCAGCACTTGGGGGCGGATGATCTGAATGCGTTGAACAACGGGCAACGGATCATCATTGCCAGTCACCGTTTTGCGCCGGAAGTGATCACTGCCGCGGTGTGGCTTAATCAGCAAGGCCACAATGAAGATATGATCACCTGTATTCAGCTGATCCCTTACCGAGATTCGCAAACCGGATCCATTTATGTGCAGGCGTCTGCCATCATCCCGGTGCCGGGGGTAGATGATTATCTGGTTGGCATCGGGCAGGGTATGCAACCGGAAAGGGCAAATAGCGGTAATTTCGGGGCCAAACTTGCGGCGACATTTGCCAAGAACAGGAATGACGAAGTTAGCCAATTCGCCAAAAAGGTGGGGCGGCTGGCTATAACCGGATTGCCGGATGACATCCGGCCGGACAAGATTAGCCGGTGGGCCGGCGAAGGAGGGGGGCGTCGTTATTATCATCTATGGTATTCACGCGCCCCGTGGGGCAATTGGAAAGTGGATTATTCCATAGATCTCTATCCGCAGGAAGAATCAGGGAAATGGCGGGCCATTGTATTGTTTGAAAACCGCCAAAAGATACCGATGCCGGCAGCCCTTGACAGCATCAGCCTTGACGTCCGAAAGAATACTCACCCGCACGGCATCTATCATTTCGCAATTGCAGGCCCGGACACGCTGAACGATGACTTTGCGGGCAAGATTGCGGAAATTTTGCGGGGGTTTATTGAGGAAATCACCCCCATCGTTGACGATTTTGGGAATGACAGCGGGGATGATGACGTACCTAATCCGTTGCCAGCAGCAGGGCGTTGATGGCGGCGATGCTGGAGGGGTGGACGGGGCGGCGGCGCTGGAGGCGGAGGGCGGATTCGCGGCATAGGAATTCGAGGGCGGCTTGGGGGAGGCTTTCGTTGGCGATGGCTTGCAGTTCGGGTTGGTAGGGATAGGATTTTTTCTTGTTGGGGTCTAGTTTGTCGGCGAGGAATACCAGCAGCCCCAGTTGGGTCAGGTTGGGGTGGCCGGTGGAGTGCCAGCGGACGGCGTCGAGGATTTCGGGGTCGTTGAGGCCATCCTCTTGTTGCAGGAGTTGGGCGCCGACGGGGCCGTGGAGCAGGATGGGGGCGCGGCGTTCCAGGTCGATGGTGGGCAGGGCGAATTGGTCGGCTAGGCGGAGCATTTCTTTCTTTTTGAGGGTGCGGGCGATGTCGTGGGCGAGGATGCCGGTTTCGGCGCGGGTTTCGTTGATGGCGTGACGTTGGGCCAGGGCCAAGCCTACGTCGCGGGTGCGGTAGATGTGGGCCTGGAGTTTGGGGGGTAGGGATTGCAGGCGGGTTTGGAATTTTGAGGTTGTGATGGTTTCACCCCCACCCTGGCCCTCCCCCTAAGGGGAGGGGATTTTTGTTTGGGCCTCCCCTTTAAAATGGGGGGATTTTTGTTTGGGCAGTTCCCTATATAAGGATGGTTTTTTTGGAATTGGTTTTTTTTGGCGGTGGGTTAGCCCATATCCCCCAGTGGGCGGCCGGCTAGTAGGTGTAGGTGGGGGTGGGGGATGGTTTGTTGGGCGTCGGGTCCTTGGTTGAGGGTTAGGCGGTAGCCGGATAGGGTGACGTTTTGGCGGCGGGCCATTTCCTCGGCTACTACGAATAGGTGGCCCATTATGGGGATTTGGGCGGGGCCGATGTAGGCTAGGGAGGCGAGGTGCATATTGGGGATGATGAGTAGGTGGACCGGGGCTTGGGGGGCGATGTCTTGTAGCGCGAAGCAACGGTCGTCGCGGTAGAGGACGTTGGGGTTGGTGGTGTCGCGGGCTATGTTGCAGAATATGCATTGTGTGGTGGTGGTCATGGGCAGTTACCGCTTTTTGTATTTTGGGGATTGTAGCACAGCCGGGGGGGTTATTGTTGGTCGAGGTGGGTTAGGGCTTGTTCTTTGTGGTGGTTGGCGTCGCCGTAGGTTAGTTCCTGGACTTTGGCGCGGCGGGTGTATAGCTGGAGGTCGTGTTCTTTGGTGAAGCCGATGGCGCCGTGGCATTGGTGGGCGGCGGCGCAGACGCGGCGGTAGGCTTGGCTGATCCAGGCTTTGGCGATGGAGGTTTCGCGCTGGGCGGGCAGGTTTTGGGCGAGGCGCCAGGCGGCCTGGTAGGCTACGCCGCGGCAGCCTTCTACGTCGGTGGCCATTTGGGCGCAGTGGTGCTGGACGGCCTGGAAGCTGCCTACGGGGCGGCCGAATTGGGTTCGCTGTTTGACGTATTCGACGGTCATGTCGAGGACGGCGGTGGCGCCGCCGAGCATAATTATGCAGTGTCCGGCGACGGCTCGCTGGAGGGCGCGTTGGGCGATGGGCCAGCCGCGGTTGATTTCGCCGAGGGCGGCGTCGGCAGGGATGCGGACGTTGTTGAGCGATATTTCGTATTGACGCTCGGAGCCGATGGTGCGGATGGGGGCGATGGATAGCCCCGGGGCGGCGGCGGGAACGAGGAACAGGGTTATGCCGGATTCGGGGTCGGCGCCGGGGGCGGTGCGGGCGGCGATGATGATGGTGTCGGCTACGTGGGCGTCGGGGACGAATAGTTTGATGCCGTTAAGGGTGTAGCCGTCGGGGTGGGGGGCGGCGGCGGTTTCGATGCCCCAGGGTTCGTAGCTGGCGGCGGGTTCGGCGATGGCGAGGGTCAGGAGGGCGCGGCCGTCGCAGATGCGGGTTAGGATATCGGATTTTTGGGCGTCGTTGCCGGCGTCCAGGATGGTTAGGCCGCCGAGGATGACGGTGGCGAAGTAGGGGACGGGGGTTAGGGCGCGGCCCATTTCCTCCAGGAGGACGGCGAGGTCGAGGAAATCGCCGCCGGTGCCGCCGTATTGTTCGGGGAAGGGGACGCCGGTCCAGCCGAGGCCGGCGATTTGGCGCCAGAGGTCGTCGGGGTAGCCGCGGTCGGATTCCTCCATTTCGCGGACTAGGGTGGTGGGGCATTCGCGGGAAAGGAATTCTTGGGCGCTGGTTTTGAGCATTTGCTGGATTTCGGTTAGGCCCAGGTCCATATTTTCATCTCCGCCGTGGGTTGCGCCGGGCGCGGGGCGGCCGGGGCGGGGTTCAGTATAGCTTATGGCGGGGATACGCTCAACCTTGGGGGTGGGTTGGGGCGGGGTTAGTTGCGGCGGATTGGGCGGCCGTTGCCGTGTCGGCCGGGGGGTATGATGGGGGTTAGGCGCTGGTGGAGCGGGTCTGCGATGAAGTGGCCCGCTTCCAGGGTGGTCGCTCCCAATAGCGGCGCCATTCCTTCGTCGGCGAAAATTACGGGGGCGACGATTTCCAGTCCTTCGACGACAAAGCGGATGTAGCCGAAAGGGATTTCGACGATGCGGTCGTCGGCAAAGGCGAATTGGCGCATTTCGGTGGGTCGCGCGTTTATGCTATGCAGCACATCTTGCGGGATGTAGCTGTGGACTGCGCCGGTGTCGACGAGGGCTTCTAGTTCGGTGAAACCGGCCCTTTCAAGGCTTGCCACTTGGATTGGAATGGTGAATGTCGCCATAGCGTTGTTTCCTTTTTATGGGATGTCGTTGTTGGCAAGGCCGTTGCCGAAAACGCCGTTCACGCCGGACATCAGCAGTCCATTTACCGGGACCAGTAATTTACGCATCGGGTCTACGGCAAGGCCGGCGCCCTCAAGGGTTGTGGCTCCGATCAGTGATGGGCCGTTGACCGGGCCGAAAACCACTTGGGTAATGATTTGTTTTCCTGCGATCCTGATTTCGGCGTGTCCGATGGGCAGTTGGACGGTTCGGTTGTCTGCCAAATCGAATGCGCGGGTTTCGTCCGCAACAGCGCCGATGTTTTCCAGCACATCGCTGGGAAACATACTGTAAGACGCGCCGGTGTCAACCAGGGCGTCCACGGCTGCGAACTCTCCGCTGTAGGGTTTGGATACTTGGACTTGGACGGCGAAGGTTCCCATTTTTTACACCTCGACGACGATTTCGACCGGGGTGTTGCGGGCTACGATTATTTCCATTGTTTCGTCGCTGTCGTTGACGGGTTGGTGGATGGCTTGGGCGGGGACGTAGATGAAATCGCCGGGGGCGATGGGTAGGGGGTGGTCGAGGTTTTGGCCGGTTATGAAGCGGCCGTGGCCTTTGATTACGTAGATGGCGGATTCGCAGTTTACGTGGTAGTGGGGGCTGGAGGCGCAGCGGGGCGGGATGGCGGCGATGGCTAGGTGGATGCCGGTGGCGCCGGTCAGGGCTTGGGATACGCCGGCTAGGCGGGTCATGGCGCCGGATTGGATTTCGATTTCGCGGTGGTCGGGGCGGATTACTTGGCATTCGGGCATTTTTTGGCTCCTGGTTTCTGGTTTGGGGATTTGAGGGGGACGCCCCCACCCTAACCCTCCCCCGGAGGGGGAGGGGATTTTTTGTTGGGGGGATTTTGGTTTTGGGGATTTTTAGGGTTGGGTTTTTGATGGGTGGTTTTTGTTGTGTGGGGATTTTTTTGTTACAGGGAGCGGACTAAGGCGGATAGGCGGTCGATGGCTTTGGTGATGTTTTGTTGGGAGTTGGCGTAGGATAGGCGGACGTAGCCTTCGCCGTATTGGCCGAAGGCGGAGCCGGAGAGTAGGGCGACGCCGGCTTCTTGCATGGCGCGTTCCTCGAATTCGCGGCTGGAGAGGCCGGTGTCGGCGATGCTGGGGAAGGCGTAGAAGGCGCCTTCGGGTTCGGGGCAGCGGATGCCGGGGATGGCGCGGAGGCCGTCGGTTATGAGTCGGCGGCGGGCGGCGAATTCGGCGGTCATCGCTTCGACGGCGTCGCGGGGGCCGTCGAGGGCGGCGATGCCCGCTTTTTGGGTGAAAGTGGCGGCGCAGGATACGCTGTTGACCGCCAGTTTGGTGATGTGGGGGGCCAGTTCGGGGGGCATTATGCCGTAGCCCAGCCGCCAGCCGGTCATGGCGTAGCTCTTGGAAAAGCCGTCGAGGATGATGGTGCGTTGTTCCATTCCGGGGATGGAGGCGATGCTGAAGTGTTCGCCGGTGTAGAGGATGTCTTTGTATATTTCGTCGGACATCACGTAGAGGTTAGGGCGGGCCAGCACCAGGTTGGCGATGGTTCGGAGTTCGGTTTCGGACAGGGCCGAGCCGCAGGGGTTTTCGGGGGAGTTGAGGATCAGCAGCCGGGTTTGGTCGGTTATTTGGGATGCCAGGGTGTCCAGGTCGGGGTGGTAGGCTTTGGATTCCAGTAATTGCATGGGGACGGGCGTGCTGCCGGTGAAGCGGATCATTGATTCGTAGATGGGGAAGCCGGGGTTGGGGTAGATTATTTCGGCGCCGGGTTCGCCGAGGGTCAGGAGGAGGTAGAACATTATGGGCTTGGCGCCGGGGGTGACGACGATGTTGGCGGGTTCGGTGTCGGTGCCGCGGACTTCGCGGCTGTTGCGGGCGATGGCTTCGCGCAGTTCGGGGAGTCCGGCGGTGGGGCCGTAGTGGGTGAAGCCGTCGCTGATGGCGGACATACCGGCTTCGATGATGTGTCGGGGGGTGTCGAAATCGGGTTCGCCGATTTCGAGGTGGATGATTTCACGTCCCTGGGCTTCGAGGGCGCGGGCTTTGGCTAGGACTTCAAAGGCGCTTTCGGTGCCGAGGTCGAACATTCGGGCGGCGATGGTCATGGTTTCCTCCGGGATTGCGGGATTGCGGCTGCGGGCGCGGGTTAGCCGGGCTGGGCCTGGTTTTGGGTGCGGACGGGGAGGCCGTAGATGCTGATGAATCCGGCGGCGGCGGCGTGGTCGAACTGGTCTTGGCGGTCGTAGGTGGCTAAGCCGTGGTGGTAGAGGGATTGGGGGGCTTGGCGGCCGGCGACGGCGCAGGTTCCTTTGTGCAGGCGGAGGCGGATTTCGCCGGTGACGTAGCGCTGGGTACTTTGGACGTAGGCGTCCAAGTCGGCGCGGTGGGCGGTGAACCATAGGCCGTTGTAGATGACGTCGGCATACTCTTGGGCGATGCGGGCTTTAGTGCGGGCCTGCTCTTTGCTGAGAGTCATGGTTTCGAGGGCTTTGTGGGCGGTGTGCAGGATCACGGCGGCGGGGCATTCGTAGATTTCGCGGGATTTGATGCCTACCAGCCGGTTTTCTACGTGGTCGATGCGGCCGATGCCGTGCTGTCCGCCGAGGGTGTTGAGGTGCTGGATGAGGTCGATGCCGCCGATGGCTTCGCCGTCTACGGCGATGGGGAGGCCGCTCTGGAAGCTGATTTCGATGTAGGCCGGGGCGTCGGGGGCGTCGGCGATGGGGCGGGTCCAGAGGTAGGCGTCCTCGGGGGGGGCTTGCCAGGGATCTTCGAGTTCGCCGGCTTCGATGCTGCGGCCCCAGAGGTTTTCGTCGGTGGAGAAGCGGCTGGCGCGGGTGTTGATGGGGAGTCCGCGGGCATGGCCGTATTGGATTTCGTCGTCGCGGCTCATGCCCCAATCGCGGATGGGGGCGATGATGCGGAGGGAGGGGTCGAGGGCGGCGACGCCGATTTCGATGCGGACTTGGTCGTTGCCTTTGCCGGTGCAGCCGTGGGCGACGGCGTAGGCGCCGGTGTCGCGGGCGGCTTGGGCGAGGCAGCGGGCGATCAGGGGGCGGCCGAGGGCGGTGGCGAGGGGGTATTGTTCCTCGTATACGGTTCCGGCTTGCAGGCTGGGGAACAGGAATTCGTCGACCAGCGTTTGGCGTCCGTCGACGACTAGGGCTTCGACGGCGCCGATGGACAGGGCGCGTTGGCGGACGGTTTCGAGGTCGACCATACCGAGGTCGATGGTGAGGGTTACGATGTCGGCTCCGTATTTTTCTTGGAGCCAAGGGACGGCGACGGTGGTGTCGAGGCCGCCGCTGTAGGCTAGGACGATTCGGTTGTTCGGCATATTGGCGTTGACGCTCCCGGTTTTAGTGTGGTTACAGGGCGGACAGGAAATCCGATGTATCGATCTTGGCTTGTTTGAGGAGGTCCATAATGAACTCCCGGCGAAATTCCGTTGCGCCGTGGTCGGGAACGGTGGCGCGGCGGCCGTCGGGGTGTCTGAGCCGGATATGGCTGCCTCTTTGCCGGGTGGGTTCAAAGCCCAGATGCTCCATCGCGCGGATAATTTCTCTGGCCCGCAAGGCCGGGATGCGGGTCATATTTTCAGGTGGTCAGTTTGGGGGATTGCCACTTTCTGGATGCCGAAAAAGGCGGGGTTGGCGGCATCGTCGCCGTCTTGCAGACACAACAGGATAGCTTCCTCCATATTCGACACCAGTTCGTCGAGGGTAAATCCGTAGCTTAGGCACGCTTTAAGCTCCGGGGCTATACCGATGAATCCTCCTTCTTGGTCATCTTTGATCAGGACATAAAAGCCGCGATTTTTTGATGATGGGTCGGCGGGAATTTGGATTTTGTACACTCCGATGATTTCGGACAGGCTGTCGGGGCCGGTGTCGCTCAGGCTGCGCCAGATAGCCGACTGCATATTGGCGGTCAATTCGGCCAGCGTTTGGCCGCGGCTGTGGCAGGATTCAAACTGCGGCGCGGATCCGTAGAAACCGCCGCGGCTGTCTTGTTCGATTATGGCGTAAAATTCCAGATCCGGCGTTGCCGTGGTTTCCGGTTGATTTGAGTTGCGTTGGGAATCCGTTTCGGGGGGCGGTGCTTGAGTTGTGCTGTTTGGCGACACTGGCAGTCACTCCATTCGCCGTTATGCCGGCGGCCTGCTGATAGGGATGTATGCGCGTCCGTTGGGGTGGGCCGGGGGCGTTACGGCACGCGCCCCGGCCGTTGGGGATTGGGTGCGATTATAATACCGCAATTTTTTGGATGCCTACGAACTCGGACTCGGCCGCTCCGTTATTGTCTTGCAGGCACAACTCTATGACTTCCCGCATATTGAGCATCAGCTCCTCAAAATTGCGCCCGTAGCTATAGGCCCCCTTTAGCCCGGATACCGTTCCGACTAGAGATCCGTCCTCGTCTTTTTCGATTAGGACGTAAAACTCTTTATTTTTCATTGGGTTGTCACCCCGGCTAGATTTCGATTTTGTAGAATCCCACGAATCCGCAACGGTCATTCAGGTCGTCGTCTTGCAAGCAATGTTGGATGGATTTGCGCATATTTTGCATTAGTTCGTCCAGGGTTTCGCCTTTGCCGTAGCATTCCCTTAGTTGGGGGGCTTCGCCGGTGAAGCGGCCGTCTTTGCTTTTTGTGATGACGATGTAAAATTCGCGTTTGGTCATTTGGCCCTCTTTGTGCGTTTCTTTTGCGGGCGGCGGCAGGGGCGCATGGCGGGCGCCCCTGCGATATTACGGGTTGGGGTTAGATTTGGGAGAGGGCGACGGTTAGGCGTTCTGCGGCTTCGTCCACTTCCTCGCGGGTTACGGTCAGGGGGGGCATGAAACGGATGGTGTTGGGGCGGGGGCCGTTGAGGAGTAGGCCGGCCTGGTTGGCGTTGGCGAGTACTTGGGGGGATATGGCTTCCTCAAAGTCCATGGCGGCGAGGAGGCCCTTGCCGCGGATTTCGGTTACGAAGGGGAAGCGGTTTTTGATTTCGTTGAGCCGGTTCAGGAGGTAGGGTTCCATTTCTTTGACGTGGCCGGGGATGTGGTTTTCGATCAGGTATTTGGTGCCGGCGTATCCGGCGGCGGTGGTGAGGGCGTTGCCGCCGAAGGTGGAGCCGTGGTCGCCGGGAACCAGGGCCTGGGCCGGGGTTTTGGACAGGAAGGCGCCGATCGGGACGCCGTAGCCCAAGCCTTTGGCGAGGGTCATTACGTCGGGTTCGACGTCGTATTCTTGATAGCCGAACAGGCTGCCGAGGCGTCCGATGCCGGTTTGCACTTCGTCGAGGATCAGCAGGATGCCCTGGCTGTCGCACCATTGGCGCAGGTGCTGGAGGTAGTCGTCGGCGGGGATGATGACGCCGGCTTCGCCCTGGACCGGCTCGATCATTACGGCGGCGGTGCGCTCGGTGGTGGCGTTGATGACGGCTTCGACGTCGTTGTAGTCGACGTGGACGAAGCCGGGGAGGAGGGGGGCGAAGTTTTCTTGATAATG
This sequence comes from Dehalococcoidia bacterium, assembly GCA_965205185.1. GTDB lineage: Bacteria > Chloroflexota > Dehalococcoidia > Lucifugimonadales > UBA3495 > VXOI01. Next base: position 197,209 of record OZ242043.1, read on the forward strand.
GGGCTGGCCGGTGGCGGCGACGGTGGCTTGGGTGCGGCCGTGGAAGGAGTTGAAGGCGGTGATGATTTCATAGGCGCCGTCGCGGTGGAGCTTGCCGTAGCGCCGCGCCAGTTTCATGGCGCCTTCGACCGCTTCGGCGCCGCTGTTGCCGAAAAATACGAGGTCGAGGCAGCTATTTTCGATCAGCAGCTCGGCCAATTGTAGTTGGGGGACGGTGTAGAACTGGTTGGAGGTTTGGATGAGGGTGGCGGCCTGGTCGGCGACGGCTTGGGTGATGACCGGGTGGCTGTGGCCTAGCTGGTTGACGGCCCAGCCGGCGACGAAGTCGAGGTATTGCTTGCCGTCAGCGTCCCAGACTTCGGTGCCTTGCCCGCGGACGATGACCACCGGCTGGCGGCGGACGGTTTGGGCGTAGTATTTCTTTTCGATGTCGATCCAGTCGCTGCTGTTGCTCATGGCGAGTTTCATCTCCCGATAGCCTTGGGGTTGCGGGTAGATTATCGCACATTGGGCGGGATATTTCACACGGGGGGTTGGGGCGGTGATGGAACACGTGGTGCCGGCATGGGTCAACCGGGTGGGCGACACCGGGCACACGATCATCGCCGACAGCTTCAACGGGAAAGTGGGGCCCATCGTCGGGCTGCGGATCGAGGCCGACGGCACGGTGGTCAAGACCGGCAACTAGCCAGGGCGGGCGGGCGGATGGGCGACGGGGCGGGCGCGAAACCCGCCTGGCGCAGCTTTACCGGGGCAAGGGGTTGCCGCGGGCGGCGCGGATGCGGCGGCGGGCCAGTCCGGCGGCGGCGGCGAGGTAGATGGCGATATTCGCCATAATGCCGGCGCCGAAAGCGGTATAGGTCAAGGGGCCGGTGCGGGGCTGGGCGCAGCATTCGATTTCGCGGCCGGCGCCGTAGTCGTAGCCCAATACGCCGCCGGCGATGCCCCCGGCCACGGTCAGCAGCATGGTCAGGGCGATGGCGGCCCACGGCGGGCGATCGACCTTGAGCCAGGCGATGTAGGCGCCGATGCCGGCCCCGATGCCGGCCCCGGCCAAGAACATCACCATCCAAGCGGTGCGGGAACTGCTGCCGGAAAAGATGAACACCCAGAGGCCCCAAGCGACGGCCATGGCGATCATACTCAGCACCACGCCCATAGCCAGCCCAAGGATGACCCGTCCGGCGGTGATGGCGACTTGGCGGATGATTTCCGAGGTATCGAGGTTGCGGCGGTTGGTTATCATCCTCAGATTGTACCTTGCCGGGCGGGGCTGCGTATAGGGCGCGGCCGGCGCGGTTTTAATGCGGGGGATGTACGTGGGAAAGCAATCCGGCCCATATCCCGGAATATCGGCATTGGGGGCAATCGGGTATTGCGCGGCCCCGCCCGATGGGTTATACTGGCGGCATACAGGAGCGTAGCTCAGTTTGGCCAGAGCGCTGGTCTCCAAAACCAGTGGTCGCGGGTTCGAATCCTGCCGCTCCTGCCATTTGTTTCCTAGCGCCGGCTCCGGGATATTTTCCCGGGGCTTTTCCTTTGGGGCCGTCGCTGCCCGCGCTCCAGCGCGGAATTGAAACCCGGCCCCGCAGCGCATACAATTAAGCAACATCATCGCAGAGCCGTACCCCGGCCGCGGCCGGGATGGAGGGGTTATGACCAGCGTACACCGGGAACCGGCGCTGATCGTGGTTCAGTTGACCGGGGGCAACGATTATATGAATACCGTAGTGCCATACGCCGACCCGCTTTACCGCGATAACCGCCCCACGGTGGGCGTGGCGGCGGATGCCGTTCTGCCCATTGACGGGCATTACGGGTTCAACCCCGTGCTGGCGCCGTTGAAAGAGTTGTATGACGACGGGCGGGTGGCGGTAATCAACGGAATCGGCTACCCCAACCCCAACCGCTCCCATTTCCGGGCGATGGATATCTGGCACACCTGCGAACCGGAACGGGTAGCCACCGAGGGCTGGCTGGGCCGCGCGATCCGCGACTTGGACCCGCACGGCGAAAACGTGCTTACCGGCGTCAACTTCGGGCGCGGGCTGCCCCGGGCGATGGCCCTGCCCGGCGTGCCGGTCACCTCGGTGGGTTCGCTGGAAAACCACGGCTTCCTTACCGGCATCGCCGACCAGGAACGCCGCGCCCAGGCACTGGAAGTTTTCGCCCGGATGTACGCCCCGGCCATCGGCTCCGGCCCAACTCTCGATTACTTGGGGCGCACCGGGTCCGATGCGCTGAAAGGCGCCGATATCCTAAAGACCGCCGGGGAAAGCTATTCCTCCGGCGTCGAATACGCCCACACCCCCATCGCCCGCAACCTCAAAGGCATCGCCCAAACGCTGCTGGCCGGGCTGGGGACGCGCGTCTTTTACACGGCGCAAGCGGGCTACGACACTCATTCCGGCCAAATGCCGGTGCAGACGCAACTGCTGGGCGAACTGGCGCAGGGAATCAGCGACTTTTTCGCCGACCTGCGCGAACATCAAGCATCGCAAGAGGCTATTATGTTGGTGTTCACCGAGTTTGGCCGCCGGGTAAAAGACAACGGCTCCGGCACCGACCACGGCTCCGGCGGCGCCGCCTTTGTCATCGGCGACGCCGTGGCCGGCGGAATGCATGGCGTGTACCCGTCGCTGAAAGAACCGGATTTGCTGGACGGCGACCTGCACTTTCAAGTGGATTTCCGCAGCGTCTACGCCACCATCGCCGAGCAATGGCTGGGCCTTGACGCCCAACCCATTGTCGGCGGCAACTTCGAGCAACTGGATTTCCTGCGAACTTAAGGGGATTAAACCCCAGTCAGCGCAGCGATATTGCTTCTGGAAAAGCAAAATCGCTGCGCCCTCGGTGTTTGATTAAATCAGGAGCGACGATATGAAAGTAGGCATCGGGCTGCCGGGCAACATACCCGGCGCGAAAGGCGATTTGGTGCTGGAGTGGGCGCAGCGGGCGGACGCCGGCCCCTTTTCCAGCTTGGGCATCATTGACCGGCTGGTATATGACAACTACGAACCGCTGATCACGTTGGCCGCGGCCGCCGGGGTCACCAGCCGGGTGCGGCTGGCGACCTGCGTGCTGCTGGCGCCGCTGCGCAACCCCGGCGTACTGGCCAAGCAGGCCGCCACGCTGGACGCGATTTCCGGCGGGCGGCTGACCCTGGGCTTGGGCGTTGGGCGGCGGCCCGACGACTTCCGGGTTGCGCCGTCCAACTACGAGGAGCGCGGGCGGCGTCTCAGCCGCGCCTTGTCCCTGATGCGCCAAGTATGGCGCGGCGAAGTCGCCGGGGACAGCGCAGGCTCCATGGGGCCGCCCCCGGCGCAGACCGGCGGCCCGGAAGTGCTGATCGGCGGCAGCGCCCCGGCGGCCCTGCGCCGCGCCGGACGCTACGCCGACGGCTTTATCGCCTCGGCCGGTTCCCCCGCCGCGGTTCAAGAAATGTTTCAGACGGTGCTGGAATCGTGGGAAAATAACGCCCGCTCCGGCCAGCCCCGGCTGGCGGGGGTAGCATCCTACGCCCTCGGCCCCAACGCCGCCGACCAGGTGAGCGGCTACATCCGCCATTACTACTCATTCTTGGGCGAGGCCGCCGACCAGATGGCCCGCAACGCCATAGCATCCCCCGAAGCCGTCAAAAACACCATCCGCGATATGGAAAGCATCGGCATGGACGAAGTCATTTTCCTGCCCAGCGTAGCGGATATATCCCAGTTGGAGCGTCTCGCCGACATCGTGTAGCGCCGCGCCCTGGCGGGAATGGCGGGGGATAGGCGGAAATTGTGGGGTAGAGCAAAGATGCTCTGCCCCTTTGCTATTGCCTCCGCGGTTTCGTGTGCTAGTCGTCCGCGGGCGGTTTGGGGCGCGGCTCGTTGAATTCTCGGACTGGGGGGATATAGATGTGACGGGCTGGGTTAGGGGATGGTGTGGTGGGGTTGCGGGGCGGCGGATCAATTTTCGGGGGCGGGGGTTGGGGTGGGGCGGCGGCCGAAGGTTAGGGTGGCGCCGGCGATTATCAGGGTGGCGGGGAAGAAGCTGATGATCAGCATTGCCAGTTTCAGGTTGGCGGTCAGTTCTACGATGTAGCCGATGAATAGGGGGCCGAGGGCCTGGCCGAGAGAGATGAGCATCATGGTGAAGGTGAAGGCTACGGCCAGTTGGCGGGGTTGGATGCCGCGGAGGTTGAAGGGGACGGTGATCAGGATGGGGAAGAAGGTCCAGGCCATGCCGTTGATGATCGCCATCAGGAAGATCAAGGTTAGGTCGCCGGAAAGGATCATTCCGGCGAAAGATGCGATCATCATAATGCCCAGGATTTGGAGGAAGCGGCCCTCTTGTTGCCAAGCGGCGGCGAAGTATCCGGCGGCCAGGCCGGCGACGCCGCCCAGGACTACGTCCACGGCCAGGGCGATACCGCTGATGCGGAGGGATACGCCGTACTCCTCCAGCATCAGTGTGGGGTAGAAGGCGAGGAAGGCGGAAAAGGCCATGGTGGCGCCGGCGAAACCGCCGCCGCAAAGCCATAAATCGCGGTGGGCTAAGGCGCCGCGCAAGAGGGAAAGCACGGGCTGGGGTTGGGCGGCGGCAAATTCCTCGGTTACGCGGTCGCGGCCGATTAGCAGCCATAGGAGCAATAGGGCGACGTAGTAGAATCCGAAAACTTGCAGCGTGGTGCGCCAGTCGTCGGATAACAGGATCAGCAGCACGGGGGCGAGGGCCAGTCCGCCGCCGACTACCAGTCCGAAAAACACGTTGGAGATGCCGTTGACCAGCACTACCTCGCAGGGCGGGAACCATTGGCGCATTAGCAGCGCCCGCGCCGGCTGCTGGGCGATGGCGCCGATGCCGAACAGCAGCCGCCCCAATAGTAACATGGCGAACACCGGGGCCCAGCTTTGCAGGAACAGGCATAAGGCGCATCCGGCGAGGGTGACCGCGGTGAGCCATTTGGGGGAGAGGCGGGAACCGGCGAATCCTAGGGGGAGGGCCAGGGCGATGTTGCTCCAGAAAGGGGCGGAACCCAGCAGCCCCTTTTGGCCGGGCGACAGGGATAAGTCGGCGGTGATGGCCGGTAGCAGGATTCCGAGGGTGTTGATCACCATTTGCGCCGATACGTTGGAAATCAGGTAGAGGGATATTACAATCCAGCGATAGCCGGAATATCCGGTCATTTCAACTCCGCATCCGTTATCCGTTGGACGCTGGCCGGCCCGGTTGTCCGTTGCGGGGTGATGGCGCAAAACCGGGCTATGGCCTATCATATCCCTTGCAGCCCTATATCCGCCAATCGGGGGCGTTGGGCTTGGGCGGGCGAGGCTTGGCATCGGGCGATACTACGGGGAAAGCGGGGGCAGCGATGGAGCGAATCGGGGTCGGTTTTTCGGGGGGGATGGCGCCGCCGGAGATTGTGGAGTGCGTGAGGCTGGCGGAGGAATTGGGGTACGAATCGGCGTGGGTGGCAGAGGGGCATGGGGGCGACCAGTTCGCCATTCTGTCCGCCTGCGCGGTTGCCACCGGGCGCATCAAGCTGGGGACGAGCATCAGCAGCGTATTCGTCCGCACCGCGCCGACCATCGCGATGGCGGCGGCTACGGTGGACCATCTTTCCGGCGGGCGTTTCATCTTGGGGCTTGGCACCAGCCACAAGGCGCAGGTGGAGCCGGAACATAGTTTGCCTTTTACCCGTCCGGTGTTGCGGCTGCGGGAGTGCATTGACATTGTGCGGGGCATTCTGCGGGACGGCGATATTAACTATCACGGGGAAATTCATAGCATTGAGCGTTTCGATTTGTGGTTTGAGCCGGTGCGCCGGGAAATGCCGATCTATGTTTCCGCGGTGCGGCCCCGGATGCTGGAAATCTGCGGCGAAATTTCCGATGGGACGATCCTTACCTGGTGCAGTTTGGCACACGCGGCGGCGGCGGCGCGTCATGTAGCGGACGGCGCGGCGCGGGCGGGGCGCAACCCGCGGGAGGTGGAGGTAGCGACGCTGCTGGCCTGCGCGGTGTCGCCGGACCGGGATGCGGCGCGGGACGAACTGCGGCGCTACATCGCGTCGTATGTCTGGCGATTCCCGCGCTACCGGCGGCTGGTGGCGGAGGCAGGGTTCGGCGATGCGGTGGCGGCGGTGGCCCGCGCCTGGCGGGAGGGCCGGACGGAGGATGCATTGGCGCTGGCGCCGGCGGAACTGGTGGACACTTTCGCACTGGCGGGATCCGCCGAGGATTGCCGCGCCCGGCTGCGCCAATACCGCGATGCGGGGATCACGCTGCCGATCGTGTCGCCCCGCGCATCGGGGCCTGGGGCCAAGTCGCGGGCAATGGAAGTTATCCGGGCCTGCGCCCCGCAATAAAACCGGAAAGGAGATGCGCTATGACCGCTCCCGCCATAACCGCCGACACGCTGGAAATCCTGCGGGGCATACCGACGCAGACGCTGATTGACGGGCTTTGGGTGATGGGGTGGCCCCGGCAAGTATTATCCGTTTGACGGGTTGGATTGGCGGTTGTTTGGGGAAAAGGCGGGGGTGGCAGGGTGGGGGGTTGTTGGGTATAATGGCCGGCGATGAGGATCATAGCGAAACGCGCTCTGCGGGAGTTTTGGGGGCGGCACCCGGACGCCGAAAGGGCTTTGTCGGACTGGTACATTCCGGTGGAAAAGTCAGACTGGTCTACGCCGTCGGAAATCAGGGAAAGTTTCCCGGACGCCAGTTTTGTGGGCGGCAACCGGGTAGTGTTCAACATCCGGGGCAACAGGTTCAGGCTGGTGGCAGGGATTAGTTACAGGTGGCGCGCGGTGTATATCAAATGGATTGGAACCCATGCGGAATACGACCGCATAGATGTGGAGCGGGCGGGTTTATGAACAGCATAAAGCCAATCAAAAACGATGCCGACCTGGACGCCGCGCTGAAGCGCATCCAGGAAATCTTTCAAGCGGAACCGTGGACGCCGGAAGATGACGAGCTTGGCGTACTGGTCGTATTGGTAGAAGACTACGAAGACAGACATTACCCCATCGGCCCGCCCACGGATCCCATCGCGGCGATTGAGTTTGAGATGGAGCGGCGGGGGTTGGAGCGGAGGGATCTTGTGCCTTTGATAGGGAGCAGCCGCAAGGTTTCGGAGGTGTTGTCGGGGAAGCGGGATATTACGATGCGGATGGCGCGGGCGCTGCATAAGTATTTGGATATACCTGCCGAGACTTTGTTGCAGGAATTCTGTGCCAAAGCGACGGCCGAGGTTATAGGGGAGGATTCCGATGACTGACCGCCTGCATCTGCAATCCCATCATCGCGAACAAATCGAGGCGTTGCTGCGACAGCACTTGCCCGGCGTGGAGGTGTGGGCTTACGGTAGCCGCGTCAATGGACTCAGCCATGATGGGAACGATCTGGATTTGGTCTTGCGATCCCCCGGTTTAGCCCTTATTTCCTACAGATGTCTAATTCCAATTGACTTTACGGAATAATAATGCTATTGTTACTAATCGGCTTATTGCTTTGTAGCTACCCTACGAGGCAATGCGCTGAGAATACTATCAACTCACGCCGAAGTTCAGAAATTTGAGAGGGAAATATGAGTTCTCTAGATTTCAAAGAAAAACGATTTCTTGAAAGCCTTCTCCAAATGTCATCCGGATATGTGTTGGGTTTTTCCAACCCGAAGTTTGGCGAGTTTTTTCACGACGCCGCTGGTATTGACATACACTCTGAAAAATACCAACGCAAAGGTACATCCAAAGCCAATAAACTGCGAACATTTTGGGAGGATGAACCAGATCATATAGTCGGGAAAGTATTGTTGCAGCTGGATGAAATTGTCAGTGATCCACAAGGTCAGGATATCGCAAATCGGCTGCTTGCCGGGTTACCAAAGTTAGAAAGTTTAGCTCAAAACGCCGACTCGTTTGGGGCAACACAGATCCAGCAACAGATCAAACGAATGGAACAATCCATTGAATCAGATCCGGCTCTTGCCATCGGAACCGCGAAAGATCTGATCGAAACTTGTTGCAAGACGATCCTAACAGAAAGAGGCGTTCCATTGCCCAAAAAATCCCCTGACATATCAGACCTTACCAAAGCAGTAATGCGAGAACTTAGATTAGTGCCTGAAGGCGTGCCAGAACAGAAACGTGGAGCGGATACCATCAAGCGGATCCTAGGCAATCTCGCAAGTATTGGATGCGGAATCGCGGAATTGCGCAATCTTTATGGAACCGGACATGGGCAAGATGGCAAGGCCACAAGCCTCTCACCGCGGCACGCTAGGCTTGCCGTAGGGTCAGCAGCAACTCTGGTGAATTTCTTGTTTGAGACTCACAAGGAGCAAACCAATCAAGGGGATAAGGTTGCTTAAGCGAAAAGGCTAACATCTTAATCGCAATCTATTTTGCCTACATATCCCCGCGCCCGCGGCGTTGACGCCCGCCGTAGGTGGTGGTAAGGTGTTGCCTGGCGTAGGGGTGCTTTAGCGGGGGGTTCGGGATGCTGGGTTAAGGGGGTTGGGGGCCGGATGGCGGAGGGCCGGTTCGCTTGGGGGTCGTTTGGACTTTTTCCGGCGGTTTTTTGATTTTAATTCTTTATGCTTGACTTGCTTTTTTAGGAGTTGGGGCGATATGTCGGACGAATTGGTTATCGCGGGGAAAAGGTTTGGGTCGCGGCTGATTGTGGGGACCGGGCGCTACCGGACGATGGAGGAAATGGTGACCGCCGTGGAGGCGTCGGGCACCGAGATGATTACCGTGGCGATCCGGCGGCTGGATCTGGACGATCCCGGCGGCAAGACGCTGCTGGATTATATCGACTGGGGCCGGTATCAGATGCTGCCGAATACCGCGGGTTGCGCTACCGTGGAGGAGGCTCTGTTTGTGGCGCGGTTGGGGCGGGAGGTAGGGCAGACGGATTTCGTCAAGCTGGAGGTCATTTCCGACCCCAAGTATCTGTTTCCCGACGGGGCGGCTACGCTGGAGGCCGCCCGGCGGCTGGTGCAGGAGGGGTTCGTGGTGTTGCCTTATATCCATGCCGACCCGACGCTGGCCAAGAATCTGGAGGATGTGGGCTGCGCTACGGTGATGCCTTTGGGGTCGGCGATCGGTTCGGGGCAAGGGATTCATACGCGGGAGGAAATTCGCATCATCATCGAACAGGCCCGGGTTCCGGTGGTGGTGGATGCGGGGCTGGCGGTGCCTTCGGATGCATCGGAGGCGCTGGAAATGGGGGCGGATGCGGTGCTGGTCAATACCGCCATTGCCCAGGCGAATAATCCGGCGTTGATGGCGGAGGCGTTCAAGGCGGGGGTCGAGGCGGGGCGCAAGGCGTATCTGGCGGGGCGCATCGCGGTGCGGCAGTACGCGGCGGCCAGCAGTCCGGTGGGGGATGTCCCGCAACCGGCCGCCGCCGGGGTCTAGCCGGAATCGGGCTTGATTTTATGCCGGCCGCGCTGCATTGGCCCTGCCTGTGTCTGGTGGCCGATACTTCGGTGACCGCGCCGGACGAGATGGTTTCCCGGGTGGCGGCGGCGGTGGCCGGGGGGGTGGGGATGGTGCAGTTGCGGGCGAAGGAAATGCCGGGCGGGCCGCTGCTGTCGCTGGCGGCGGAACTGAAGCGGGCGATTGCGGGACGGGCGGCGCTGCTGGTGAACGAGAGAGTGGATGTAGCGGCGGCGGCCGGGGCGGCCGGGGCGCAGTTGGGCGAGGCGGCGATGCCGACGGCGGCGGCGCGGCGGTTGCTGCCGCGGGGGACGCTCATTGGGCGGTCGGCGCATTCCGCCGTCGGCGCGGCGCAGGCGGCGTCGGACGGGGCCGATTTTGTGGTGCTGGGGGCGATGTTCGTTACGGAGTCGCATCCCGGGGCGGCGCCGGCGGGGCCGGGGCTGATGCGGGCGGCGGCGCGGGGCTGCGGCGCGCCGCTCATCGGCATCGGGGGCATAACCCCCGGCAACTTGGCGCAAGTGGTGAACGCGGGGGCGGCGGGCGTGGCGGTTATCCGCAACATTATGGCCGCGCCGGATCCGCAATGGGCGGCGGCGGAGCTGAAGTCGGCCCTGGAGGCTGCTTGGCGGTCTCGCCCATCGTTTAACCTGACCGGAGGTTGATTGCCGATATGATTAACTTGATGGTGAACGGAAAGCCGCGGCCGATTGAGGTCGGCACGGATTTGGAGTCGTATCTGGATTCTTTCGGGCTGGACTTGAAACACGTTGCGGTGGGCTATAACGGCGATGTGCTGAAGCGGGAGCAATACCCGCAGGTGACGCTGCAAGACGGGGATGTTTTGGAGATTGTGCGGCCGGTGGGCGGGGGCTGATGGATCCGCCGCCGCTTACTTTGGAAACGCTGGATCCGGTGCTGCGGCAGGTGCTTAGCGAGCATCGGGATAAGACGCTGGCTTGGGTGCGCCGGGAGCCGGGGGCTTGGGGGTATTTGGCGGGGCAGGGCGTGACCGCCGCCCGCCGCCATTTGGGGCGGCAGCTCACCAGCCCGGAGCGGCGGATGGTCTGGAGCCGCTTGTGGTGGTGGCTGGAGCAGCTGAAACTGCGCCTGCCGGATACTTGAAATTTAGTTCTAAACCAGTTATTATCCGCTTACAACGAGGGAGCGGGGTTGAGGCGGGGGCGAAAGGGCGGGCCGGCGGCGGTTAAATCCGCCGGTTCGGTAAATCCAATGCCGGGTGACTATCCGTAGATCGTAGAATGGAAAAAACCGAATTTATATGCGCCGGAGCGACCTATGCCCGATCAATCCGTACCCGATCAATCCGTAGATGAAGCGCCCATCGTGAAAGCCCTGGCAATCCACAAAACTTATGACACCGGGCAGGTCAAGGTGAACGCCCTGCGGGGCGTCGACCTGTCGGTCAAGCGGGGCGAGATGGTCGCCATTATGGGCCCCAGCGGTTGCGGCAAGACTACCATGCTTAACTGCCTATCGGGGTTGGATGATGTGGATTCGGGGCAGGTGATTATTGACGGCGTGGTGCTGCATGACTTGCCGGACGATGAGCGCAGCGATTATCGCGCCAAGAATATGGGGTTCGTTTTCCAGCTTTACAACCTGCTGCCGGTGCTGTCGTCGGTGGAAAACGTGGAAATGCCGTTGTTGCTGTCGGGCATTGGGGCTTCGGAAGCGCGGCGGCGGTCTCTGGAAATTCTGGATTTGGTGGGGCTGGCGGAACGGGCCAATCACCTGCCCAGCGAACTCTCCGGGGGGCAGCGGCAGCGGGTCACCATCGCCCGCGCTCTGGTCAACCAGCCGTCCATTGTTTGGGCGGACGAGCCTACCGGCGATTTGGACAGCGAAACCGCGGACGAAATTATGGGGTTGATCACCAGGCTCAACCAGGCCAACCGGCAAAGTTTCATCGTGGTCACCCATTCCATTGAGGTAGGGCGTATGGCGCATCGGATTGTGCGAATGCGCGACGGTTCCATCGTGGACGATGGGTTCGGCAACGGCCAGGCGTAAGTTGTCAACCCCAAAGATTCCCCAAGGATCTAAGGATAGGTCGAATGGAAGATCTTTTCGGCGTCAAAATGCAATGGATAATGTATGCGCTATTGGCGGTGTTTGTGCCGTCGCTGGCGGTGATCGGGTTTATGGGGCTGCGCAACCGGGTGATGCTCAAGATGGCGCTGCGCAACATCCCGCGGCGCAAGGCGCAAACGGTGCTGATCATCGTCGGGATAATGATTTCGACGCTGATCATGGCGGCGTCCTTCGGCACCGGCGACACCCTTACCCATTCCATCCGCAAGGGCGTGGTAGACGGGCTGGGGACGATTGACCAAATCGTGCTTTCCGCCCGGGCGGGGGAAAGCGACCAGTTCGGCGGGGCGGCGTATGTGCCTATGGAGCGGTTTACCGCGTTGCAACGCGAGTTGGCCGATGACCGGAATATAGACGGCTTGGCCGCGGGGCTGGCGGAAACCGCGCCGACGGTCAACGACCGCACGGGGTTATCCGAGGGGCGGATGCAAATCGCCGGGGTAGATCCCGCCACGCTGCAAGGTTTCGGGGGCTTCCAACTGGTGGACGGGGGCGATGTCCGGGTGGATGATTTGGCGGGGGGCGAGGCTTTCATCAACTCGGCGGCCGCCGATGAATTGGAGGCGCGGGCCGGGGATACATTCACGGTCTACTTGTATGGCGAGCGAGCCGCTATGACGGTGAAAGGGGTGGTGGAAAGCGGGGGCAATGCCGGTTCGCAGCCTACGTTGTTGCTGCCGTTGAGCCGGGCGCAGCAATTGTTCGGGCGGGAAGGGGAGATCAATTCCATCGTGGTATCCAACCGGGGGGACGAATACAGCGGGGCGGAGCTTAGCGAGGAAGTCACCCGGACTTTGCGGGTGCTTTTCACGGACCGGGCGACGGCGGCGCAATTGAAAGCCGCGCTGGCCAACCCCGAAGTTCTGGAGCATTTGAGACAACGGGCGGACAGTATCCTCTTGGCGCAGGAAACGCGGGATGACCTGGACTTGTTGCAAGCCGAGTTGGTCAAGCCGGAACTCAGCGATGATTTGATGGCGCTGTTTTCCGATGAGGATGTCCGGGCGGAAATGCTTGAGGCGGTGGCGGCGACTAACGATCCTGCTTTGGCGCGGGAAGTGGGATCGCTGCTGGTGTCATTGGCGGAATTCACGGTCAGCGACATCAAGCGCACCCTGTTGGACACGGCGGAACAGGCGGGCAGCACGGCGACCAGCTTTTTCATCCTGTTCGGGCTGTTTTCCATAATGGTGGGTATCTTGCTGATCTTCCTGATTTTCGTGATGCTGGCGGCGGCGCGGCGTTCCGAGTTGGGGATGGCGCGGGCGGTGGGCGCCCGGCGCTGGCACCTGGTGCAGATGTTCGTCTTTGAGGGAACGGCGTATTCGCTGGCATCGGGCGTGGTCGGCGTGGGGTTGGGGCTGTTGGCCAGCACGTTGATTGTGGGGATTATCAACCAGATAATCGCGGGCAGCGACGAGTTTCAGCTAACGCGCAATTTCGAGTTTCGCAGCATTGTGGTGGCTTACTGTCTGGGGATGGTAATCACGTTTATCACCGTGGGGGTATCGGCCTACCGGGTGAGCCGGATGAACATTGTCGCGGCGGTGCGGGATTTGCCGGCGCCGCAGGAGGTGTCGGCCCGGAGTCTGCGGGATCTGCTGCTGGGGCCGGCGGTGGCGCTGGCCTTGCCTCTGCGGCTGGTGGGGCGGCTGGGGCAGACGTTGCTGCGGGGGCAGATCAGCCAGGTTCCGGCGGCTTTGGGGCAGTTGGCGCTGTCACCGCTGACCACCCCGGCCGGAGTGGTGGTCAGCATCGTTTTGTTGCTGTCGCGGCCCATCAGCCAGGGCTGGCTTACTTTTATCTTGGGCATTTTGGTGACATACGCCGGAACCGAAGGCGACAGCGATGCTCTGGTGCGCATCGGCGTAACATTGGTCATTGCCGGGATTGCGCTGATGTTGCGGTGGGCGCTGCGGCGGCGGCAGGTTCGCCCGGACATTGCCGACCGGGTGGGGTACTCGCTGCTGGGCGTGGCCGAGCTGGTGTTTTGGATGATTCCGGTGAGTTCCCTGCGCCGGGTTTTCGGCGATATGAACGGCGGGATCGAGATGTTTTTCATTTCGGGGATTACGATGGTGGGGGCCACAGTGGTCGCGGTGATGTATAACGCCGATCTGCTGCTGAAAGCTCTTACCGCCGTTACCTCCCCCTTTGGCTCGCTGCGGCCGGTGCTGGTCACCGCCGTGGCCTACCCGATGAGCAACAAGTTTCGCACCGGGATAACGCTGGCGATGTTCGCGCTAGTGATCTTCACGATGATCGTGATGTCGATCCTTACCGAGGCATTCGCCACGACCTCGGGGGACGGCAACGATTTGGCGGGGGGCTGGGATGTATCGGCGACGGTGAATCTCAACACGCCGATAGAGGATCTGCGGGGGGCCGTGGCGGAAAACCCCAATTTGGACGCCGCCGATTTCGCCGCCATCGGCAGCTATACCAACATTCCGATCCAGGCGCGGCAAATCGGGGCGGAGGAACAGAGCTGGCAGGAGTATTTGGTGCGGGCAGCCGATGACGAATACTTGGCGACCTCGGAGATTGATTTTCATCTGATTGCCGAAGGTTACGGGACAACCGCGGGGGAGGTTATGGCGGCCCTGCGCAACGATCCCAACTTGGCGGTGGTGGACTCGCTGGCGGTGCCGACGGCCAACGAGTTCGCCGCCGACAACGCCATTTACGATTTCCGGGTTGAGGGGCTGGCCTACGAAGATGAATCCATGCAGCCCATTCCCGTCGAAATCCGGGAGCCCAATACCAGGGTTATGCTCAACCTGACCGTGATTGGCGTAATGGATCGCTCGTCCGACTCGTTCAGCACGTTGGGCAACGGGATGATTATGGGCCGGCGGCAGGTGGAGGAAGTGTCGCCTTTCCCCATCCCGGCCACCAATTACCGGATCAAGGCCGCCGAGGGCGCGGATCCTGGCGAACTGGTCCGCAGGCTGGAATCGGCGTTCCAGAGCAACGGCATGGAAGCCGCCGTCCTTTCAGAAGTGATCGAGGAATCAATGGCGGCCAACCGGTCATTCAACTACTTGCTCACCGGCTTTATGGGGCTGGGGCTGATGGTGGGGGTGGCATCGCTGGGGGTGGTAAGCCTGCGGGCGGTGGTGGAGCGGCGGCAACAGATCGGGGTGCTACGGGCCATCGGCTACAAGCGGCGGATGGTGCAGCTTTCCTTTCTGATGGAATCGTCCTTCGTGGTGCTGCTGGGGGTAGCCATCGGGGTGGGGTTGGGAACGTTGATTTCCTGGGTGATAGTGCGGGAAATCCGGCAAGACATTGAAACCATCCGGTTCACCATTCCCTGGCTTCAGATAATCATCATCATCGTCGTGGCCTATCTGTTTTCGCTGACCACCACGTTCCTGCCCGCCCGCCAGGCCAGCAACATCTACCCGGCGGAAGCGCTGCGGTATGAGTAGGCAGCATGGAAAGGGAATACGAGTGGGATGAGGAAAAGAACCGGGCCAACGTTGCGCGGGGCCGGCCTGATTTCTCGGAAGTCGCCAAATTCGAGTGGCGCACTGCTATATCCTGGGAGTCGGATCGCTTTGAGGAGCCTAGGAGGATGGCGGTTGGATATCTCGGCGAGGTGCTTCACGTAGTAGTGTATACTCTGCGCGACCCTCGATGCCGGATCATCAGTTTTAGACGGGCCAGCAATAGGGAAAGGAGAGATTATGCCTCCGCTTAAACCAGGGGACAAACCGCTAACCCCGGAAGAGAACGCGGCATTGCTCGCGGACATCGAGTCCGACCCGGATACTTACGAACTGGATGCGGAGTGGTTCGCTCACGCCCGCCCGGTGATAGAAGTTTTTCCCGAGTTGGCGGAGTATTCGCAGCGGCGCAAGGCTATGGGGCTGATGCCCCCCTTGCCGGATAAGCCGATCCGGGATAAATTAGAGGCAATTTTCCGGGCTGGAGGCGCAATGGCTAACGACCCCATCAACCTTTACGACTACGAGGCCAGGGCGAAGCTGGTTTTGCCGCACAACAATTGGGAGTTCATCGAAGCGGGTTCGATGGACGAGTTCACCACCCGCCGCAACCGTTCCGCTTTTGAGCAGCTCACGCTGCGGCCCCGGTTTCTGCGCGATGTTCAGGAACGCAAAATTGCCACCACGGTTTTGGGGCAGGAAATCAGTATGCCGGTGATGGTGGCCCCGGCGGGCAGCCATAGGCTGGCGCACCCGGCCGGCGAAGTAGCCACGGCGCAGGGCGCCGGCCGCTCCGACACACTGATGATGCTCAGCACATCGTCCAACTATAGTATGGATGAAGTGGCGGACGCCGCCAGCGGCCCGCTGTGGTTCCAGCTTTATCATCGGGGCTACAGCTTCACCGAGATGCTGGTTCACCGCGCTGAGGAAGCAGGGTTCAAGGCCATTGTGCTGACCGTTGACACGCCGGTGCCCAGCCCCAAGGAGCGCGATCTGCGTAACCGCTACAAGCGGGAACACGACCTCGGCAACTTCCGGGGGATGGACGCCGACCGCAGCGTCATCAGCGGCACCGACGAAACCGAAGGATGGGATGTATCTTACGCTCCGCCCATCACTTGGCGGGAACTGGAATGGCTGCGGGGGCTTACCGCCCTGCCTTTGGTGCTGAAGGGCGTGCGCACGGCCGAGGATGCCCACGAAGCGGTAGAAAACGGGGTTGACGGCATTCTGGTATCCACCCACGGCGGGCGGCAGTTGGATATGACGATGGGCGCTATCGAAATGGTGCCGGAAATCGTGGCGGCGACCAAGGGACGCGCCGAGGTCTATGTGGATTCCGGCGTGCGGCGGGGCAGCGACGTAATCAAGGCGCTGGCCCTGGGCGCCAAGGCCGTGGCGATCGGCCGCCCTCTGTTCTGGGGGCTGGCGGTGGATGGGGCCAACGGCGTCCACGGCGTCTTGGAGTTGCTGCGGGAGGAAGTGGATCGTTGCATGGCCTTTTGCGGCCAGTCGGATGTAAACGCCCTGGAGCCGGGGATAATCAACATTCCCTACGGCTGGGGCGCGGTCGGCGGCACAACCGCGCCGTAACCCCGCCATAATCCCGCGGCGACGTTGCGCTGGCGACAGACGGCCCCCGGTTGTTGTGCCGGGGGCCGTTAAATTTCTCTGCAATGAAAGTTTAAGTAAAACGCAAGGTGGATAACGGCGTAGGCAAAGACGGCTACGCCAATGGGACGCCGCCGATGTATTAACCACTCAATTAAGCGGGACTTGGGGAATATGGACTGCAAAGGCGAAAGCGAAATTAACAGCAACCAAACGGCAATGATGCCGGAGTCATGCACTACTGTGTGGGCCACTCCGCGCCGCCCGTCGCTATCAATCAGTGTAAAGAGAATCATTATGGACGGAATCGCCAGCAACACCCCAAAGAGGTATGGGGAATTGGCGATTTCTTGACTTTAATCATTTCAGAGACTCAGCAATAAAGGTTGGAATCAGCGCCCGCCGGATACGGTGCCGCCGTATTCGTTGATCGGATTGCGGTAAGCGTAACTGTAAAATGTTAAGGAATTATAAAGGTCTGAGTATATATGCCAGACGGGGCAATGGGGGGCGGGCCGGGTTGCCCGCCCCGGTTGTCGCAAGAAGTGGCGGTTAAGGCAACACCTGCGGGCTAGTCCGCCGCGGTGCCGGCCGGTTGCCTGGTCTGTACGCCGGATAGGAATCCGGCCAGCAGATCGTTGAATTGGCCGGCTTGCTCGAAGTGAGCGGAGTGGGAGGCGCCGGCTACTATTTCCATGCGTGAGTTGGGGATGGTTTTCTGGACTTCGGCGATGACTTCGGGGGGAAATATGGGGTCTTGATCGCCTACGATCAGCAGCGTCGGGGTTTGCCAGTGGGCGAAATCCGATGCTTGGCGGCCATCTTGGCGGCGGAAGCCGGATATTACGCCATCCTCGCCCCGTTCCGGGTTGAGCACCTGGATCTGCTGGTACAGGAAGGTTAGGGACGGCTGTTCGGCGATGAAACCGGGGGCCAGGGAGCGGGTTATGCCGTCGGGCGGGGAGGTTTTGGCGAGCGCGGACAGCACGCCCGGGGCGGTTACGCCGCCGGTGGTGTCGCCCAGCACCAGGCCCAGAGTCCGCTCGGGGTGGGCCAGCGCGAACTCGAGGCAACTGAAACCGCCCATCGATTGGGCTACCAGAAAGGTTTGCCCGACGCCGAGATGGTCCAGCAGGGCGACGAGGTCGGCGGCGAAATGCTCGCGCAGGGGCGAGCCGTAGGGGGCGGCGGATTGCCCCCAGCCGCGGTGGTCGAAGGTGATGCAGCGGTACTCGCCGGCAAAGCGGGCTACCTGTTGCCACCAGCTCAGGTGGTTGCCGCCGCGCCCGTGGGCGAACACGATGGGCGAGCCGTCGCCGTGGGATTCGTAGTAGAGTTCGATGCCGTTGACTGGCGCTTTGGGCATAACAGTTCTCCTTGCTTCCTGATTCGGAATCCGCCCCGGATACAGCCGGGGCTTTGGGCGCTACACCGGCCACTGCTCGCGGCGATAGGCGGCGTCCCAGAACATATACTCGTAGCGGCTGCTGGTTAGGAATGCTTGGCGCATTGACTCCAGTTCCTCGGGGCCGGCCTGTTGCGCCTGGCGATCTACGAAGCCGCGCCAGGCGGCGACGCTGTCCTCCAGCAGGCCGGATACATAGAAGCCGGTCCATTGGCGGTATAGGGGATGTTCCGACTGGCCCAGCTCCTCCCGCAACAGGTGGTAGGTCCAGGGGCAGGGCAGCAGGGCCGCGGCGGAGGGGCCTAGCCCTTCGCGGTTGACCGTGGCCAGCATAAAGTTCACATATCCGGCGTTGGTGGGGGACGGTTTGGCTTGTTGTGCGTCTTGGATGGTCAGGCCGGCGGCGGTCAGAAGTTGGTGGTGCAGCGGGCGCTCGATGGGGGTAAGCACCCGTTGCGCCAACGCTTCGAGGGTTTCGGAGTTGGGGGCTTTAGCCAGGGTCAAGGCCACCGAGCGGGCGAACCCCTCCAGGTACAAGTAATCCTGCCGCAGGTAGTATTGAAAGGTTTCCAGGGGCAGGGCGCCATCCTTGATTTCCCACAGGAAGGGATGGGCGAATATGCGCCGCCATATCGGTTGGGCTTCGAGGCGCAGTTGGTCGCTGAAACTGTTCATAGTCGCTGCCTTATGGTTGGGATGGTTATGGTTCCAGATGTCACGCTAGTCCGGCAAAACACCGTTCTCTAGCGACTCCAGGTCACGCTTGATCTGCTCCAAAGCTTCCGGCTGTGGTTCCCATCCGAACAGCCAGAAAAGGTCCAGAGCCGCCTTGTAGGCTTCCGCAGGTATGGCAGTGGCAGGAGTGATTTCAACCTCGAAACTCCATTCCGGCTCTTGGCATTGATAAGTGTGGAAAAAGCCTTTCCCCTTCCGATGGATTTCCTGCAATTTGCGGTTTTTCAGGCCATTCCATACTAGTTTGACACGCAGGCTGCTTAACCCCGTTTCTTGACTTAGAATGTTCCGGGCGAACATCATGGGAGTTATGATGTCTTGCAGTGCCCAACACTTTGCGAGGCATCCGTGCAAATAAAAATTGCGAACAGGATACAGGTAAAAATCCTCATCTATGTAGGTGCGCTGCAAGAATCGAAGCCGGGAGTCGATTTGCCAAAAATGGAATGACTGGGAACGGTAGGGCCAAGGGTGGGTGTCTACATAGCGAAGCCAATCCTGCAACCGTACTTCCTCGGTTTGGCGATATTTGTCGTAAGGGAAAGGCGGCCCGCCCCATTTGAGCAAACGCACTCTGGCAGAGTTCACGATGGGGTTAAGTTGCGCCTTTTCGATGGTCACCGCATTTCCGGTGACGGGGCCAATCAAGGCGTCTTTGAACGGATGGCTTTTCGCGAATCCGGCGGCGGCGATTTTCGGCAACAAGTTTTTTCGCCACTGGTCAAGCTCGCTGAAATTCGGGGGGTTGGGTGTTGGCGTATGTGAATGGGTGGTCATATTTACCTCTGGCGCGATTATCGCATGGTTGGGCTACTCTTGATTGGCCCGATCCAGTTCGCGTTGGCGGAGTTCGATGCGGCGGATTTTGCCGCTTACGGTTTTGGGGAGTTCGGTTACGAATTCTATGGCGCGGGGGTATTTGTAGGGGGCGGTGGCGGTGCGGACGTGTTCCTGGATGCTCAGGATTAGTTCGTCGGAGGGGATGTGGCCGGGGGTTAGGATGATGAACGCTTTTACGATGTCGCCGCGCACCGGGTCGGGGCTGGCTACTACGGCGGATTCGGCTACCGCGGGGTGTTCGATCAGGGCACTTTCCACCTCGAAAGGGCCGATGCGGTAGCCGGCGGATATGATTACGTCGTCGGCGCGGCCGACGAACCAGTAGTAGCCATCCTCATCCTGGTACGCCTTATCGCCGGTTAGATACCAGTCGCCGTGGAACGACCGCTCCATTCCCTCGGGGTCGCGCCAGTATTCTTGGAACAGGCCGAGGGGGCGCTGCGGCTTGACTTTGACGGCTATCTGGCCCTCTTGGCCAGCGGGAACCTCTTGCCCGTTGTCGTCCAGTATGCCGATGGCGAAGCCGGGGATGGGCTTGCCCATAGAGCCGGGGCGCACGGGTAGGCAGCGGTAGTTGCCTACCAATAGCACGGTTTCGGTCTGGCCGTAGCCGTCATAGATGGTCAGGCCGGTGCCGTCTTGCCACTGTTTCATCACTTCGGGGTTCAGCGGCTCGCCGGCGCCGGTGCAGTGGCGCAGGCCGCTCAGGTCATATTTGGATAGATCTTCCAGCACCATCATCCGGTAGGCGGTGGGCGGGGCGCAAAAGGAGGTTACACCGAACCGCTCCAGCATCCGCAGCGTCAGGGGGGCGTCGAAACGGCCGCGGGCGTCGTGCTGCATCACGGTGGCGCCGAGGGTCCATTGGCCGAACAGCTTGCCGTAGGCGGCCTTGGCCCATCCGGTATCGGAAAGGGTCCAGTGGAGGTCGGTGGGCTTGAGGTCGTGCCAGTAGCGGGCGGTGAGGACGTGGCCGATGGCGCAGGATGCCTGGGTGTGCAACACCATTTTGGGGTAGCCGACAGTGCCGGAGGTGAAATAAATCAGCAACGGGTCGTCGCTGCGGGTCGGCTCAACATCGTCCAGCCGGGGCGATGCGTCATCCAGCAACCGCTGATAGGACAACCAGCCGCGGCGGTCATCGCCGGTCGCCAATAGATGTTGCAGGGTGGGGCAGGCGGCGGCGGCCTGCCCCACCTTGCCGGCGTTTTCGGCGTCGGTTATCGCCATTACCGCCTCGGCGCGGTTGATGCGATATTCAATGTCGCCGGGGGTGAGCAGGGTGGTGGCGGGCATTGGCAGCGCGCCCAGCTTCATCAGCCCGACCATTGCCACATACCACTCCGGTATGCGGGGGAGCATAAGGAACACCCGGTCGCCCTTGCCGACGCCCAAGTTTCGCATAGCGTTGGCGAAGCGGTTGGTCAGGATTTTCAGATCCCAAAAGGTGTGATGCGTGGCCTGCTCGCCGTCGGGGGCGACCGATAGGAGGGCCAGCTTGGTGCGGTCGTCGGCCCATTGGTCTACTACATCGAAGCCGAAATTGAAAAATTCGGGCGCCTCGTGGCGGTCGTGGCGGTAGGCGTATTCGTAATCGGTCATATTGGGGGCGGGATTGGGCATAGCGTTCACCTGTCGGGCGGATAGATCCTTGCCCGGAACGGGCGGGTTGGGATGCGGCCTTTATTCTATCATTAAAGGATATACCCCTGGCATGGGTGTATAATCTTGGCGGCGAATCCGATTCCGCAGGAGGGGACGTTATGGCGGGACAACTGGACGGCAAGACGGCGCTGGTGACCGGGGCGGGTTCGGGCATTGGGCGGGCGACGGCCTTGGCCTACGCGCGGGAGGGCGCCCGGGTAGTGGCGGCGGATGTGAATGTCGAGGGCGGGGAGGAAACGGTGCAGCGGATCAAGGAAGCGGGGGGCGAGGCGATCCTGGTTCACGCCGACGTTTCCGACCGCGCCGGAGCGGAGCTGATGGCGCAACGGGCGGTAGACTCCTACGGCAGTTTGGACTGCGCCTTTAACAACGCGGGAATATCGGGCGGGCGGGAGCGGCGCCGTTCCGCCGACTACGCCGAGGAGGATTTCGACCGGGTAATCCGCATCAACCTTAAGGGCGTGTGGCTGTCGATGAAAGCGGAAATCCCGCAGATGCTCAAGCAAGGGGGCGGCTCCATCGTCAACACGGCGTCCATTATGGGGCTGATCGCCACGCCCGGGTCGGTGGCTTATATGGCGGCGAAGCATGGCGTGGTGGGGCTTACCAAGGCGGCGGCTTTGGAGTATGCCGCCGATGGCATTCGGGTCAACTCGGTATGCCCGGGGTATATCAACACGCCTTTGGTGCGGCCGCTGTTTGACAATTATGAAAATATGGAAGATCTGATCATTTCCCGCCATCCCATCGGGCGGTTGGGGGAGCCGCAGGAAATCGCCGAGGCGGTGCTCTGGTTGTCGTCGCCGGCGGCCAGTTTCGTCACCGGCCACAATATGGCGGTGGACGGCGGCTATGTGGCGCAATAGCCGGGGAACGCCCGCCCTAACCCTTTCCCATTTTGAGAGGTGACTGCGATGACCGCTGTTGAACAGCAGACCCGCCGGCGTATGGGGCGCACCGGGCTGACCGCTTTGGATGCGGAGCAAGCCTGCCCCGGCTATGTGCTGTTTGCGCCGATGGCCGGCCCCGGCGATGTGTACCTGATTGACCTGCATGGCGAAGTGGCGCACCAGTGGGCGATGCCGCATCCGCCGGGGTTGTACGGGTATCTGCTGCCCAACGGCAACCTGTTTTACGGCGGCAAGCTGCGGGATGAAACTTGGGACCGGTTTCCGTCGTGGAAGCGGTTCAAGGGCGGGGTGATGCTGGAGGCGGATCCGCAGGGCAAGGTGGTGTGGGAACACCGCGACCCGGATCATCATCACGATGCGCGGCGGACGGAATCGGGCGGGGCGATTTACTTGAATGTGGCACGGATGGATGCATCGCAGGCGGCGCAAGTGCGGGGCGGAGTAGCGGGTTCGGCGCCGGCAGGAATGTGGGCCGATGTTATCGTTGAAGTGGATGCGGAGGGGCGCAGGGTGTGGGAATGGCGGGCCGCCGAGCATCTGGATCCGCAAACCCACATCGTAACTTTCAACGACTTGCGCGATGAGTGGAGCCACGCCAACACGCTGGCGCCGCTGGCCGGCGGGCGGGTTTTGTTCAGTTTCCGCAACACTTCCACGGTGGGGATTGTAGACCAGGCCAGCGGCAAAATCGTCTGGCAGTTGGGCTACGAAACTTTGGCGCAGCAACACGATCCTAGTATGCTGCCCAACGGCAATGTGTTGATCTTCGACAACGGCTCGCACCGCCGCGATGCGGGATTGCCTTTTTCGCGGGTGATCGAAGTTGACCCGGCCAGCAACGAAATCGTTTGGGAATACCGCGACAATCCGGCTTACAACTTTTTCAGTCCCTACATTTCCGGCGCCCGCCGTTTGCCTAACGGCAATACGCTGATAACCGAGGGGATGTACGGGCGGATGTTTCAAGTGACGCCCGCGGGGGAAGTGGTTTGGGAATACATCAACCCGCATTTCCATATAGACATCGAAAACCAGCCAGTCAACCGGGTTTTCCGCGCCACGCATTATATGCCGGGCGAAATCCCGTGGTTGTAAGGCAATCCCAACGCAGGAATGACGCCGATGCATCAAGCGATCGTGTATCTACATATCATATCCGCCGTGACTTGGCTGGGCGGGATGTTGTTTCTGGCAATGGTGATGGTGCCGCTGGCGCGGCGCGACGGCGGGGGCGGGTTCGCCACGCTGCGGGAGGCGGCCAAGAAGTTCGTTCCCATAGCTTGGGCGTCAAAGATAGTATTGGCGGCCACCGGCGGGTATCTGGCATGGACGTATTTTGGGGTGCGGCCGGGGACGTTTTTCGGCGGCGAGGGGCATTTCCTGCAATTCCTGCAAATGAAAACCGGGCTGTTTCTGATAGTGGTTCTGCTGAGTTTGGCGCACGATTTCTGGCTGGGGCCGCGGATGCTGGAGCGGCTGGAAGCGGCGCGGGCGTCGGGGGCTCCGTTGCCGTCCGGCTTGGGGCGGCTGTTCGTGCAGTGGGCCGCCCGGGTCAATCTGTTGCTGGTTTTGGCGGTAGTAGCGCTGGCGGTTTGGATGACGCGGCCCTAGCGGATGTTTAAGGGATTTCGCTGATGTTGTAAACTGCCTGGGGTTGACACAATCTTGGCTGCATCGGCTGCTCTATCCGGTCGGAGGCGATGCGGAAGTAATGCGGGTCGGCTTCGATGCCGACGAAATGGCGGTCCATATTTTGGGCGACTACCCCGGTGGTTCCAGATCCCAATAAAGGGGTCCAGCACATAGTCACCGGGTTTTGAGCCGATCTGAATTATGCGGGATAGCAGCGTTTCCGGTTTTTCGGCGGGGTGTTTGGTCTTGTGCCTTTCGGCGTTGATTTCCCACAGATTACGCATCTGGCGTCCGCCGTTCAAGCGCTTGGCGGTGTCATAATCGAAGTAGTATTTCTTGGATTTGGCGGCAACCCAAATTAGTTCGGTGGACGGGGCGAAGCGGTTTTTCGCCATCATTGGCGTGGCGTTCCGCTTGAACCAGACTACGTCGTTGATGATCCATAGGCCGAGTTCTTTCAGGGCCATTCCTACCGAGGGGTGGTTGTGCAGTGTGCCGGAAATCCAGATAGTTCCATTGTCGGCCAACAGGCGCACACATTCGGCAATCCAGGCCAAGTTGAATTCGTGCAGGTTGTCTACGATGTCACAGTCGCCTTTGTCGCAGCGGACTGGGCGGCCATTCTGCAAGGTTACGAAAGATTTTCCTGAAAGGTTGTATGGGGGATCGGCGTAAATTAGGGAAATGCTGCTTTCGGAAAGGCGTTTCATCTCCTGGATGCAGTCCCCCAAGTATAGGTCAATCATTGGGCGTAACCTCCGTTATGGACATCTCAATGAAGCCTAAATCAGGGCATTGAATTTGCTTTATATTTCAATTGGGTATTTCAATTGGGTATTTCCGCGCCCATGCCATACCGAACAGCTTGTTGGCCTCTTGAAAGGCGAAGTCGAGGTTGATTAGTTCGTTGATTGTGTCAACCATCAGCTCACCCGCATCGGCGATTTCCCGCCGGTACTCGGCGAGGGCGACGCGCCGGTTATTCTTGCGGATGTTGTGGTAGGGACACATTGGGGCGCGGTTTTGTATATCGTTGCTGGTGCCGGTGTTGGCCTTGCTTTTGGGCGCGATGTGGTCAAGATGAAAATTTCTGGTGGTCTCAATTATCTTGCCGTCCGGCCGGCGGTTGGCGAATCCGCAACACCATGCCATGTAATTCGACAGTTTCAGCAATTCCCGTAACATTTCCGCTTCCGGGATTATGCTGGCGGCAACCTTGAATGTGCGCTCCGGCAA
Source organism: Dehalococcoidia bacterium (assembly GCA_965205185.1). Lineage (GTDB taxonomy): Bacteria > Chloroflexota > Dehalococcoidia > Lucifugimonadales > UBA3495 > VXOI01. Next base: position 222,246 of record OZ242043.1, read on the forward strand.
CGGGAAATTTTGCGGCTGGTCTTCGTGTACCGGGGATGTGCGCGTCGGCAATTCATTGGGGCCGTGTACGGTTACGACCTTGCCTGTGATGTTCTTTAGAACCTGCTGCCCGGTAGTTTCGTCGTTGCATTCCAGGGGAGGGGTGAGCAAATCGGATTTCACGAATTGCCTCTTGAACACGGTCCAGGCGCGGGGGTTGACGTCGCAGGCAACCCAACGGCGATTCAGTCTTTCGGCGGCGATTGACGAATAGGCGCAACCGGCGAAACAGTCAAGAACAACCTCGCCTTCTTGGGTGGTGGCCTTGATTATGCGCTCGGCAAGGGAAATAGGTTTTTGCGTAGGGTATCCGGTGCGCTCCGATAGGATTCGCCCCACCGGCGACATCTTATCCCGGTCTTCAAGCCAGTAGTCTTCAGGAACTTTGCCTTTACGGTCCAAAGTAGCGGCTCCCTTGAAAATGCCGGATGTGTTTCCGGTTTCGAGCTTGACATACGGGATACGGACATCTTGCCAATTAAACATCCACTTTGCGCCCTTGCTGTACCAGTAAATCGTATCGTGCTTGCGCGGGAACCACCTTTTGGTGTTGCTGGGGCCAGTGTAGCACCATGCTATTTCGTTCCGAAATCCGGGGCTGCCGTTTTCGCCGTTGCCGAATACGGCGTCCAGCAACTGGCGCAGGTAGCCGTTGGCGGTATGGTCGCAGTGCAGGAATATGCTGCCCGTAGGCTTTAGTATCCGGCGAATTTCAATCAGTCTGATTGCCATAAAGCACAAATAAGCTGCGGTTTCCTCGCTGTGGGTGTGGCGCGTGGCGGTAATGACGCTGCTGATGGCGGGAAAATCATTGTCAAGGAGCTTCACCCATCCCTCGTGGACGTCGTTTTCCCAATTCCAAATATCTTTGTAGGCGGTTTCCGGCCATACAATTTCGGACTTAATCGCCTGCTCGTGGTTATTGATGCCCCATCGCCGCAACAAGCGCAACTCGTCGTCGCGTTCTTGGGCGGAAAGGGGCGGCTTCAGCGGGTCTTTGGCGTTGTCGTTCTTTTTGCCAAAGGTGTCGTTTTTGGCGAAAGGCGGGTCAATGTTCACAAGATCAATGCAATCGTCGTTCAGCGACTGTAGAAAAGCCAAATTGTCGGAAATGTAAACGCCCCGGTTGACAGCGTTAAACCCGGTCATTGCTTGCGCTCCGGCAGCGGCAGGGTTTGCCGCCGGCATTATTTAACTTGGAACTACCGTCCATTCTATTGTCGGCGTCACTGAAAATGCGGCGGCCTATCCCGCGGACGGGAATTGGGGGTCGCGCTTTTCGCGGACAGCGGACAGGCCCTCGCGGATGTCGGGGCCGAAAAAGTTTAGCATTTCCAGGGCTAGGGAGTAGTCGAAGGCGGTGTGTTGGGCCATTCGCAGCCACTGGTTCAGGGCGCGTTTGGTGTGGCGCAGGGCGGGTTGGGGGCCGGATGCCAGTTGGCGGGCTACGGACATGGCGCGGGGCATTAGGTCGTCGTGGGGTACGCATTGGCTGATCAGGCCGAGTCTTTCCGCTTCGGGGGCGTCGAGAAATTCGCAGGTCAGGAGGTAGTATTTGGCTTTGGCCATGCCGATTAGCAGGGGCCAGATGGCGGCGGCGTGGTCGCCGGCGGCTACGCCCAAGCGCACGTGGCCGTCGGTGAACCGCGCCCGCTCGGAGGCTATGGATATGTCCGCCAGCAGGGCTACCGCCAGGCCGGCGCCCACGGCTACGCCGTTGATGGCGGATATTACGGGCTTGTCGAGGTTGATCATATTGTGGACGATGTCGCGGGCTTCCTGCATGGTGGCGGCGATGATTTCGGGGTTGCCGATGGATTGCTCAATCATCGCGAAATCGCCGCCGGCGGAAAAGGCGTTGCCGGCGCCGGTTATTACCGCCACGCGCACCTCGGGGTCTTGCGCCAAGTCGGGCCATATCCGGCTTAGTTCGTTGTGCAGGGTGAAGCCGGTGGCGTTGAAAACCTCGGGGCGGTTCATAGTCAGCAAGGCTATGCCGTCGCCGATTTCGATGAGCAAGTGCTGATAGCGACTGTAATCAACCATTTTCCATCCTGCCAATTCTGCGTTTAGGTGTGAAAATTTAGATCCCTAACATTTCATAACATTCCCTGACATTTTCCGGCGCGGCGGGGCGGTTAGTAGAGCGCCCCGTTTTCGGTCAGGGATTCGATTTCGCTGGCGGACATTCCCAAGATTTCGCGGAATACATAGTCGTTGTCATCGCCTACGTTGCTATAGTGGCCGAACTCCATAGGAGTATCCGATAGCTTGACCGGAGTTGTCCAGGCCAAACTGTCACGTTTTTCCCATTCCCAAGCGGGGGCGCCGCGCTGGGCTACATAGTAGGGCGTGGGGCGGTAGAAATCGCGGGCGGCCAAGTGGGGGCTGTGGTAGAGGTCATCGCCTTGGGATACCAGAGCGGCGGGAACGCCCTCGCGTTGCATTCGCTGCATTACTTCGTCGGGGGATAGCTGGGCGGTCCATTGGGCGATCAGGGCGTCCAGTTGTTCCTGGCGGGCTTGGCGGCTCTGGAGGGTGGCGTATTCGGGGGCGTCGCACCATTGGGGGCTGCCGATGGCGCGGCGGAAACCGTCCCATTGTTCGGGGGTTGCTACGGCGATGGCGCACCAGCGGTCTTGGCCCCGGCAAGGATATACGCCGTGGGGGGCGGCTTCGGCATCGCGGTTGGCGATGCGGCGGGGCAGGCGGCGGTTGACTTGGTAGTCGAGAATGGGGGGCCCGGCGGTTACGGCGCCGGACTTGAAAATCGAGGATTCCATGGTGGTGGGCAGGCCGGTCCTTTGGCGGCGCATCAGGGCGCCGATGATGGCGGTGGGCTGAAATACGCCGGTATGATAGTCGGAATAGGAGGTGTTGATGGCCGAGGGCGGTTCGCCTTCGTCGCCGGTCATAAGGGATACGCCGCCCATGTGCTGCACCAGTATGCCGTAGGATTTATAGGTGTAATAAGGGCCGATGCCGCCCAGCCCGGTCTGCCACATCAGGATGATGTCGGGGCGCAGTTGGCGCAGTTGGGGGAAGTCGATGCCCCAGCGGTCGAGGATGTTGCGGCGGAAGTTGGTCATAAAGACGTCGCTGATTTTCACCAGTTCGCGGAACACTTCGAGGCCGCCGGGGGTGCGGACGTCAATGGTTACGCGCTTTTTCATCCGCTGGAAGTCGGGCTGGCCGGCGCCCCGGGACCAGGCGGGGATAAAGGCCATTTCGTCCAGCACTTTGTTGGTTTCGACTTTGATGACTTCGGCGCCGAGAGAGGCCAGGATGCGGCCGGTGAGGGGGAGGGCTACATACGGCCCCAGTTCGATGATGCGCAGACCGGACAAGGCTTTGCCGGGCATATCCGCCCCCTTATCAGCTTGAGGTTGACGCCTATTTAAGCATATCCGAACACCGGGGGAAACACCACGGCGACGATGGCGGCCCAAGCGGCGAATACCGGGAGGTAGGCGGTCTGCCAGCGCTCGAGGGCGGCGAAAAGGATCCGGCGGCGGAGGATGCGGACGTAGATGGCGAGGGCCCAAGCGAGGTTGATCAGCAGGATCAGGTTTTCGCCGAGGGCGGCGATTTTGTTGGGGCTGAAGCCGAAATCAGTGATGCGGGCGGCGATGGCGGCCAGGGCCACGGCGTCGGCGATCAGGGCGCAGGCGGTCAGCAGGGCGGTAAGCCAGTCAAGGGCGTTGGGCGGCGACTGCGGGCGGCGGGAGGATACGGAATACAGCAGCAAGCCAAGCACTAATACCAGTAGCAGGTCAAAGGCGATCAGCACTTCGCGGTCGGCGTTGATGCCTTGCCCGGTGACGGCCATTGTTATCAGGAGGGCAAGGAGAAGGGCGGCGACTAAGGGGGTGAACACGCGTGCGAGCATCGGGGCGAGGTTTTCGATGACGCGGCGGCGGCTTTCCACTAGCCAAGCGCAGATGGGGGCGGCGCCCATTGCGCCGCAGGGCAATACCCATTCGCCGGCGATGCCCGAGGGGTCTACGCCGATGGCCTCGAAAAGGGCCCAGCCCAATCCGGTAAGGGCGCCGCCGCCGAGGGCGATCAGGAGGTAGTAGATGGCGAATTCGCCGGTGAAGCGGATGAATTCCATCCACTGGCCGCCCGATTGGCCGCCGAAAGTCCAGCGGCCGCCGGTGTAGGCCACGCCCACCACCAACCACAGGGCGACAGGCAGGTGTATCGCGGTCAATGGCATAGTGGATAGGGATGAGTCGCTGAATGGGTAGGCGTTTACTATGGCGGCGGCGGTTAGGAAGGGCAGGGCCAGTATTAGGCCGCGCCGCGGATCCAGACGCCGTTGCCAAGCGAAATATGCGGTCACCATCGGCAGGACGAATAGGCTGATATTCAGCAGATATAGCCGGTCGTGGCCGCCGGATAGGGGGTAGCCCAAGATTGCGGGGATTTTGATGGCGGCGGCCGCGGCTACTGCCAATACAAGGGCGGCGATCAGATCGGCGGCGGGGGCGTCGGCGGGGCGGTCTTGGGATGATGCGGCGGGCGGCGGGGGCTGCTGCGTTGTCCGTTGCCAAAGTTCGCGCCCGAAATCGGCGGATGCGGCGTCTTGGGGGGCGATGCGGCGGATGGATACTATAAAGGCTTCGTCAACGGTCAAGCCGGCCTGGATCAGGGATGCGGCTTCGTCGCGGAGGAGGCGTTCCAAGGGATCGATGCCGGACGGCGGCAATTCCGGCCGCTGACGGCGGTAGCTGCGCCATTGGGCAATCAGCCCGTCCAGATCGTTGCCGTCCGCCTGCATTGCCCGGATTTCGCCTCCCGCCCTTTGATGATTCGATATGGGGATTTTTTAATTACTTTGCGGCAAGGGTTAAATCACCCCATCGCGGCGCAGCTGATCCAGTTCGGCATCGCTCAACCCCAGCTCGTTGCCGTATATGGCGGCGTTGTCTTGGCCTAGCCGGGGGGCGGGGTTGGTCGCCGGGGATACTTCCTCGCTGTCGAATACGCCCAGGGGGTATTGCAGGGTTCCGGTTTCGGGATGGTGCAGGGGGAACCAGAAATTGCTGGCGTCAAGCTGCGGGTCGGCGAGGAGGTCGGCAACGGTGTTTACCGGGATAAATACCAAGTTGCGGCGCTGGCCTTCGTGAAACAGGTATTCGCCGGTGTAGCGGGTGGTGAAATCGATGACCAGGGCGGTGATGATGTCGTTGTGGGGGGCGCGATCCTGGTTGCCGCCGCGATAGGCATCGTTCAGCACTTCCGGGTTGCCGGTGACTTCGTAAATCCACTGGGCCAGGGTATCCCACTCGCGGGGGGTGATGATGCCGGCGGAAATCCAGCCGTCGGCGCAGGGGTAGGCGCCGAGGGGGATGACCAGGGTTGAGGTGGCGCCGACGCGGGTGACGTTTTCCTGCATCTGCATCCAGGCGAGGGCGGGATGGGCGTCGGAGTAGTAAGTAATCAAGGCTTCCTGCAAGGAAACATCGATGTGCTGTCCCTGCCCGCCGCCAAAGTCGCGGTGGTAGAGGGCGGCGAGGATGGCTGCCGCGGCGAATTGGGCGCCGGGGAAGTGGGATTGTTCGTTGCCTTGCCGCATCGGGGGGCCGCCGGGTTCGCCGGTGATCTGCATGAAGCCGCTGGCGGCGAGGGCGATCAGGTCGGTGGACTGGTAGTCTTTCCAGGGGCCGGTCTGCCCGAAGGGGGTTACGGAGGCCATGATGATGCCGGGGTTGATTTCCCGCAGGGCGTCGTAGCCTAGGCCCAGGGATTCCATATAGCCTACGGGGAAACTTTCCAGCACTACATCGGCCTGGGATGCCAGCCGGCGGAACAGATCGCGCCCCGGCGGGGATGGCAAGTCGAGGGTGATGGAGCGTTTGTTGGTGTTGTAGAACAGGAAATAGAGGCTGCGCTCCGGCCCGGGGGCGTCGGCGATGAACGGCCGGCGGCGGCGGGAGGGGTCGCCGTCGGGGGGTTCGACGCGGACGACGTCGGCGCCGTAGTCGGCCAGCAGCTTGCCGCAGAACACCGCCGCGGGGCCGCTGAGGTCCAGCACGCGGTAGGGGGGCAGGAGGGTTCCGGGTTCGGGCGTTCGCAAAGGCATATAATCCGCCAATACGATTTGTCCAGGGTTTGGGGGACTTTAATTGTAAAAAGCCGCGCCCGAAGCGTCAAGCCGCGCCAACGGCATCCGGCGCGGTTCAGCGGCGGCGCAATACTCGGAATGCCGAACCGCAGATCCGCGCCAAGATCCAGCAGATCAGGACCAAAATTCCCAGCGCCGGCCAGATAAGATACACCAGCAGGGCAAGCACAATGGCAACGTCTGCCAAGTTGAAAATGATTGCCGAGTCATTGCCCAACGAAACCCAGATCCAGTCGGTCACATCGTTCAGAAAACCCAACTCCACGCTGTTGCCGATGGCGCCGCCGATGTATGCCCCGGCCAGAACGGCGATGAGGAACGGCGGCATACGGAAAAGGGCTCCTACGGCAATGGCGACGGCCATTGCCCCGAAAATCATAATTCCGAGGGCCACTAACCAAAGGTCGAACTCGACCCTGGCCCGCTCCAGCAGCCACGCTTGGGTGTCCAGGGCCGGCGAGGCGTAGGGGGAATCGAGCCACCTGTCGTTGGCGGAGGTGTAGGCGTGTTCCACGTGAGTAATGGCGAAAGCATCATCGCCGGCGATTAGGAAAAACCGCCGCGTGTAATCGCGGGGATCCAGCGGCACAAGATTGCGGGAATTGGGGACGGGCGGGATAACCGCGTTCACCGCTATCTTTGTCCCCCAATCTAGGCAGACAACCACCGCTACCGCCAGCGCAAGGATGCGGATAAAGCGCAGGGTTTGCATCGCCAGCGCCCGCAATTTTCCCGCCGCCGCGCCGAGCTGCCCGGCGGCGGCGGAGCCGGCCAGGAGGATGGCAACCCAGGCATTGCCGGCGGCGTCGCTCACCGCCGACAGCGCCCGGTCGGCGGCGTCAATCCCCCGGCTAACCGCTTTTCTAAACGCAGGCCGCAATCCAAAAATCCATAGGCGCCGTGCCGGTAGAGCCGAACGCCTCGAATCGGGGCTTTTAGCCGATGATTGAAATCCGCTCCAATCCCTGCTAATTTTAGCCCATCGTCAGGGCGCAATGCTGACGCTGTCGTTTGCCCGAAAGGCAAATCCCGCCGCCCGGAAGCCGCGGGGATGCACGCGGCCATGACGGAGCTGACCAAAGCGCACGCCGAGAGAGACGGCGAATGGCAGGCGTGTCGGCGGAATGCCAAACCTTGCCAAAGGAATACAACCGGCTTGGGGAAAACGAATATGACGCCAGCCCAACCCCACAAAACCACGGTCTATGTAGACACCGAAAACCTCGGAGGAAATGCACAGAGCATCCCGGGAAAGCTGAATTGATCAAACAAGCAGTGACCAGTAAAAAATGGCCCGGAAATATCCCCGAAATCACCCTCATTAAAGCCTACTGCAACAACGGCTCCAGCAGCCTTTGGAAAGAAGCCTTGATAAAGAAGCTGGAGCCGGAGAAACAGGGCGGCATAGTGAGCTCCATCCCCCTGGCTATCGAGGCACCGGAGGTGCAGAGGTTCACCGGCAATGACAACAAGATCGCCAATGCCATGGACCTCACATTGATGCTGGAAACCATTTCCGACCTGCTCACTAGACAAACCATGTTCGCGGTCATAATCAGCAATGATAGTGACTACGGATACCTGCTGGCTCATACGCGAAAACTGGTGCAGGAAAACCGCCTGAATCCCAGCAACCACTTAAACGGCCTGCCCCTGCTGATACTTACCCACAATCAAGCCGGAATATCGGAGGTCTACCGGGAATTCTCTGGAAACGTAATACACATAGGGGCCGAGGCGCGGCCCGATCGGACAGCGCCGCCGCCGTCAAACACCAGCCGCCCCAGGCCAAACCAAGGGGCCGATACGCGGTCCGGTCGGACAGCACCGTCGTCAAACACCAGCCACCCTAGGCCCGGTCATGAGGCCCAAGCGCGGCCCGGTCGGACGACGCCGCCGCCCGCAAACGGGAACGGGAAACGTCTCACTCAAGTGTTTCCCAAGATGGAAATCATCAAGGCAGTAGTCAGCGGCATAGGGCAAGCCCACTTCAACCCGGACACAGGAAATTACGAGTTCGACTCTTTCAACGTACACCAAGCCATAAGCGGCGCGTTGGGAACCCGGGCGACGGAGACCGAGGAGATGCAGTACGCTCCGATCGAGTTTGGTAAATGGTTCCACCGGAACTTCTGGGAGGAAATGCGGAAGCTGAATATAAGGCATTTCAGTGACAGGTCCCAGCCCGACAGAATAATCTACCGAATGAACCGGGAAACCAGAACAAAAATATGGCATATCTAGTCCGGTGGCGGCGGCGACTCCCGGCAAAGGGGGTCGCCGCCGACTCAGCATATCAAGTCAACAATGCAGCGCCGGGAACCCGCCTGTCGAATGATGCACTTTAGCCGCCCGCATCGCATTTACCGCCCGCCGGAAAATGGCGCTCTATATCGGCAGATCAACATCGGCCTATCGACGGCATCGCAAGGCTTCGCGCCTAATATAGCGCCATCGTGATTGTCCGGTTTCGCTTAACCTTGCTTGGGGATACTGGTATAATGCGCCATCCGCTGACCTGTGCGGGCGTTGGATCGGGGGCGCGGTTGAAAGCGTATTTGGCGGTCACTAGGGGCCGTTTTTTGTTGGGGTTGAAATATGCCGATTACCGGATTATGCGGCTGGCGACCACTTGTTCGGGGGCGGCGTAACGGCGTAACCGGAATTTCGGGCGATGCGAGGTATTGGCGATGAGCAATGAACTGGAGCGCTACCGGGAACTTACTCCCAAGTCGCGGGCGGCGTGGGAGGAGGCTAAGGCGTATCTGCCGGGCGGGGACAGCCGCAACTCGATTTTTTGGGAACCCTATCCGATATTCGTTGACCACGCTCGCGGGGCGCGGGTTACGGACGCCGACGGGGTGGAGCGGCTGGATTTCATCGGGACGATGACCACGCTGATCTTGGGGCATTCGCCGCGGCCGGTGGTGGCGGCGGTGCAGGAACAACTGGAACGGGGCGTGGTGTACAACGCGCCCAACAGCCACCAAGTGCGGCTGGCGCGGCTGCTGTGTGAGCGGATTCCCAGCTTTGCGCTGGCGCGTTTCACCAATTCCGGCACTGAGGCCACGCTGAACACCATCCGCGCCGCCCGCGCTTTCACCGGCCGCAGCCTGATCGCCAAAGCCGAGGGCGGATACCACGGCAGCCACGACACGGTAAGCGTCAGCGTGCGCGTAGATCCGGGGCAGGCGGGGGAACGCAGTAGGCCGGGGGCGCTGCCCGCTACCGAGGGGCTGGCGGACGGGGTGCTGGATTCGGTGGTGGTGCTGCCTTTCAACGAAACCGAACCGGCGCGGGAAATTCTGGAGCGGCATAAAGACCAACTGGCGGCGGTCATCGTAGAGCCGATGTTGGGGTCGGTGGGGATGTTGCCCGCCAGCCGCGAGTTTTTGGCGATGCTGCGGGATTTCACCGCGGCCAACGGAGTAACGCTGATTTTCGATGAGGTAATCAGTTTCCGCATCGCCCCCGGCGGGGCGCAGGAATACTACGGGATTACGCCGGATTTGACTTCGCTGGGGAAAATCATCGGGGGCGGTTTCGCGGTGGGGGCTTTCGGCGGACGGCGGGATATTATGGGGCTGTACGACCCCACGGCCGGCCCGCGGGTGGCCCACGCCGGCACGTTCAACGCCAATCCGGCTACGATGCTGGCCGGGGCGGTGACGCTGGAGCAGCTAACGCCGGAGGTGTACCGCCGTTTGGCGGAGGTGACCGAGCGTCTGCGGCAGGGGCTGCGGGAAGCGGGGCGGGAGCTGGAGTTTCCGGTGCAGGTGACCGGCTTGGGTTCGCTGTTCGGCATTCATTTTCTGGAGGGCGAACTGGTGGGCTACCGCGACATCGCCCGCGCCGACGCCGGTTTTCGGCATGAGGTGTTTCTGGGGCTGATGAACGAGGGGATCCTGCTGGCGCCCAATCTGGTGGGGGCGGTGTCTACGGTTACCGGAGAGGGCGAGGTGGATGCCTTTGTGGACGCTTTCCGCCGGGTGCTGCGGCGGGCGGGGTAGGGGGGCGCATTGAAATGCGGGGGCGGGCGCGGGCGGGTCTGCCTGGGTTGCCCGCGCCCGGGTTGGGGGGTTAGGAAAAGTCCTCTTTGCGGAACAGGGGGGTGGTTTCGATGCGCTGGGGGTCGCCGTCGAACCAGTCGGCCACGGTTTCGCGCCATTTGGTGTAGTGAGGCATTGCGCGGTGGGCGGTTTCCCAAGCGTCGCGGCTTTCGTAGACTTCATATAGGTAGACGGTGTTGGGGTCGTTGTTGTCGGCCAGCACGTCGAAACGCAGGCAACCGGGTTCGGCGGTGTTGGAGCCTTCGGCATCGCCTTTGGTGGCGGCGATGAATTCGTCGCGGTGGCCCTCTTTGATTTTGACGGTTACGAAAAGGGTGAACATTGTTCCTCCATCCCCGGCGTCCGGGCGGCGAATCCGGGGGGCAGAATTGATTGGGCGCCGGTATTATAGCGGCATACGCTGGCGGCGGCAAATCCGGCTCCGGTTGGCGTCCGGGGGCGGGGCGTTGTAGAATTGACGGCGGCGGCCCCGCAGTCCGGCATTCCCTTGCGCTTGCCGCAAGGGGGTGTACGGCGGGGGCGCATAAGGAGGCGCCGATGGCCGATATACCCATCGTCTATACCCTTACCGTCTGCCCGGCCTGCGATGCGCTACGGGCGGCGTGGCAACGCGAGGGCGTCCAATACGAGGAACGGCGGGTGGACCAGAGCCAGGATACTCTGGACGAGGCTTTGGATTACGGCGACGCCGTGCCGATCATCGTCTATCCCGACGGCAAGGTGGAGGTAGGTTTCCGGGGAATGACGGGTTGAGAAATCGGCTGACGGGCCGTGCGCCCGGTTCCCGGCAAGCATCGCATTGTTGGGCAACCCGTGCGTTCATCCTTCGACAAGCTCAGGATGAATGTTTGCGGCCAAAATTTTGAGAGGTGCGCTATGACCAGCCAGACCAGCGTGGTGACTCCGCAGCGGTTTGCCGAGGGGTTCGATTATCCGGCGTATATGGACGAAATCAAGGTGAACAAGGCGCGGTTTGTGAGCGGGTATGACGAATGCCGGCTGCCGGACGCCGAGGCGCAAGCGTTCAGGGATTTGGCCGCCCGCGCTAACGGCCCCAAGAAAATGCTGGTGCTGGGCGAGGATTGGTGCGGCGATGTGGTGCGGGGGCTGCCGGCGCTGGCCCGCATCGGCGAGGCGGCGGGGATGGAAATGCGGATTTTCCCCCGAGATTCGCATCACGACATTATGAACGAATTTCTGAAAAACGGGCAGTGGATGTCCATTCCCGTGGCGGTGTTTTACACCGGCGACCATGAGTACATCTGCCACTGGATCGAGCGTCCGCAAGTCGCCGAGGCGGAAATGCGTCAGATTGAGGAGGACATCCGCGCCGAAAACCCGGATATTGACGACCAAGCCTTTGGCCGGGAGCGCCGCGCCCGCACCGCGGCGCGGGTTGACGACTGGGTTGCCGCCACGATCGTCGAAATCCGGGAGCTGCTGGAGCAAAGTGTCGGTTAAGGGCCGGGGTTGCCAACGCAGGGGGGCGCAGGGGGTGGGGGTGGGTGGTGATGTTTCGGGTTTTGTGGTATCGGGGTTGCGCCCTTTTCAAGACGCCCGGTTAGTGGTAAGTTAGCCGGGCGTTTTGTCTGGGCGGCTCCGGCTTAGGGCCAGGGTTGGATCTGGCCCCCGATTGCGCGGGGGTCGTTGTTTGTGAATGGGCGGCGGCGGGCTGTTGGGCTTTGGCGCGAAATTTTTTTGATTTTCCGGCGCGGTTTACCCCCACCCTAACCCTCCCCCTTAGGGGGAGGGGATGATAGGGCGGCCGGCCGGGAAGTGAAGGTTGTTTTTTTGGCGATTGCGGTTGCTTTTAGTTTGATGGCGGTCTTTTTCTTGGGCGGGCTGTATGTGGCCGGGGCTCTGGGCAGTTTGGCGCTGCTTTTGATGGAGATTTTTTCGGAAAACCGGCTGTCGAACATTATGGCCAACCGGGCGTGGGATACTTTCACCCGGTTTTTGCTGGTGGCGATCCCGCTGTTTATCTTGATGGGGGAGCTGGTGCTGCGGAGCGGGATCGCGGACCGGATGTACCGGGCTTTGGATCGTTGGGTGGCGCCGATTCCGGGGGGGCTGCTGCATACGAATATCGTTTCGTGCGCCATCTTCGCGGCTTGTTCGGGGTCGAGCATATCCACCGCGGCGACAATCAGCCGGGTGGCTTTGCCTACGTTTCATACGCGGGGCTATAACCAGCGTTTGGTGGTGGGGTCGCTGGCCGCGGGGGGGACGCTGGGGATTTTGATCCCACCCAGCGTGTTGCTGGTAATTTACGGGCTTAGCACGGGGACGTCCATCGGGCGGCTGTTTCTGGCGGGGTTTTTGCCGGGGGCGCTGATGGCACTTACTTTTATGGCCCTGATCGCTTTCGCCGCGGTGGTTTGGCCGGGGATCGCCCCGCGGGAGGTGGGGGCCAGTTTCTTGGGCTGGCGCGGCTGGGCGGAACGGATCGGCGGATCGATCGCCATCGGGCCGGTGGTGATTCTGATCCTGGCGGTGCTGGGGTCGATCTACGGCGGCATCGCCACGCCGGGCGAGGCGGCGGCCATCGGGGTTTACGGGGCTTTCATCCTAGCCTTTCTGTATAACTCCAAGCCGCTTTGGGTGCCGGTGATCGGGGCGGCGCTGCGGAAAACCGGGCTGGCGGGGGCTTACGCTCCGTTGCGGATTTTGCTGGTGGGTTTCATCGGGCTGGTGGTGTTGCATCTTACGGCGCAGACTTTTTACCTGGTGTTTTTCCCCGACCGCGCCCTGTTTGTGGAGCAGGAACTGGCCGAAGCGATTTTTATGATCGAGGTGCTGTTTCTGCCGCCGATGGGGTGGGTGTCCATTTTGACCGAGGTGTCCGCCGATGAGATCCGGGAATCGCGGATGCCGTCGATGGATTATTTCAAGGCGGTGATGCGGTCGAATATGGCGATGTTGCAGGAAGTGTTTATGTCGACCATGCGCACCACCTGCATGATCATGCTGATCTTGATGGCGGCGTTCACGCTACAGTTCGCCTTCGCCTACCTGCGGATTTCCCATGCGCTGGCGGATTTGGTGGTGGGGCTGGATTTGGCGCAGTGGCAGTTGGTGGGGATACTGGTGCTTTTCTACCTGCTGCTGGGGACTTTTATGGAAAGCTATTCGATGCTGGCGACTACGCTGCCGATCCTGCTGGAGACGCTGTTCCAAAGCGGAATTGACTTGCTGTGGTTCGGGATCATAATGATTATCCTGCTGGAGGCGGCGCAGATCAGCCCGCCGCAGGGCCTGTCGCTGTATGTGCTGCACGGGGCGCGGCGGGAAACGGCGGAGGCGCGGGGGGTGACGGAATCGGAGACGATCAATGACGTGTATATCGGGGTGATGCCCTTTATGGCGTGCATGGCGGTGGTGATCGGCATTTTGATGCTGTTCCCGGAGATTGCCACTTGGCTGCCGGACCAGGCCAAGGGGGCGCGTTGACCGGGGCGCCGGGGTTTTGGGCGCATTGGGCTTGGGGCGCAGGGGGTTTGGGTTGCCATACATCTCTGCGCTGCCGGGCTTAAAATTCCGGCGGGCAAGTTGATAAAATGCGGGAATGGTTATACTCTTGGCTGAATCAAAATTGGGAGGGAGCTATGCTCCGGTTGATTGTCCTGATGGTTCTGATAATCGCGCTGGCGGCCGCGGCGGCGGCCTGCGGCGGGGAGGATCCTACGGCTACCACGGCGGCGCCTACCGCGGCGCCGACGGACACGCCGATTCCGCCGACGGCTACGGCGGCGGCTACGATGATGCCGGGGGCGACGGCGACGCGGGCGCCGGCGCCGACGGATACGCCGGCGCCTACCTCGGCGGCGCCGGCCGCGGTGGTGGCTACGGCGCTGCCGGAGCCGACGCCGATACCGCCGACGGCCACGCCGGAGCCGGCAGCTACGGAGCCGCCGGCGATGACGCCGGAGCAATTGCTGGCGGAATATGCCGCGTCAGTGGCTAACGGCCCGGGCGCGATCTTCGTGGGCGACCCGGCCGACCCGACGGCTTACGCCCAGCTCATCGGGCCGCCGGTTCACAATCGCCTGATTTTCTTGCCGGAGGGGGATGGGCAGCTGGCGCAGTATCGGCAGTTGTTCCAGGCGGCGCTGTTCGGTACTCCGGCTTTGGGGATTCCCGGCCACCAGTTTATCTACACCAGCGACTACTACCGGGGGCTGATTGAAAAGGCCAATCTGCTTAACCCGACGGAATTGACGTCGTCCGGGGAAAGCATCGAAATTCAGTATGTCTGCCTTTCCCGCACATTGCCTACTTGCGTGATGAAGGAGGAGTATTTCGCGCCGCGGCTGGCGGAACGGACTAACGGGCAGGTGACACTGGAGATAACCGCTTTCCCGGAGTTGAGCGGTTTCGGGGGAGGGGGTATCGTTGCGGATTCGCTGACGCTGGTGGCGGACGGCACGCTGGAAATGGTCAACATATATACCGGGTATGTGGCGGGGGCGCTGCCCGCCATTGAGGTGCAGTCGCTGTGGGGGATGGGGCCGGATTGGGAAAGCACTTATCTGGCGCTGGCGGATATGGTTCCCGATGTGGAGCGGATGCTGGCGGACGAAACCGGCGGCGTGGTGGTCAACCGGAACTGGTACGCCGGGGCGGATCAGTGGTTTTTCAGCAAGGAACCGATAACATCGGTAGCGGATTTCCAGGGCAAGAAAGTCCGCTCCCACTCGGCGGCGTTGTCCAGCCTGATTGAGGGGCTGGGGGCGGAGGCGGTGTTCATCGCTCCGGGGGCCGACTATCTGGCCTTGCAGAGCGGCACCGTGGACATTGGCACCACCGGGGCATTGCTGGCCCTGGCAGGGCGGTATCACGAAATATCCAGCTATATGGCGGGGCCGGTCATCGGGTTCGGCTACACCAACAACGTTATCAACGGCGCTTTGTGGGATGGCATACCGGAAGATCTGCAACAAATCATTATTGAGGAGGGGGCGAGAGCGGAGCTGGAGGAGTTGCGCATCGCGCCGTATCACAACATCATTCCGGTGATTGCCAACCAGACATTGGGGGTTACGCCGACCATTTTCAGCGAGGATATTATCCGCTACATCGCCGGGGTGGTGCTGCCGCAGAATATCATTCCCGGCTGGTTGGGACGGCTGGGGTACCCGGAACGCAACCAGGATGCGGTGCGGATTTTCAACGAACACGCCGGGCCGTACATCGGGCTGCGCATCGCTGAGGATGGCACTGTGGAGCGGGCGCCGATTACCAAGGGGCCGCGGGCCCAGTAGGATTCCTTTCCCCGCCGGGGCGCACGGCTTGCGCCCCGGCGGGGGGCAAGGGCAAGGGGGTAAATCCCCCGAAACAGGGTATCCAAAAATCCGCGAAGCCGGTATCAGGAGGAGAGGTCAGGATGTTCCAACCCAGGATGTTACGATTCAGATTGGCGATACCGATGGGGCTGATTCTTTCGTTGCTGCTGGCGTTGGGGCTGGCGGCTTGCGGTTCGGCGGATGAGCCGGACCCGACGGCAACCCCTGCGCCGGCCACGGCTACGGCGGCTCCGACGGCCACCGCGGCGCCTACGGCGATGGCGATGGAGGCCACAGCCACCCCGGAGCCGGCGGCGGCGATGTCGGGCGATGCGGCTCTGACGGCGTATGCGGCGGAGGTGGCTAACGGCCCCGGCGCGATTTATGTGGGCGACCTCAATCAACTGGTCGGCCCCGCGCCCAACACGGTGGGCGATAACCCGGTGCCCGATTCCGATTTGGGCGACACCGACGGCAATGTGCCTTTGAGCGCTTTGCAGGATCATTTGTGGCTCTACGAAAGCGATTATTACCAGTCGCTGATCGAGAGGGCCAAAGTTACCAACCCCACGGAATTGACCTCCACGGGGCAAGAAATTGAGGTGCAGCACGCCTGCATCAACCGCGCCCTGTTGCCTTGCAAGCTGATTGAACAGTATTGGGCGCCCAATCTGTACGAGCGGACCAACGGGCAACTGAAGCTCACGGTAAGCTCGTTCCCGGAGTTGGGGCTGGGCGGGCCGGATACGCTGCAACTGGTGTCGGACGGCACGTTGTCGATGGCGAACATTTATACCGGCTATGTGGCCGGGGAGTTGCCCGCCATTGAGGTGCAGTCGTTGTGGGGGATTTACCCGGATTGGGAAACGATGTATCTGTCGCTTACCGATATGCACGCGCAGTTGGAGGAAATGGTGGCGCGGGAAACGGCCGGCGGCATTATCGTCAACCATAACTGGTATTCGGGGAATGACCAGTTCTTTTTCAGCAAGAAGCCTCTGCGGACGCTGGAGGATTTCGATGGGCTGAAGACCCGCAGTCACGCGGCGGCGCTATCGGACTGGATTAACGGGATGGGCGCGTCCGCGCAGTTCCTGGCCTTTTCCGAGGTGTATACGGCGCTGGAGCGGGGGATTCTGGACGCGGGCGTCACCGGCTCCACGCCCGGCTACGGCCAGCGGTGGTACGAAGTGACCGGCTACCTGAACGGCCCGCTGAAGAGTCTGCTGTCGACCAACAACGTAGTGAACGCGGCCGTTTGGAACAAAATTCCCGCCGACCTGCAACAGATCTTCATTGAAGAAGGCGCGAAAGCGGAGCTGGAGCAGTTGCGGCTGACGTCCATTCAGAACGTAACCGGCGTGCAGAAGAATGTTGACGCCGGTATGGAACTGGTGGAGTTTTCGCCGGAGTTGGCGGAATACAGCCTGAATGTGGCGGTGATCCAGAACGTTATCCCCGGCTGGCTGCGGCGGCTGGGCTACCCCGAAGAGGGGGGCGAGGCCGTTGGGATGTTCAACGAACACGTCGGCCCCTATGTGGGGGTTAGTATCGGCGCCGATGGCACGGTGTCGGAAATCCCGATAACGAAAGGCCCCAACGCGCCGTAGCGCATTACCGCCAAAGGCGCCCCGTCCGGCCAGGGCGGGGCGTTTTTCTTTCCGCCGTTCCGGTTGGCGAGAGTTTTGTTCAGGGGGCCGGGGCTATGTTGGATCAGTATGGCGGGGGCGGGATTGGGGTTGCGCCCGCGGAAGTGGAAGATCCTTCGATTTACTATCCTGATTCCGATGGTGAGCCTGTGGCCGAGAGCGATTACCAGTTTTATCCGTTGACCGACACGGTGCGGGCGCTGCGGCAGCATTTGGCGGATCGGCCGGATGTGTATGTGGCGGGGAATATGCTGGTGTATTACCGGATGAATGATGTGATGGCGCGGCTGGCGCCGGATGTGTTCGTGGTGTTCGGGGTGCCGGATCATCCGCGGCGGTCGTATTTTGTCTGGCGGGAGGGCAAGGCGCCGGACTTTGTGCTGGAGATCGCGTCGGCGTCCACGGTGAACCACGATTTGGGGGACAAGCGGGATCGGTACGCGGTGATGGGGGTTCGGGAATACTGGCGGTTTGATCCGACGAGGGAGGCTTTGGATGCGCCGCTGGAATGCGATGTGCTGGAGGATGGGGAGTACCGGGCGGTGGAGCTGGCGCGGGATGATGATGGGACGGTGTGGGGGCATAGTCCGCTGCTGGGGCTGGACATATATGCGCCGGCGGGGGAGGGCCGGCTGCGGCTGTACGATCCGGTAAAGGGGGAGTGGCTGCGGAATCTGCCGGAGTCGGAGGCGGCGCTGGCGGAGTCGGAGGCGGCGTTGGCGGCTACAGAGGTGGAGCGGGATCTAGAGCGGCAGGCGCGGCTGGCGGCGGAAGCCCGGCGCGAAAGCGAAAGGCAGGCGCGGTTGGCGGCGGAAGCGGAGCGGGATGCGGCGCAGGAGCGCATCCGGCGGCTGGAGGAGCAGCTTCGGCGGCAGCAAGATTCGTAATTCACGGTTTTAGGGGGCAAGGGGATATGCTGGATCAGTATGCCGGGGGCGGGATTGGGGTTGCGCCCGCGGAAGTGGAAGATCCGTCGATTTACTATCCTGATTCCGATGGTGAGCCTGTGGCCGAGAGCGATTACCAGTTTTATCCGTTGACTGATACGGTGCGGGCGCTGCGGCAGCATTTGGCGAATCGGCCGGATGTGTATGTGGCGGGGAATATGCTGGTGTATTACCGGATGAATGACGTGGCGGCGCGGCTGGCGCCGGATGTGTTCGTGGTGTTCGGGGTGCCGGATCATCCGCGGCGGTCGTACTTTGTCTGGCGGGAGGGCAAGGCGCCGGATTTTGTGCTGGAGATCGCGTCGGAGTCCACCGTGAACCACGATTTGGGGGACAAGCGGGACCGGTATGCGGCGATGGAGGTTAGGGAGTACTGGCGGTTTGATCCGACGGGGGAGGCGCTGGATGCGCCGCTGGAGTGCGATGTGCTGGAGGATGGGGAGTACCGGGCGGTGGAGCTGAGTCTGGATGCAGATGGGACGGTGTGGGGGCATAGCCCGCTGCTGGGGCTGGACATATATGCGCCGGCGGGGGAGGGCCGGCTGCGGCTGTACGATCCGGTAAAGGGGGAGTGGCTGCGGAATCTGCCGGAGTCGGAGGCAGCGCTGGCCGAATCTGAGGCGGCGTTGGCGGCTACGGAGGCGGAGCGGGATCTAGAGCGGCAAGCGCGGCTGGCGGCGGAAACTCAGAGTGAAAGCGAAAGGCAGGCGCGGTTGGCGGCGGAAGCGGAGCGGGAGAGCGAAAGCGCCGCCCGCGCCGCGGCAGAAGTCCGGCGCGAAAACGAAAGGCAGGCGCGGCTGGCGGCGGAAACTCAGAGTGAAAGCGAAAGGCGGGCGCGGTTGGCGGCGGAAGCGGAGCGGGATGCGGCGCAGGAACGCATCCGGCGGCTGGAGGATCGGCTTCGGAGGGAACAAAATCCGTAATTCGGGGCGTAAGGGATTGCGCTAATCGAAAAATCGTGTATCATTGCCAATCGTAAGCAGGCAAAGTCGCGCTTTAGCCTGCTGGATGGCTGAACCGGGCGATTGCCCGAAATCCGATGGGTTGGCGGTAAGATAATGCCTACCGAAATTATCTGGATGCTGGTGACTATCGTGGTACTCGGGGTTATCCTGGTGCTTTCAGGGGCCGCTTTGGGGCCGCGGAACGCGTTGCTTTCCACCCGGATGATAACCGAAAAGCTGGACAAGATGTACTTCTTTCTGGGGTATGTCTGCGGGGTGGAGCTGCTGCTGCTGGGGTTCTTTATCACCTATCAGGTGGTGGCCCGCAAGCTGGATTGGGTGCAGGCGCCCGGCACTGACGTGATGAGCGGCTATGTGCTGGCGATGGCGGCGACTTGGGCCTTTTCCTATTCCCTGCGCTCGGGAGCGCACGTCCGCATTGACGTGTTGCTGCCTTATATGGGGCGGCGGACGCGGGCGGTGGCCGACTGGCTGGCGATGGCGGCGGTGCTGTTCTTGGGGTGGGTGACGATGTGGAAGATGTGGGAGAACGTGATTAACAACTACGAGCGCGGCGTGGTGACCAACGACTACCCGCTGACGCCGCTGTTCATTCCGAAGATCGTGGTGTCGCTGGGGTTCACGCTACTGTGCCTGACCGCCTTGCAGATGATGTATTCGATGGTGGCGGAGGGGTTGCTGGCATATTGGAACCGGCAGCGAGGCGGCGAGGAAATCGAGACGGTGGAAATCGCCGCGGGCGAGGCCGCCGGCGTCGCGGACTAGGGCGCCCCATCCCCCGCCCGGCCCCCCTGCGATGGGGAGGTTCAGGGCGGGGGCAGCCTATACCGGCTTGAGAGGTTAAGGCATGGCTATCGGCGTAGCATTCGGACTGATGGGAGCCTTTTTCCTGGCGGGGATGTATGTGGCCGCCGCGTTGGGCTCTCTGTCCCTCATCATCATGCTTTTCTTTTCCGATGCTCCCCTGTGGAACATCATGGCGAACAAGTCTTGGGAGGGCAACACCAGCTTTATTCTGGTGGCCGTTCCGCTGTTTATCCTGATGGGCGAGCTGATGAACCGCAGCGGGATGGGCGAGCGGATGTACGCGGGCATCACGCGTTGGATCTGGTGGCTGCCGGGCGGGCTGATTCATACCAACATCGTGTCGTGCGCGATCTTCGCCGCCTGCTCCGGCTCCAGCGTGGCGACTTCCGCCACCATCAGCCGGGTGTCGCTGCCCAGCTTCCGGCAGCGCGGGTATTCGGAGCGGATGGTGATCGGCTCCCTGGCCGCGGGCGGGACGCTGGGCATTCTGATTCCGCCCAGCATCAGCCTGATTATTTACGGGGTGCTGGTGGAGGAATCCATCGGGCGGCTGTATATGGCCGGGTTCGTGCCGGGGATGGTGCTGACCCTGTCGTTCATCGTGATGATTCTGCTCCTGGCCCTGATTTGGCGGGGGCTGGCGCCGCGGGAGCATGGCGACAGCTTCTTTACGATCCGGGGTTGGGCGAACCGGCTGATGGGTTCCATTGCGCTGGTGCCGATAGTCGCTCTGGTTATCGTGGTTATCGGTTCGATTTACGGGGGCATCGCCACGCCCTCGGAGGCGGCGGCATTCGGGGTCTACGGGGCCTTTGTGCTGGCGCTGATTCTCAATATGGAAGAACTGCTGCTCCCGATGTTCGGCGGCGTGATGCGGAGTCTGGGGCTGATCAATGTTTCAACGCTGGTCAAGTGGACGCTGGGCTTGCTGGTGGGCCTTATGCTGGCCCATTTGGTGTTACAGATAGCCCTGGCGCTCACGGGGGCCGACTTGAATGACCCCACCATTTTCTTGGGGGCGATTGTCGGCGAAAACATATTCCTGGTCGAGGTGGTGCTGGTGCCGTGGACCGGGTGGACGCCTTTCATCGTTGGCTCGACGCAGGATGAACTCCGTAATGCGCGTTTCCCCGGCACGGAGGTGCAGCGGCAGTTGATCCGGCGCAACTTCAACATTGTGCAGGATGCTTTCGTTTCGACGGTGCGCACTACCGGGATGATCTTCCTGATAGTGCTGGCGGCGTTCACGCTGTCTTTCGCTTTCGCGCGGCTGGGCATATCGCAGGATATTGCGGAGGCGATTAACGGGCTGGGGTTGGTCGACTGGCAGTTGGTGCTGGTGCTGGTGGTGTTCTACATCATCTTGGGGACTTTTATGGAAAGTTTCGCCATGATGGTGACCACGGTGCCGATTTTGCTGCCTACCCTTGAAAACGCCGGCATTGACCTGGTGTGGTTCGGCGTGATTATGGTGCTGCTGGTGGAAGCGGCGCTGATCAGTCCGCCGGAGGGGATCAATCTCTATGTGCTGCATGGGGTGCGGCTGGATGTGGACCGGGAGCAGGCCGAAGCCGCTAACGAGGTGCTGCAACAAAGCACTATCGCGGATGTGTGGATCGGGGTGTTGCCCTTTATGGGCTGTATGGCGATCACTACCGCGCTGGTGATACTGGTTCCCGACATTGCGCTCTGGCTGCCCGATGCGATCTATGGGGCGCGGCAGTCGTAGCGTTTCCGGTGCGGCGGTAACACTGGCAACGGGGCGGGTTGCTTATGCCCGCCCCTTGCCGTTCCAATCGGTGTTGGGATGGGGTTTCAAGAATGCTTAATGATGGGGTGGGTTATGGCTACTTACGTGTTTAAGGCGGAGTTGGAAGAGGAAGAAGATGGGCGGTGGAGTTCGTGGATTGATGTTTTGCCGGGTTGCGCGGCTTGGGGGTATACCAGGGATGAGGCGTTGCAGGCGTTGCAGGATGGGACGGAAATTTTTGTTGAGTGTATGCTGGATCATGGCGATTCGATTCCTGTAGGGGATTGGGAAAGCTCTGATGGGCCTACGGTGACGGTTATTGTTGAGACGGTTGCGGTATGACTACTCCGTCCAATCTGGTTCACTTTCTGCGAAACATTACCGTCAGGGAATTGGTCACGGCTCTGGAGCGTGACGGGTTTTTCTTATACCGGAAAACCAGAGGGTCAAGCAGGGTATACAGACATAGGGATGGCAGGCAGGTGCTTGTCCATTATCATCGGCACAATGATACTTTGCCTCGGGGAACATTGGCGGACATTCTGCACAGAACCCGGTGGGCAGTCGAAGATGCCCGGCGGTTGGGGCTGATCTGAATGTATAAGGGGGCGGGTTATGGCGACTTATGTGTTCAGGGCGGAGTTGCTGGAGGAGGAGGATGGGCGGTGGAGCGCCTGGGTTGAGGTTTTGCCGGGTTGCGCCGTTTGGGGGTATAGCCGGGAGGAGGCGTTGGCAGCGTTGGAGGATGGGGTGGCTTTGTATGTTGAAGATATGCTTGAGTGCGGCGAGGAAGTTCCGGTTGAGGAAATCGTTGATTGCGATGGGGCGACTGTGACTTTCACTGTGAATGCCGTTACGGTATGACTGCATCAAACCAATTGGTTCACCTGCTCCGCAATATATCGGCCAGAGAGTTGGTTGGGGCTTTGGGGCGGGATGGGTTTTCGTATCGGAAAAGCAGGGGTTCGGGGAGAGTTTACCGGCACGCGGATAGGCGAAGGGTGGTGGTTCATTATCATAGGCATAGTGACCGGTTTACGCCCGGGACTTTGAGCCAAATGGTGCAGGCGGCCGGTTGGACGGAGGGGGATGCGCGGCGGTTGGGGCTTATTTGAGGGGTTTTTAAGGTGCGGGTTGGCGGGGATGGTTTTCCCCGCCTTTTTGTTTGGGTTAGGTGTTGCTGTCCGTTACTTGGAAGTGTTTTACCCAGAATTGGCCGCGGTATAGGTTTTCGATTTCTTGGGCCAGGTCGCGGCGTAGGGGGCTGCGCTCGTAGTTTAGTAGGGCTTCCTCGGTTTGCCAGTGGCTTAGGCTGATGCCTTCGTCGGGATCTTCGGTGCTGCGTAGTAATAGGCGGGCGGTTAGGCCGGGGATGTCGGCGCCGTTTTGTAGGGCGCTGGTGCGGTAGAATTGTTCGTATTGATCCCAGGCGCCTAAGCGGAGTTTGCCCCAGGCCATCATTACTTGGGATTGTTCGGCCGGCGGGGGCGGGGGGGCGCCGCCGCCGCCGGTGGAGGCTACGATTTCGAAGTGTTTGATCCAGGTTTCGCCCATGGGGTAGGCCATGGGGTGGAAGTATTGTTCGGCGTCGGCGGCGAGTTCGCGGCGGGTTTGGCTGGTTTCGTAGCCGCGGAGTTCGCGCAGGGATTCCCAGACGCTCCAGAAGGCCATTTCGTCGGGGTCGGCGGCGCCGCGCCATAGCTGGCGTTCTTTGAGGCCGGGCATTCCCATGGTGAAGGGGATGACTTTTTCGATGTAGAATTTTCGGAGGTCGTCCCATGCGCCGGGGCGGGCCCGTCCCCATGCCATTTGTACGTACATTTCTACCGCCTTTTTTCGGGGTTCGCCGGTGGGTTGGACTGCGGGTTGGGGGCTATAGGGGGAGTACTTTTTCGTCCAGGAGCTTTACGGTCAGGAATGCGGGGGTTGGGGTTTTGGCGGCCGGCCGGGCGGTGTAGTAGCGGACACCGGGGCAGGGGATGGTGTAGCCCCATACCGGCGGTTGGGGTATCAGGGCGGCCGGCGGCGTTTCGGGGGTTTCCGCGGGTTGGGTTGGGATGGTTTGCGGGGGGTTCAGTATTGTGACCATTACACACCTCCGATTTTTGCCGGGTATCCTTCGACAAGCTCAGGATGAATAATCGGGGCTGCCGGCGCGGGATGAATCATCGGGGCTGCCGGCGCGGGATGGATGATCCGGCGACGGGGGTTTTGGGCGGCCGGTTTTGCGGGGGTGATGGTGTGATGGCCGGGTATCCTTCGACAAGCTCAGGATGAATAATCGGGCCGACAAGCTCAGGATGAATGATCCGGGTTGCCGGGCCGGTGGTTGTTGTTGGGGTTATTGGTCTGGGGTTTCGCGTTGCATTTCGCGGGTGGCGCTCATGCCTAGCTGGGTTAGGGTGCGGCTGTAGCGGTTGGCGAATAGCTGGGCGGTGGCGGCGTAGATGGCGCGTCCGATGTTGGCGTCGTCGGTGCAGAGTTGGAGGAGGCGGGCGCGGGGGATTTGGAGGAGGCGCATATCGCTTAGGGCGGAGCCGGCGGTGATGAGGGTGCCTTCGCCGAGGAGGACGGCTTGGGGGAAGGATTCGCCGGGGCCGGCGAGGCGGACGGCGATTTGGCCGATTTCGGATTGGGCGGTGAGTTGGGCTTCGCCGGATTGGATGATGTAGAGGTTTTGGCCGGCTTCGCCGCCGGCGCCGAGGGTTTCGCCTTCGGATACGGCGATGTTGTTGCCGAGGGCGACGACGACGGCGATTTGGTCGCGGGAGAGGCGGGCGAACATATCGACGTTGGTGTAGTCGAAATCCTCGGCGGGGGTTTCGGGGGCGTGTTCGTCGGCGAGGTCGCCGGGGCGGAAAACACGGACGGGGATTACGGCGCGGCGTTCCACTTCGCGGGCGACGCTGCCTTTTACCAGTCGGGCGAGGCCGCGGCGGTCGTGGGTGAACATTGAAATGAGGTCGATGGAGTTGCGGTTGGCGAAGGATACGATGGCGGAGGCGACGGAGTCGTTGACGACGACGGCGGTGTTGGCCTGGATGGAGGATTCGCGGAGGCGGTTGGCGATGCGGTTGAGGTAGGCGAGGGCGCGGGCGCGGTCTTCTTCTTCCTGCTGGGTGCCGAGGACTACCAGCTCGCCGA
Source organism: Dehalococcoidia bacterium (assembly GCA_965205185.1). Lineage (GTDB taxonomy): Bacteria > Chloroflexota > Dehalococcoidia > Lucifugimonadales > UBA3495 > VXOI01. Next base: position 247,029 of record OZ242043.1, read on the forward strand.
GGGAGCGGGTGCGGCCGGGGGGGATTACGGTTAGCAGGGTGGCGTGTCCGCCGGAGTTGACGAGGCCGGGGACGACGTCGAGGACTCCTTCGGATTCTACGGAACGGTCCAGCGGGACAAGCACGTTCTGGTACATCGAGATACCCCCAAGCGGTGTGGTTTGGCGGGGGAACTCCGGCGAGCGCGGGTTGCCGGGTTCCGGGGCGCTGTCTGTATTTTAGGCATCGGGCGGCGGGGCGGTCAACAATGTGCAAACAATCACAAAATTGCGATTCGGGGCGGGCCGGCGGGGGCGGGTTGGGGGCGGGGGCGGGTTGGATGGGTGCATTTTCGGGGTGAAAAGTGGGGGAATTTTTTTTATAACCTACCATTTCCCGCCATTTCCTACCATTTGGTTGGGGTTCAGCTTTGGGGATGGGGGTTGAAATGGTAGGGTTTTCCGCCATTTCCGTCCATTTTTCCCCCCGTTTGGCGCCGTTTTGGGCGGGTTTGGGGGTTTTTGTTGGGGGGGGATGGGGGGGGGGTTGGGCCGTATTGGGTTGTTAAGGGGCGGCGTCGGGTTAGCGGTCGGGGAGGTAGAGTTTCATTAGGAGGGTGAGGCGGCCGGTTTTGTGGATTCTGTAGGGGAGTAGGGCTTGGACGATGCCGTAGGGGGTGGGGTGGATTTTGATGCTGCGGTTTCTTTGGAGGTAGCGGATGAGGCGCATAGAGTTCAGGAAAGGGGGGAGCAGGGGGCCGTCTCGGGCGAAGTCGGGGACCATCAAGACGACGTCGGGGAAGGGCTGGTTGTGGAGGCGTTCGGCGATGTCGGCGGTGTCCCAGAGTTGACAGAGGTTTTCGGCGCGGCGGCGTAGGCGGAGGATTAGTAGGGGTAGGGCGTATCGGCGTTTTAGGGCGTCTAGGCGGGCGCGGAGTTGTTGGATGGACATTTTCGGCTCCTTGCTTGGGGTTAGGTTATTGGTTCTATTGTAGCGGTGGGGGCTGGGGTTTGGCAAGGGGGGGTGTCGTTGGTTTGAGAGTTCTCACCCCCACCCTAACCCTCCCCCTAAGGGGGAGGGGATTTTGGGTTTATGGGGAGGGGATTTGTAGGTTGTTGGGGGGATGGGGATTTGTAGGTTGTTGGGGGATGGGGATTTTGTAGGTTGTTGGGGGATGGGGATTTTGTAGGTTGTTGGGGGATGGGGATTTTGTTGGTTGTTGGGGGGAGTGGGGGGGGGTGGGGGGCGATTGGCATTCGTCCTTCGATAAGCTCAGGATGAATGCCGGGGGGTTATTTTCCGCGTATTTTGGGTTGGGGGTTAGATTTGGCCGATTAGGGTTTTTAGTAGGGTTCGGGTGCGTTGGGTGGAGGTTTGGGGGTCGTCTACGGGGAATATGGTGGCTAGTAGGTCGGTGGCGCCGATTTGGGCTAGGTGTTGGAGTTGGGTTGTTACGGCGGTTTCGTTGCCTACGATGGCGATTTGGCCGGGGTCTGGGACGCCTTCGCGCCGGAGCATTTCGCGGTAGCTGGGCAGGGCGGCGTAGTGCTGGAACAGGCGGGCGGCGCGGTCGCGGGCGGCTTGGGGGTGGTCGGTTACGGCGATGGGGAGGCCGACGCAGATGCGGGGGGCGGGTTGCCCGGCGGCTTGGGCGGACTGGCGGATGCGGGGGATGATGTGGTTTTGCAGGGTTTGGGGGCCGGTCATCCAGGTGATGGTGCCTTCGGTCAGGCGGCCGGCGATTTCGAGCATTTTGGGGCCGAGGGCGGCTAATAGTATGGGGCAGGAAACCATGTCGGCGTCGGGGATTTGGAGTTCGCCGGCTACCCGGTATTGTTGGCCGTGGTAGTCTACGCCGCTTTCGTGGAGGAGGGGGCGTAGGACGGCGAGGTATTCCTCGATGTGTTGCAGGGGGCTGGCGTAGGTCAGGCCGAGCCAGTCCTCGACGGTGGAGCGGTGGGATACGCCGATGCCGAGGGTGAGGCGTCCGTTGACGGCGACTTGGGCGGTGAGGGCTTGCTGGGCGAGGGCTACGGGGTGGCGGGGGTAGGTGGGGACTACGGCGGTGCCGATTTCGATGCGGCTGGTTTGCATTCCGGCCATGGCGATTACGGTCAGCATATCGGCGCCGAAGTGCTGGGGGAGCCAGTAGCTGTCGAAGCCGTCTTGTTCGGCGGCGGAAATGCGGTAGAGGCGTTCTTGGATGTCGCGCATTAGCTCGAGGGCGCCTACGAATAGTCCGATGCGCATTGGGGGGCTCCTTTGGGGCGGGGGATGCCGGTTTGCCGGTCTGCGTTATCAGTTTACCATAACGGGCGGGGCGGGATGTCCTTCGACAAGCTCAGGATGATTATGCGACAAGCTCAGGATGATTATGTGACAAGCTCAGGATGATTATGCGACAAGCTCAGGATAATTATGGGGATGCGGGTGACAGTTAAGGATTGACGTAAGGTTGGGGCGCCCCGTAATATCGGATGGGCGGGTTTGGGCGGCGCGGGCGGGAATTTTGGGAAAAGGCGGTTTTGTGATGAGCTATGAGGGGATGATTGCGGAGACGGTGAATTTGGCGGGGCATGAGGGGGATCAGATTGACGCTTATTTGGCGCGTCCGCTGGGGGCGGGGCCGTATGGGGGGGTGGTGCTGATCCACCATATGCCAGGGTGGGATGAGGCGTCGAAGGAGATGGCGCGGAAGCTGGCGTATCACGGGTTTGCGACGATTTCGCCGAATTTGCATTTCCGGGAGGGGCAGGGTACGCCGCAGGAGAATAGCGACAGCATCCGGGGGAAGGGGGGTATGCCGGATGTGCGGACGATGGGGGATGTGGCGGGGGCGATGGCGTATTTGCGGACGCTGCCGTATGTGAACGGGAAGGTGGGGCTGATCGGGTTTTGCTCGGGGGGGCGGCAGACTTATCTGGCGGCTTGCACGCTGTCGGGGGTGGATGCGGCGGTGGATTGCTGGGGGGGCGGGGTTACGCCGGGGAAGGATCAGCTGTCGGCGGCGATGCCGGAGTGGCCGGTGAATTTTACGGCGGGGCTGAGTTGTCCGCTGCTGGGGCTGTTCGGGAATGATGATCCGCGGCCGTCGCCGGCGGATGTGGATGAGACGGAGGCGGCGCTGAAGGCGCATGGGAAGGATTACGAGTTTCACCGTTACGATGATGCGGGGCATGGGTTTTTTGCGGTGGATCGGCCGAGTTACCGGGTGGAGGCGGCGGTAGACGGGTGGCGGAAGGTGCTGGGTTTCTTTGGGAAGCATTTGGGTTAGGGCGGCTTGCTGTTGGACGCGGGGGGCGCGGGGGGTTCTTGCGTTCCCTGCGTTTAAGGTTGCGGTTTATTTTGCGGGGGGTGACGGATCGGGATAATGACTACGCCTGTTGATCCGCGGATCGATACTTTCCGGGATATTCTTGGGGCTTTGGAGCGGCATCCTGAGCTTCGGGGTGAAGGCGGGGTTCGCGCGGATGGAAGCGCGGCAGGATCGGATGGAGGGTAGTATTAGGGAGATTGGAGATTGGCAGCGGGAGATGGGCGGATTGCTGAACGGGGTTGTCGGGGCTAACTACGAGCGTCATGTCGCCAGGTCCGCCAGGCGCATTGCCCGCCGGAATTTGGGCTTGACTTGGGAGGCCAAGCCGATTCACGCTGTCACTCTGCCCGATAGCAATCAGCTCTATGACCTGGCGGACCTGGCGGAAACGGAGGGGCGAATCACATCTGACGAAAGCGATGATTTGGCTTTGGCGGATATGGTGATTTACGATGATACGGTGAATGCTTATGCATTGGTGGGGGTTTCCGTGATTGTAAGCGAGTATGATGTTGTGCGGGATCGCCGTCTGGCCGATATTTTGGCTAAGGTTGCTAATGCCGAAGTTAAGGCCGCGGTTGTGGGGGCGTTTTTTAAGGATGATTGTTTTGCCGCGGCCGAGAGGGAGAATGTTGTGGTCGTTACTCTGCCGGGCAAGACGCATCTGTAAGGTCGTTGGTGCTGTGGGGGCGTCTTTTCGGGATGATTGCCTGCGGCGGCTTTATTGTCTGGTTGAATGTTTCTTTGTGTTTGGGGGGGCGCCCCAACCCTAGCCCTCCCCCGGAGGGGGAGGGGATTTATGGGGTTTTCGGGGGTATGGGTTAGGGGGTTATTTAGGGGCTTGGGGTAATGGGGGGTTTATGGGGTGTTGGGGGCGGGTTTGCGGGGGGCGGCGGGGCGGCGGCGGCGGGGGGCGCGGGTGGGGGTTATGGGGGCGGGTTCGTATTCGGGGCCGTAGTGGAGCTTTTTCATTTCCTCCTCGATTAGCAGGAAGTCGCTCTTGGGCAGCAGGTGCAGGTTGCCTTGAAAGGCCATATACCAATCCTCGGGGGCCCAGCGTTTGATGTATTCCAGGCGGGGGGCGATTAGGTTGGCGTCCATAAACTGGTCGTCGCGCAACACGATTTCGGGGCGGATATTGACCCGGTAGGGGAAGCCGGCTTTGCCCTCCTTTTCCCAGATGGTGTCGCCGGCCTCGAAGTAGTCGGATATGGCGGTGGCGGTGGCGACGAACCGGCGGCGGTGGCTGAGGTACATCAAGATGCGGTCGCCGTCGGCCACGCGCTGGATTTTGCGGCGGTGCTGGGCTTTGAGGCCCATTACGGTGAAGCCCATTCGCTGGGTAATCCTGAAATTGCGCTCGTTGTTGATGGTCATCCAGAAGTTGCTTGGCATAGCGCCTCTGGCCGGTGGGGATTGGGGGGTAGGGGGCTATTTTAGCACGCGCCGGCATTTCCGGCGGGAAATTCGGGGGGGATGGGCGCCCCGCTTGTCGCCGGGGGCGTTGTGTTGTAGTATCCGCCCATAATTTGCGGGATTGGGGGGCAGGCAATGACTGCTATAGGCTCTGGGCCGCGGGATATCGCCATCGTGGGGGTTGCCGAATCCGATGTTATGGGCAATGTGCCGGGCAAGTCGTCGTTGCAGCACCACGCCGAGGCGGCCTATAACGCTCTGGATGACGCCGGGCTTAAGATGCGGGAGGTGGACGGCATCTTGACCGCCGGGTTTTCCACGCTGGCGACGGCGGAGTATTTCGGCATCGAACCCGTGTTCACCGACAGCACTTATGTCGGCGGTTCATCCTTTGTCATTCATGTGGCCCATGCGGTGGCGGCGATCCGGGCGGGGTACTGCGAGACGGCGCTGATTACCCACGGGCAGGCGGGGCGGTCGACGCGGGTGCGGGTGCCGGCCGACGGCAACCTGCCGGCGGCGCAGTACGAGGCGCCTTACGGGATTATCGGCGCCCCGGTGAACTACTCGATGGCCTGCACCCGCTATATGCACGAATACGGCGAGGAACGCACGCGGCAAGGGATGGCGGAAATCGCGGTGGCTACCCGCAAGTGGGCCAACCTGAACCCGGTGGCGCAGATGCACGACACGCCGATGAGTTTCGATGATTACCACAATTCGCGGTGGGTGTCGTGGCCGTTTCATCTGCTGGACTGCTGCTTGGTGACCGACAGCGGGGCGGCGGTAATCGTTACCACGGCGGAAAGGGCGGCGTCCTGCCGCAAGCAGCCGGTCTGGGTGCTGGGCGGCGGCGAGGCGCACGACCATAACATCATCAGCCAGATGCCGTCCTACACCGTTACCCCGGCCCGCGAGTCGGGGCCGCGGGCGATGGCGCGGGCCGGGTTGTCGCACGGCGATTTGGATTTGGCGATGATTTACGATTCCTTTACCTATACGGTGATGGTGACGCTGGAGTCGCTGGGGTTCTGCGGGCGGGGGGAGGCGGCGGATTTCGTAGCGAACCAGCGGACGGCGCCGGGCGGCGATTTCCCGTTGAACACCAGCGGCGGCGGGTTGTCGTACACCCATCCGGGGATGTACGGCATCTTTCTGCTGGTGGAGGCGGTGCGGCAGTTGCGGGGGGAATGCGGGGAGCGGCAGGTGATGAGCAAGACGTCGCCCGGCCAGACGGCGCGGACGGCGATTGTCAACGGCACCGGCGGGTCGCTGTCGTCCACCGGCACGGTGCTGCTGGCGGCGTAGCGGCAATGGCCTTGCTCAATCACGCTTGCTCAATTACAGACAGGGGTAGGGTAATGCTTGGCGTCAACGGTCTATTGCCGCGGCGATTCGTCCCCGGCGCCAGGGCAGTCTGCCATCAGAGCGAGGCTTGCCGGTCATTCACCGGCATCCGGCGTAGTCTACCGGCGAAAGCGAGCGTCGTTTTTTGGCTTGTCCTGTCAGCCGCCTTCCTGGTCGGCTGTGGCGCAGATGAGCAGATAGCGTTGGATACGCCGGCAGTTGCGCCGCTGTCGATCCCGGATTTGCTCGAGCCCACGTTTGACGGGGAAGGCGTGGCGCACTACGACCTCAAAATCGGACAATCACGCCACGACTACCGGCAGGCAGCCATGACCGACACCTATTCCTACAACAATTTATCGGTGCTGGGCCCCACGCTTCGCCTCAGAACCGGCGACTCGGTGGTCATCAGCGTCACCAACGAGTTGGATCAGATCACAACTACCCACTGGCATGGCGCCGACCTCCCGGCCGAGGACGACGGCGGCCCGCACAGTCTAATCGAGCCCGGGGCAACCTGGGTGGCAGACTTCGATGTGATCCAACCGGCCGCCACCCTTTGGTATCACCCCCATGCCCATGGGTCCACCGCCGAGCAGGTCTACCGCGGCGCGGCCGGTTTGATCATCATCGAAGACGACAATCCGGCCGCCGCAACGCTGCCGGCAACCTACGGCGTTGACGACATTCCGGTGATCATCCAGGATCGGGATTTCACGGCCGACGGCCAACTCGACTTCGCCATAGACAACGGTGAGGATGGCAAACTTTATGGCGTTCTAACCGTAAACGGCACGATCAACCCGTATATCGAGACCCCCATGGGGCTGGTTCGTCTCCGGCTGCTGAACGGGAGCCAGGCCCGGATCTATGAACTGAGCGTCGAGGGGGCCGATATGATCAAAATCGCCTCCGATGGCGGCTATCTGTCCGGTCCGGTCGCCCTCGAGCAGCTCGTGCTGGCCCCCGGAGACCGGGCCGAGGTTATCGTCAATGTCGGGACGGAATCCGCCGCTCTGGTGGACAACGCCCTGGGCCGGGTGCTGGAGCTCCGCCCGAAAGGATCAGCTATAGGCGCGGGTATGCTTCCGGACCAGCTCGCCGTCATCGAGCGAATATCCGAGGCGGAAATCGCGGTGGACCGGAGTTTTCGCATGGAGGATCTGCGCAACTTCTGGGAATTCAGCGCCACTTGGGGAATCAATGGCAACCAGTTCGATATGAACCGGATCGACGAAAGGGTGCGACTGGGCGATACCGAGCGCTGGACTCTCTCCAGCAGCGACGGCCAGCACGTGTTCCACCCCCACCAAACTCAGTTTCAGATACTGGCGATCAATGGCGAACCGCCGCCGCCGGAGGAATCAGGCTGGGAGGACTCCGTGTTGGTGAATGGTCAACGCGAGGTCGTTATCGCCGCCCGATTCGATACTTATGCCACGGAAGACATTCCGTATATGTTCCACTGCCATATTCTTGACCATGAAGATCTTGGCATGATGGGACAATTCCTCGTCATTGACGAGTAACTTGGCGGCCTAACCCCGCAAGGCCCATTCCGCGCCCCGCCGAGCGCCCCGGTTTTACCGGGGCGCTTTATGTTTCCCAAGCGTCTGAGCGAGGCTTTTTTGGGGGGCAAATTCCTAAAATCCCGCAAGAGGCGCAATCCTTGCCGTTGCGCCCGGCTATGCTAGTATCCGCCCGAAGTACTGGACAGGCACTCCCCGGCGGCATGGCGGGCGGCGGTGACTTGTTCATCTGTTTTACGCTGCGGCGAAAGGATACGAGCTTATGGAGCGGACTGTTTCATCGTTTCTCCAGCATCTTTTGGTGGAAAAGGGGTTTTCCCAGAACACTTGCGACGCTTACCGCAACGATCTGAGCCAGTTTCTGGAATTCTTGGGGCGGCAGGGCATTGGGCCGGCGGACAGCAAAAGCGCTTATGACTGGACGCGGGTGGATATCGACACCTTGAACCAGTACATCGCCGATTTGCGGGACCGCAAGGGATACCGCAACGCTACCACCGCCCGCAAGGTGGCGTCGGTGAAGTCGTTTTTCGGGTTTATGGCGGAAAACGGGATCATCATCGAAGATCCTACGGAGTCGCTGGGGACGCCCAAAGTGGGGCGGGCGCTGCCCAAGTTTCTGACCGAGGACGAAATCACCAAGCTGCTGGAGGCCAGCGGCAAGCCCGGCACTAACGAGGGACACCGCGACGCGGTGATTATGGAGCTGCTGTACGCCACCGGATTGCGGGTCGGCGAACTGGTGTCGCTGAATGTGGGCGATGTCAATACCGAGGAGTCGTATATCCGCTGTCTGGGCAAAGGGTCGAAAGAGCGGATTGTGCATCTTTACCCCAAGGCGCTGCAAGAGCTGATGAAGTATATGCGGCACGCCCGGGTGGGGCTGCTGGGCAGCCGCAAGCAGGAGCCGGCGCTGTTCGTCAACCATCGGGGCGAGCGGCTTACCCGGCAATGGATTTGGTCGATCCTCAAGAACTACGCCCAGGCGGCGGGCATCAAGTCCAGCATTACGCCGCACACCTTGCGGCACAGTTTCGCCACCCATTTGTTGCAAAACGGGGCGTCGTTGCGCCATGTGCAGGAACTGTTGGGGCATTCCAGCATATCCACCACCCAGGTGTACACCCACTTGACCAGCCCCTATGTGCGGGAGGAGTACGAAAAGAGCCACCCCAGGGCCTAGCGGCGGCCGCGGGGCGTTGCGCCGGGTTAGCGGGGGCCAAGCCAAGCCGTTCATCCTTCGACAAGCTCAGGATGAACGGCTTGGCCTTTGTTGGCGATGGGCGATGATGCGGGGGGTTGGGGGCTTGGCCTTTGCTGGCGGTGCGGGGGGTTGGATTGGCGGGGGTTGGGGTTGCGGGTTGACGATAACTGGTTGGGATTGGACTGCCTTTTTGGGCGGATTGCTGGTATATTGATTTGGTTGGATTCTGAAATTACCGCCGGAGCAGCCCCGGCTTGCGGGGGCGCCCGGCGTCCGTACCCTCGTGGAGAGGAGTGGCTTTATGGCTGGCAAGTCGCGCCGGGTAGCGTCCCGGCAAGGTGAATTGAGCCGACGGCGCAAGCGGACTCAGCGGGGGCCCAGCGGGATTCCCGCGGTCCGGTCGCCGGGGGCGCCGGGCGGATCGACGGCGGCGATGGAAGCGGTGGCGGTGGGCGCGGCGGCCGGGGCCTCGGCTACCGCCGCGCCGCCGGAGTCGGCTCCGTCGCCCGCGGCCCCGGCGGCGTCCGGGCGTCCGGGGGCGACGGCGGGGGCGGCGCAGCAGTCGCGCGGGCCGGTACGCGCCCGGGGCGAGCGGCCGGCGGCGTATAACTATGTGGGGGCGGAACTGCGGCGGATCGGCATTCTGTCGGTCGTGGCTTTGGGCGCCCTGATCGGATTGGCTTTCGTTTTGTAGCAGTCGGGCATCCCGCCGCGGCGGGGCGGTTTTGGCGGATAGTGGGGGGAATGGCGGGAAATGGGGGAATTTTTAATTTCCCCCGGCCTGGCAACAACATCCTTTCCCTTGTCGAGCGGTCATGGCGCTTCCTTTGGCGGAACAACGGCTTCAGGCCGCCCCGGAACGGCCGGGCGTCTACTTGATGAAAGACGCGCGGGGTACGGTTTTGTATGTCGGCAAAGCCAGTGTGCTACGCAACCGGCTGCGGAGCTACTTCGGGTCGCCGTCGGCGCAGCCGCCCAAGACGCGGCGGCTGATGGGCCACGTCCGCGATTTCGAGTGCATCGTCACCGATTCCGAGGCCGAGGCGCTGATCCTGGAAAACACGCTGATCAAGCGCTACAAGCCCCGCTACAATGCCCGGCTCAAGGATGACAAGACCTATCCCTACCTGAAAATAGACCTGAACGAAGCCTTTCCCCGGGTCTACATCACCCGGCGGGTGGCGAAAGACGGGGCGCGGTATTTCGGGCCTTTCGCCACCGCCAACACGGTGCGGAAGTCGATGGATCTGGTGAAACGGCTGTTTCCTTACCGCTCCTGCACCAAGACCATCACCGGGGCCGACCCGCGTCCTTGCCTGGAGTATCACATCAACCGTTGCGTGGCGCCCTGCACCGGGTACGCCAGCCGCGAGGATTACGCCAAAGTAATCGAACAGGTCATAATGTTTATGGAGGGGGATACCGAGGCCGTTACCCGCGATTTGGAGGCGAATATGACGCTGGCCGCCGATCGGCTGGAGTTCGAGCGGGCGGCGGTGTTGCGCGACCGGATCAAGGCAGTGGAGCGGGTGGCCGAGGAGCGGCGGATCAAGGTGGATTCCAACCCGTCGGACGGGGGCAACAAGGCGTGGCAGGCGGGGATGGACGTCATCGCCCTGGCGCAAGGATCGGCGGAGGCTTGGGTGGAGGTCTTTTTCATCCGCAAGGGCAAGCTCATCGGGCGGGAGCATTTCTTTATGGACGGGGCGCAGGATGACGCCCCCGGCGTGGTCATCGGCCAGTTCATCAAGCAGTTTTACGGGGCGGCCTTGACCATCCCGCCGCGCATCGTGACGCAGCATCCGCTGGAGGATCGGGAACTGGTGGAGCAGTGGCTGCGCGGGTTGCGGGGCGGGGCGGTGCGTTTGGCCTGGCCGCAGCGCGGGGTGCTGCGGCAACTGGTGGAAACCGTGGCCGACAACGCCCGGCAGGGGCTGTCGCAGCATCGGATCAAGTGGCTGGATAACCACGACATTATCCAGGAGGCGACGGCGGAGCTGGAGGAGGAGCTTTCCCTGCCCTTGCCGTTGCGCCGGATGGAGTGTTACGACATTTCGCACATCCAGGGCAGCAACTCGGTGGGGAGTATGGTGGTGTTTGACGAGGGGCGGCCCAAGCGTTCCCAATACCGCCGTTTCAAGATCAAGACGGTGGAGGGGGTGGACGATTTCGACAGTATGCGGGAGGTGCTGCGCCGCCGTTTCAAGCGGCTGGCCGCCGCCCGCCAGTCCGCCGCCGAAACAGACGTTGCGGCGCCGGATGCGCCGGGGGCGGACGGGTGGGCGGCGGTGCCAGATCTGGTGCTGATCGACGGCGGCAAGGGCCAGCTATCGGCGGCTTTGGAAGTGATGCTGGAGCTGGGGCTGGAGGATATTCCTTTGGCGTCGCTGGCGAAAGAAAACGAATGGCTTTTCGTGCCGCACACCCCGGAGCCGATCATCCTGCCCCGAGATTCCCAAGCGCTTTACCTGGTGCAGCGGATACGGGATGAGGCGCACCGTTTCGCCATCACCTACCACCGCAACCTGCGGAGCAAGGGCAGTCTCGGCTCGCCGCTGGACACGGTCAGCGGCATTGGGCCGAAGCGCAAGCGGATGTTGCTGCGCCGTTTCGGTTCGCTGAAGGGGATCAAGGAGGCGGCGGTGGACGAAATCGCGGCGGTGCCGGGGATGACCCGGTCGCTTGCCATCCGCGTCAAGCATACGGTCTAGGCCGCCGCCGGGGAATTACACTTTGCGCCTGCGTTAGGGGCGTTGTATTCCCTTTTTCGCAATTTCCCTCGGCGGGGAATGCATACCCGGCGGGGAAATTGGTAACGCATACGCTTGGCATTGCGCCCGGCTAAAGCGTATTATGAAACCATAGGGAACTGCCGGAAACTCGCCGCGCGTGACGGGTGCGCAATGCTGAAATTGTCCATATCGCTGCCTAACAGCACCCAAATCACGCTGGAATCGGAGGATCCGGCGGTGATCCATGAGGTGCTGGGCATAGTGCTACGCCGGGGGATGTCGCCGCCGGAGGCCGCGCCGCCGCCGGGTGTACCCGCGCCCGCGCCGCCGCCGAGTGTACCGGCGCCCGCGCCCGCCGCCAATGGGCATAGCGGGGGACACAACGGGGTTGCGGAAAAAGGTAATGATGTAACGCCGGATATACCGGATTCGCCGCCGCCGGATCCGGCGCCCGCCCCGGCGCCGGCCAACGTCGTTGCCGCCTATCCGCCCGCCGCCGATTATCCGCCCATCGGAGAGCCGCCGCGGGCGCCGGTGGCGCAAGCGGCGTCCGTGGGGTTCGCGCCGGTAGCTGCGCCGGTAGCCGCCCCGGTCGGGTATACCGAGCCGCTGCTTCCCGCCAACGATGACGCCGATGACGGGCTGTTTCTGGATAGCCAGCCGGCGGCGGCGCGGGACGATTTCATATCTTTCTGCCAGAATGTCAACCCGATGGGGGATATGCGCCGGGTGGTGGTGGCGGCGGAGGGCGCCGGCCGCTTTTTCCGCGCCGATGGGGTGAACGCCGACGAATTGGGGGAGTTGTTCGACTTGGCGGGCTGGCGCCGGGCCAACAGTTTCACGCAAACGCTGCGCAACGCCGCCCGCTCCAAGTTCGGCTGGCTGGAGCGCATCCCCGGCCGCTCCGGCCGCTACGCCGCCACCGACTTGGGGCGCGAAGTGACGTTGGGGGGGTAGGAGGGCAAGGATGACCACTGATTACCAAACCAACCAAGTCACGGACCCCGTGCGTAAAACACTATGCGACTGGCAAATAATCCAGGACGGCAATCAGGTGCGGCCTCTAGTGCGGGGCGAGTTGGAATGGCTGCTTGAAACGCACGGCAAGGGCGTAAATTTATCCGGCGCGGATCTGCGCGGGATTGACTTGCGGGGGATGGACTTGCGCCAGTCAATCCTCCGGGGTTGCAATCTGGAGGGCGCGATAGCTATGCCGCTGGTTACTTCCATTAGCGGCAAAGTCTTGCCTATTAGGGATTTGTACTACGAAAAGGCACTCAGCGATTGGCATAACACCGGCGAAACTTCGGGTGGAATGAAATCGGTTCAACCCACACAACTTGACGGAGCTATCTTGAATCTGGCAAACCTGTCGCATTCCGATTTCCGGTGGGCCAGTTTCAACAAGGCAGGTATGATCAGAAGCAACCTTCAAGGCGCCAACCTGTCTTATGCCAAATTGAATGAAACCCGTCTAGATTGGGCTATGTTGGATGATGCCACGTTGCAGTGCGCGGCATTAACGGGGGCCTCGCTGAAATCCGCCCGGATTACGGACTGCGATCTAAGCCGCGCCGATTTGCAGGATGTTAATCTCATCGGCGCTTTCATTTCGCCCGGAACCCGGCTTGAGGGGGCGAATTGGGGAAAGGATTACATTAACGCGCTAGAACGTAATGGCGATTACCAGGAAGCGGCGGCTCTATACCGCCTGTTAGGAGAATGGCACGAAACGGCCGGATTTCTGAGCATCGCCAGCAAATTCCGCTATCGGGAAATGGAAGCCCGGCGCAAGGAGCAACTGAAGTCGTTGACCGGAGAGTTTTCGGGGGTGCGCGTTTTTCTGACACAAATCTGGGAAAATCTGCGGAAAAATGGCAATAAGAGTTAATGGCCCGTCAATGGAATGCTCATGAATAGGTTACAAAAATTATGGTCATTTCCGGCGCGATGCCTCAAGATTTTGGTGGTTCCTTTTCGTATTGCCGGCAAGGCTGCATCAGCTTTTTTCTGGTTTGCATGGAAGTTGTTATTGGCTTATGGCGAAGTGCCGGGCCGGGTTCTGATTATCATCGCCGCCGTATTTGTAGCTACCTGGTTATTGTATTGGCAGTTTGGTTGTTTCGTGCCGGAATCCAATGAGGAAAATCTGCAAACTTGTCATACGGAATTGGAAACGGCCTTGTATTATAGTTTGGTGTCTTTTACTGCGCTGGGCTATGGAAGCTGGGTGCCGGAGCCAACCGGATGGGCCAAGTGGGTTGGGGCGGTGCAGCCTTTCATCGGAATTTTCTCCGCCGTCATCCTGTCAATATGGGCGGCAAGGCTGTTCAGACGGCGCAATCGAAATTAACGGGCTTCAACATCAAAATTAACGGTTTCAATAAGGAAAAGGGCAATGCTGCAAAACACGCAATTCGGTATGTCCGGCCCGGCGGCGAGTGGGAAATCGCCCGGCGCGGAGTTTGAGATTGTCACCGCCGCGCCGCGGGTGGCGCTGGCGGTTACGCCGCACCCCGATGACTGCGAGGGCGGCTGCGGGGGCGCGCTGGCGAAGTGGGTCAAGGAATCGGGCGCCGCGGCGGTGGTGGTGATGTGCACCAACGGCAATAAAGGCACCTCGGAGCGGGATATGACCCCGGAACGCTTGGCCGCCACCCGCGAGGTGGAGCAGCGGGCGGCGTCGGACATCGTGGGCGCCAAAGACATCGTGTTTCTGCGCCACCCCGACGGGGGGCTGGAGGATACGATGCTGTTTCGCCGCCAAGTAACGCGGGCGATCCGCCGCTACCGCCCCGACCTGATTCTGTGCATCGACCCCTACCGCAGCGTAAGCCATACCCACCGCGACCACCGGATGAGCGGGCAAGTCGCCCTGGATGCGGCCTTTACTTACGCCTGGAGCTATCAGCACTTCCCGGAGCAGATCTCCGATGAGGGGCTGCTGCCCCACCGGGTAGAACAAGCGTATCTGTGGGGCAGCGAGGCGCCCGATGTGTTCATCGAAATCGGCGACTATCTGGAGGCCAAAACGCTGTCGCTGGAGGCCCACGCCAGCCAAATGTCGCCGGCGACTACCGAGGAGCGGCTTTCCCGCATCGCCAACAACGCCGGCCGCTACCGGGAATTGACCGGGCTGGCCCACACCGAAGCCTTCCGCCGCATCCGCTTCGGCTTGGGCAGTCTGGAGTGGCAGCTTTTGTATTCTTGAGTCAACCGGCGCGGCATTAGCCCCGGTTCAGGTATTCGACGGCGCGGCGGTGGCTTGCCAGCAGGCCAGACACCCGCGCCGGGTCGGTGCGGCCCCAGCCGCATTCGCTGGCTACGGCGAAAGTGGGCAGAAATTGGCGGGCGGCGTCGCATCGCGCCAAGTCGCCGTCGGGGTCGTCAAAGTGAATCAGCCCCATAATCACCCCGGCGCTGTCGGGCAAGTCCAGTTCCCGCAGCGGTTGGAAATAGGCGCGGTCGGCGCGGTCTTTGGGGACGGGCAGGTGCAGGAAATCCAGGCGGCGGGGCAGGGCGGCGGCCAGTCCGTTGCCGATTTCCACCAGAATGCCCAGATCCTTGGGCATTACCAGATGCTCATCGGCGGGCGAGCCGTAGCATAGATGATAGCCCAGCTCCACCGCGGCGGGCACCCGGTCGCCCAGCCGCGCCAATTCGCCGAAAACCTGCGCCTTGTAATCCGCCGGACGATGGGAAAAGTAATCCTCAAACAGCAGCACTTCTTGGCAAACATCCCATTGGATCGACAACCGGTCGTGGGGGATGGCGTTCAGAATGCCGTCCAGGGCTGCCAGCAGGGAACGCTCGTAGGCGGGCAGATAGGCGGCGCGGGCGGCGGGGCTGACGTACATATAAGCGGTAGCCATCGGCGTGGGCAGCGACACTTGAAACCGCGTTCCGGGGGCGATGACGCCGGCCTCCCGCAGGCGGGAGTAGACGGCATAAGAGGCTTGGGCGGCTTCGGCGTAGCCCGTGGGGAAACGCACGGCGCCGGGATCCGCCGTCGGCTTGAAACGGACATAGGGCGTCTCCCGCAGCAGCTTGCCGTCCCACTGATATACGGCGTACAGTCCGGCGTCGGGATCCGCTTCCATATCCGGGTGGTTCCAGAGCATATCGCGCTGGAACCAGATCCAGCGGATGCGCTCGCCGGTTTCGCCGTCGGGGATCCGGCGCAAGTGCGGCCCCAGCGCCGCCCCGACCGTGCGGAAAACCGTTTCGGCGTCGGCCAGCGGCACCGAGCCGACCAAGTGGGCGTAACTGGCGTTGGCGTCCATAGGATTGCCTCCCGGTTACGATTCATTTTACCGGAGGATGGGGCGGGGCGGAATCCGGCGGCTACAAATCCCGGAATCCGCGCACGATGCGCCGCAATTCCGGTTCGTTGAGCGGCTTTTCGGAGTACAGGGTAAAGGCGGCTTCGTCCACCAGTCCGCCGTAGCGCCGGGCGAATTCGGCGGCGATTTCGTCATATTCGCCGGAAACCGCAAAGGCGTGTAGCATTTCGTCGGGGATCAGTTCGCCCATTTCGGCCCACTGGCCGCGCCGGGACATTTGGTGCAGCCGCTGCCCGATTTCCTCGAAGCCGTGGGCGGCCAGCACCGAGTGGTAGGTGCGGGTGGAGGCGTAAAAGGCGATGCGGCGGCGGACTTCCGCCTGCGCCGCCCGCAGCGATGCCCGGTTGGGGCCGGTGACGAGAAAGCCGCCGCCGCTGATGATAATGCCGCCGGCGTCGCGTCCGGCCCGCCGCGCCCCGCGGGCCAGGGCCGGGCGCACCACATCGCGGATGTATTCGGGGGAGGTCAAGCTATGCAGCATCAGCCCGTCGGCCACCTCGCCGGCCACTTGGCAGTTGTAGGCGTTGACCGCGGCGGCGAACACCGGCGGCGGGGGATATTGGCCGGGGCCGGGGCTGAAAAAGGGCGTCATCAGCGAAAACTGGTAATGCTGGCCTTGAAAGTCGAGCGGCTCGCCCGTTTCCCAAGCGGCCCAGATGCGGCGCAGGGCCTGCACATACTCCCGCAGGCGCGGCCCCGGCGCGGCCCAAGCGGTGGAAAAGCGCCGCTCGATATGCCCCTTGACCTGCGTTCCCAACCCCAGCCGGAACCGCCCCCGCGACAAATCCTGCAAGTCGCGGGCGGTGTAGGCGACAATCATCGGCGAGCGGGGAAAAGCGATGGCGACGCTGGTTTGCAACAAGGCGCGGGTGGTAGAGGTGGCGGCCAAAGTCAAGGGCAGAAAGGAGTCGTGGGCGGTTTCGTTCTTGGAAAGCGCATCATAGCCGACGGATTCGGCCCAAGCGGCCTCGGCCGGAATGGCGGCCAACGACGGCGCGGCCAGGCGGTGGGTGACTTTCATATCAAAGGCTCCGCGATAGGCTCCGGCGGGGTTTCAACCCATCTTTGCCGTATGATACCATCCATATCCAAAGGAGGGCATTATGAAATCAGTAGGCGCAGGCTATTTCCAGGAGCATTGCCTAGAGTTGCTGTCCCGGCTTGACGCTCAAGGCTTAGTCATAACCCTGGACGGAAAACCCATCGCCAAAGTCGTCCCCCACGAGGAAGCCCCCTGCCAGCCGCTGAACGACGAATGGAAACCGGCCGACCTGATAGGCAGTTTGCGGGGCAAAGTTATCATTCACGGCGATATTTTTTCTACCGGGATCCGATGGGATGCTGAATCTTGATACCCACATAGTGGTTTTCGCGGCTACGGACGAACTTCGGACCAGAGAGCGGGCATTGCTGGAGCGGGAACCTTGGTCTATATCAGCAATCGTGTTTTGGGAATTAGCCAAGCTGGCCCAATTGGGGCGGATTAGTCTGGAACTCGATTCTCCAGAGATCATCCGGGTGTTAAGCAGGCTACACGTATGGCCGATAGACTTGGAAATCGCCAGCGCCTCCGCCCGGCTTGATTTCCGCAGCGACCCGGCCGATGAGCTTATCGCCGCCACCAGCGTAGTTCACGGCATACCGTTGCTAACCCGCGACCGCGTTCTGCGGGCGTCAAACATCGTGCCGCTGGCCTTGTGACTGTGGCTTCCCGCAGCTTGAAAATTACCCCCGGAAAACATCGGCCAGCGCAACGCTGAATCCGCTAATAACCGCCGAGGTCAGCGTATCCTTTTCGCCATAAACCCCGACCACTTTCAACTCGCCGTCGTCCAGCAGCAGCACGGCGACGGTGGCGGCCTCCGGGTCAATAATCCAGTATTCTTTGACGCCGTGGCGGGCGTACAGTTCGCGCTTGGTAGTCCAATCATACCGCGCCGTGGAGGGCGAGCGGATTTCCACCACCAAGTCGGGCGCCCCTTGAACATTGTCTTCGGTGACGATGTGCAGCCGGTCTTTGGCGATAAAGATCAGATCTGGTCGCACGGTGTCCGTATCCGACAGCACTACGTCGAAATCGGAATAAACTTCCCCCAGATCCTTTTCCTCGGCGAAAAAAGACATTCGTGATCCCAACTTAATTTGATTTCGCTGGTGCGCCCTTTTGGGGGATGGCGACATAATCAACTCTCCACTAATCAACTCCCAACGCTCATCCTCCGGTGTCTTGGCGTAATCGGTGTAGGTGAGCTTGGGTTTGGGCTTTTGTGTGACCATAATGTTTGCCTCTATTACCTGATTCAGAGATTGCGTAACTATGGAACATCCCGATGAGCCAATTATTTGCGGTTTAACCCGGAATCCCTCCGGGCACGGTTGTGACGCCTCAATCATACCACGCCGCCCCTTGCCCGCCAACCCCTGTTGCGCTATATTTACCGGGCTATGAACGACGCCGACGCCATCGCCAGCTACACCGTCTCCATCCATTACGACCGCCGCCTGTACCGGCAGGATATTGCCGGGTCGGTGGCCCATGCGCGGATGCTGGCGCGGCAGGGGATTATCGGGGCCGATGACGCCGACGCTATCGTGGACGGTCTGGGGCGCATCCGGCGGGAAATCGAGGCGGGCGAATTTCCGTGGGACGCCTCGCTGGAAGATCTGCACATGAACATCGAAGCCCGGCTGCGCCAGCTCATCGGGCCGGCGGCCGGGCGGCTGCATACCGGGCGCTCGCGCAACGACCAAATCGCCCTGGATTTGCGGCTGTACGCCCGCGAAGTCATTGACGAATCCGTGGCCGGATTGCGGGGGGCGCAGCGGGCGCTGCTGGGCTTGGCGCGGCGGTATCAGCCGGTGGTGATGCCGGGGTACACCCACCTGCAACGGGCGCAGCCGGTGCTGTTCGCCCATCATTTGCTGGCCTACTTTGAGATGTTTGAGCGGGATATTGGGCGGTTGCGGGATTGCCGCCGCCGCGCCGATGTGCTGCCTTTGGGCAGCGGCGCCCTGGCCGGCGTTCCCTATCCCGCCGACCGCGAGTTTCTGGCCCGCGAACTGGGCTTTGCCGCCATCAGCGCCAACAGTATGGACGCCGTTTCCGACCGAGATTTTGTGGCCGAGTTTATGGCGGCGGCGGCGCTGTGTATGATGCACTTTTCCCGAATGGCCGAGGAATTGATCTTGTGGGCCAGCGGCGAGTTCGGATTCATCCGTTTGGCTGACGAATTCACTACCGGCAGCAGCATAATGCCGCAGAAACGCAACCCCGATTTCGCCGAACTGGCCCGGGGCAAAACCGGCCGGGTCTACGGCGATCTGATGGGGCTGCTGACCACGCTGAAAGGGCTGCCCTTAACCTATAACCGCGACTTGCAGGAGGATAAGGAGGGCTTTTTCGACACGGTGGACACGCTACAAAGCACCATCGCGGTGTTCGCCGCCATGCTCCCCGGCGTGGAATTGCAGGCCGGGCGGGTGGAGTCGCTGGCCGGCGAAAGCGGGATGCTGGCAACGGATTTGGCCGACTATCTGGTGGGCAAGGGCGTGCCGTTCCGCGAGGCCCACGGCATAATGCGGGCGCTATGCCGCCACTGCGACACGCAGGGAATCGGACTGCCGGAGCTGCCGATAGCGGAATACCGCCGCTTTTCGCCCCACTTCGACCGCGAGGTGTACCACATCACGGCGGCGGCATCGGCGGCGGCCCGCGACGTCCCCGGCGGCACCGCCCCGCAGCGGGTGGCCGACGCGCTGGCGCAGGCGGAGCGGGTGGTGGCGGAATCGGAATCCGGGGCAAATTGCTAATGCAGCATTGTCAATTGGAGTAAAGATTTCGATATGGCAAGTGAAACTACATCCGGGGCCGGGGCGCTGATTGCGCCGTCGGTGCTTTCGGCGGATTTCGGGCGGTTGGCGGAGCAGGTGCAGGCGGCTACCGAAGCCGGGGCGGATTTGATTCATGTGGATGTTATGGACGGCGTGTTTGTGCCGAATATATCTTTCGGCGAGGTGGTGGTAGATGCGATCCGCGCCGCTACCCATTTGCCCTTGAATATACATTTGATGGTTCAAGAGCCGGATAATCTGTTGCCTACTTTTATGAAATCCCCCACTGACCAGATTCTGGTTCACGCCGAAGCCTGCCGTCATCTGCATCGCACTATCGCCCGTATCCGCGAGCAAGGGAATCCGGCGGGGGTGGCGCTTAACCCCGGCACGCCGCCAGCGGCGGTGAAGGAAGTGTTGCCGATGCTGGATA
This sequence comes from Dehalococcoidia bacterium, assembly GCA_965205185.1. Taxonomy (GTDB): domain Bacteria; phylum Chloroflexota; class Dehalococcoidia; order Lucifugimonadales; family UBA3495; genus VXOI01. The sequence goes on from OZ242043.1 coordinate 267,158, forward strand.
TTGTGATGGTAATGTCGGTCAACCCCGGTTTCGCCGGCCAGTCGTTCATCCCCGAAAGCGTGGGCAAAATCCGCCGGCTGCGGGGCATTATAGATCAAGCGGCACTGCCCGCTCGGGTAGAAGTGGACGGCGGTATCAAGGCGGATTGGACGGCCCAAGAATCAGTAAAAGCGGGCGCAACCATCCTAGTGGCAGGCAGCGCCATCTTTAATAACCGCCAAACGGTGCCGGAGGCGATGCGGGGAATGCGGGGGTGTCTGGCGGGGCTGGTTTAGATGACGGCACTTTATACCGCCACTGGTGCCGGTATGACAACTTGGACGATCTCCAGATCCATCGGCAATTCGTACTCGGCGCGAAAATCCAAAATTTGCCTTACCTCATCAGCAATCAATTCCGGGGTTTCGGCCATTGGCAAAGGAATCAATGCCGGATTGCTTTCCTTATCCTCCGCATAAATGTCGAGCATTATCTGGATGAGTTCAGCTATCCTAGCCAACGCCTCCGCCCGGTCATGGCCCTGGCTGGAGCATTGAACCGCGGGGCAATGCACGGCATATAACCCCCTGTCATCCTGCTCCAAGATCACGGTGAACTTTTGCGCGTCTGCTCCCACTTTATACTCCTCAGTTGAGCAATTCGATAAATTCGGCAACGGTAAGTCCGGCTTTTCTGATTTCGCCTAACAAGGTGCCGACTTTGACTTCCCGATGGTTGGGAATGGATAATCGGTTACGCACTCCCGGTTTTTCCAAAACCATGTGGCTTCCCTTCTGTCTAACGAACCGCCAGCCGACCCGCTCAAATGCGCGGACAGCCTCACGCCCCGATACTATTGGCACCGGAGGCATCGAGTTATGCCGCTACGGGAGCCGGTACGGTGACATGGGAAAATTCAATAGCCAAAGGGAGGCCGTATTCCACCCGGTCCTCCAGAATTTCCCGCGCTTCCTGAGCCAGCAATTCCGGCGTATCCGCCAAGGGGAGTCCATCCGCAGTAGGATCCCCTTCTCGTTTCTTGTCCTCAATCACTTCAAGCACGAGTTCTATGGCTTCCCGAATCATCGCCAGAGCATCCTCGCGATCCTCGCCTTGACTACTGCATCCCGGCAATGCCGGACAATGCACCGAGTAGCCCCCGTTTTCCTCCAGCTCCAGTATCACCGCGAATTTCCGGGGTTCGTTGGGCATCGGGAAACTCCTAACGCCAAAGCGAAATCGTCCATATCCGGCAGTACAGGCTTTCCGATGGGCAGCCGGGCTATTTGAGGGCGGCGAAGGCTTTGCGTACTTTGGGCGACTTGTGTAGCGAGCGCAGGCAGCGGCTGCAAATCTTGACCGTGACCGGGGTGCCGCCGCGGTCCAGGGTCTGCTTGTGGACATTGGCCTTGAACCGGGTCTTGGTGTGCCGGTTGGAGTGGCTGACGTTGTGGCCGCTCATCCCCGACTTCAGGCATAGCTGGCAACGCATATCGGCATCTCTCTGCTGAAATTTCCCCTCGCGGGAGTTTTAGGGTATCATACCAACGCAGGCGATTACAAGATTGCGCCGCGGTTGCGGGGCGCGGAGTTGGATGATGACGGATCTTGACGCAAAGGTGGCTTTCACCAGCATGGCGGAGGGCACCCGCGAGGATTATGAATTGCTGGAGCGGCTGGAGGCCAAGTTCGCCGCCGGCGCCGCCGACCGGGTGCTGACCCAACTCCGCGGGCTGGCCGATTCGCTGTCGGGCTACCGCGTTGACCGGCTGGAGCATTCCCTGCAATGCGCCACCCGCGCCTACCGCGACGGCGCCGACGAGGAAATGGTGGTCGCCGCCCTGCTCCACGATGTGGGCGACCTGCTATCGCCCCACAACCACAGCGAACTGGCCGCCGCGGTGCTGCGCCCCTATGTGTCGGAACGCGCTTACTGGATTGTGCGCCACCACGGATTGTTTCAGAGCTACTACTACGCCCACCACACCGGCGGCGACCGCCACGCCCGCGACGCCTACCGGGAGCATCCGTGGTATCAAGACGCCGTGGACTTCTGCCACCGCTGGGATCAGCCGTCTTTCGACCCGGATTACCCATCGCTGCCGCTGGATTTCTTTGCGCCGATGGTGCGGCGCATCTTTGCGCGGGCGCCCTTCAGCGCCGCGGGGACGGCAGAACGTCTTTAAGCTCCGGGCCGCTTTTCCAGGCCGGCTGCGGCGTTTCCCGCCCGGCTTGGGGGACGTATTCCGACGTCTCTACGAAGCGGTATTTGTGGACGTACCGGGGGCAGTTTTTGTAGACCTCGGCGACCGCCACCCGCACGATGAACTGGGCTTCGGGGTATTCCGCCAGCAGCGGATCATCATCGGAAATCCGGGCCGCGCCTTGAATCCGCAGCCGCTGACTGCCCTCGAAATCCATGAACAGCAGCCCCACATTGGGGTTGCGCAACAGGTTGCCCATCGACTGGTACTTGCCGTTGCCATCATAGTTGGGAAAAGCCAGCGTGGTATCGTCCACCACCCGCACAAAGCCGGGGGCGCCGCCCTTGTAGGAACAGGTGGGCAGCCCGCGGTCATCGCAGGTGGCAAGAAAGAACATCCGCGCTTCCTCAATAATCGCCCTGGCTTCATCCCCGATAGCGGCGGTGACCCGGTCTTTGAGCCTATCCGCCAAGCGGCGGGTGTCGAACCGGTCTTGCAGCCGGCGGTTGCCGTCGTGGTAATCATGAACTTTCATCGCCTTCGCCCTTCCTTATATAATGAGACGGTTTATGAATCCTGGGAGCGGCGGATTTGCACCGCCGACTGCCGGATGGACGAGCCGCGCACCGGCGGGCTGGGCTTCTTGACCGTCACCGTGACGGCGTCCACCGGGAAATCGGCCAGCACCCGGGCGGCGATCGCTTCCGCGATGGATTCCAGCAAATTGTGCGGCTGCCCCTCCACAATATCCCGCACCGCGCGGTAGATCTGCGAATAGCTGGCCGTATCCTCCAGCCGGTCCGACCGCCCGGCGCGGCGCAAATCCATTTCGGCGGTCAAGTCAACGATGTACGGCTGCCCCAGCGTCCGCTCCTCGGGGTTGACGCCGTGGTAGCCGTAGAACCGCATTTCGTCCAGCATAATCCGGTCGGTCATAGCGCCTCCGGGCGGCCGCCGCCGGATTGGACGATGGCGTCGGCCAGCGCCAGCAGGTTTTGCGCCCGCTTGACCACCGGCACATCCACCATCCGCCCGTCCAGGGCCAGGGAGCCGCGCCCGGCGGCCTCGGCGGCGTCCCACGCCTCGACCACGCGGCGGGCATATTCGATTTCCGCGGCCGACGGGCTGAAAGTTTCGTTGATGATTGCCAACTGCGCCGGATGAATGGCGAACTTGCCGGTATAGCCCATCCGCCGCGCCGCGCGGGCATCGTCGCGCAGGGCGTCGGGGTCGCGGAAACGGACGAAAGGGGAATCCAAAGCGCCCACCTGCGCCGCCCTGGCCGCCACCGGCACCCACGCCCGCGGCACCGCCACCTCGTCGCCGGAATCGCTGCGTTCAATGCCCATATCGTTGGTGAAATCCTCGGCGCCGAAAGCGATCGCCGCCACCCGCGGCGACGCCAAAGCGATGCTGCGGGCATCCCAAACGGCCCTGGCGGTTTCAATCCAGGGGATGATACGCAGGGAGCCGGCGTCCACTCCGGCGGCCGGCTCCAGAGCCGCCAGCAGACCGTCCAAAGTGCGAACATCCCGCGCCGACTCCACCTTGCCGATACTGACGCCATAAAGCGCCGGCGAAACCACCGCCTCCAGTTCGCCGCGGACAAGGCCAGTGTCCAAAGAATTAAGCCGCACCATAACGCGCCGCCCGGAGCCGTCGCGCAAAGCGGGAACCCACTCCCGCGCCAGATCACGGGCAACAACCTTTTCGCCCGGCGGAACGGAATCCTCCAAGTCAACCATAATGACATCAGCGTCAAAAGAGCGCGCCCGCTCCAGCATACTAGCCCGGTTGCCAGGAACAAAAACGGCGCTGCGGATTGGTTGCATAGATAACTCCCTTTTCAGTGCGATCTAACTGCCAATGGTAGATTTATTTGTTATTCAGTGTTGGGCCATCCTCGAACTGCCAACCCTCGACGTAAGTTATCTACGGTTGGGCGGTCTATGGTCGCATCTGGAACTCTTATAGTATTCCCTGCATTTTCAAGAATTAGTTGTTCTCCGCTATTCAGGCCAGTGTTACGGAGGACGTCTAGTTTTTCTTGATTCACTAGAATGCGGTAATCCGGCCCAATGCCTACTAGACCACCATCATAGGCAGCGTGATGCAATACACAAAGACATATACCGTTGTTCGTAAGATCATTGCTTCCGCGGATACTGACCGGCACTATATGGGCTGCTTCCACCAAGTTCAATTGTATTCGACATATAGCGCATTGATTACGATAGGCAGACAAAATTCGCCCACGAAAATCCCTTTGTCGGACCCACCGGCGAGTAGTTTCGATAACTTCTCGACGCAACCCATCAACATTATTCAAATTCCATTCCACCAGCGATGGTTCGTGTATCATCTGTTCTGACAAACGGTCTTCTATTTCCGCATCTTCAGGTTCTTCCGCTATACCATGCAAATTGTGCAGATTGAGCGCGTAATTCAGGAATTGATCCGGTGCAAAGCACACTACGGTTTCCTGGTTTCCTCTAACACCAAAACTGATCCCTAATTGCTGGGCGGAAATCAGATATTTCTGGTCAATCTGAATGGATGGCGATGCGCCAAACCTCAAGTGCCGCTGTACTTCATAAGCGACAAATACGCCGTATTCCTCAGACCATCCCAGCAAAAGGGTATCCATACCCTCTGATAGATCCAAAGTTCTTCCAATGCCAGTGACTTGGATACGGTATTCAGTCGCAGCCCTTACCGTTGGCGGGCCTCCGGGAGTGATATTCCAAATGAATATCCTTAATACTTTCGCTTGGTACTCGTTCCACACGGAAATGTGAAAAGGATGACTGGCTTTTTGGACAAACGAATTGGCCCCCGATTGGGCCACCGCATCCAGAATTCGCGTGAGTAGTTGTGGTTTACTAAGTCTTGCCATAATCCGCCTTGTCCTGTCGAATCAGATGCTTCTGTAGATTTTCGAATCTGAATTTGGATCCTTGTAGATATTCTTCGTTGATTTCAAAGGCCAACCAGTGACGGCTTAGTCGCTCGGCGCATTCGCCGGTAGTATTACTGCCAGCAAATGGCTCCAGCACTATGTCTCCATCATCCGTAAGGAATTTTATAAAAAATTCCGGGATTGCGGTTGGGTATCGCGCCGGGTGTGGCTTGATACCGGCTTCGCGGCAAGAGCGCAAATAATAACCATTGGAGTCCGTATTTGCCACAGTAAAAATGTTAGGAGGAATGGCGCCACTGTTGGCTTTGCTGAAATTTTCGGAAATGGAGTGACCAGATGGCCTTTTCTTCGATTTGTAGCCATTTTTCAACAAATGTTCCATTGATTCACTGTACCGCTGGAGAATCCGCCGGTTATCGGCTTTAGGATAAGGTGATTTCGACAGCCACCAAATGTAATCAACAGCATCCTTAACGCGAATTCGCCTGACTGTCACCCATTCTGCCGGGCTAGGTAATTTCGCTGGATTGAACCAAAAGAACTCATGAGCCAAGTGAAAGTCTTTGCACAACTCCAACAGCAATTCGTAGTGATACAGCGACCTTGTGGGAAGCCCTTTGTTCCAGCTTCCCCCAATATGAATGACCAAGCTGCCAGTGACTTTCAATACACGATGGAACTGTTGGGAAAACTGCTTAAACCACTCAACATATTGAGAGGCGTCCACATTGCCATATTCCTTTTTCTTGCGCAACGCAAAGGGCGGTGATGTGACAATTAAGTCAATGCTGCCTTCCGGCAATTTCTTAATGCCGGAAAGAGAATCCTCCAAGTAAGCCGCTCCTTCATCAGTTTCGTAGAATGGCTCGGTCTGAGTTTCTTTCAACACCACGAAATCCAAACTCACTTACCTCCTTATTTGAGATTGTGTTGTTAGCCATGATCATATTTTACAACTGATAGGGCGGATGTATCTCATCATCCGGCACTTTTTCGATTTGGTGCGTAACCGGGTTCACCTTGAAACGCAGGTTTTTCAATAGTTCGTAGCCCAGCAGCGGCGTGGCAGCTGGCACTAGGATGGCGCCGAACCTGTGGCTCAACAGTTCGCCGGAGGCGAAATATGTTGCTACGTCCACCATCCCGGTGGCGCCCATCAACCTGACCGTTCCATTAGTTCGCCGAAGCCCCAGCGCCTCGATTTCTTCCGGCGGCAGGGCTAGGTAAGTGGAGCCGGTATCTACCACAAACTCGTATTCGCGGGTTTCCCGGTCGCCGAATACGCTGGCCTGCACTTGGGTTATTCCCATCATATTTCTCTCTAAAAACGATTTGCGGATCCCCCTATAGCGTTTGTTGCCCTCACAACTGATAGGGCGGATGTATCTCATCATCCGGCACCTTTTCGATTTGGTGCGTGACCGGGTTCACCTTGAAACGCAGGTTTTGCAACAGTTCGTAGCCCAGCAAGGGGGATACCGACGGAACCATGATTGCGCGGAATCGCTGGCCCTGTAGCTCCCCTCTGGCAAAGTAGGTGTCTACTTCTACCGGCCCGGTGGCGCTCATCAGCGTCACCGTTCCCCATTCCCCCCCTTCCAAACCCAGGGCTTCTATTTCTTCCATAGGCAGGGCCAAGTAGGTTGAACCCGTGTCAACCATGAACGTATATTCCCTGGCGTCGTTGTTTCCGAAAATCGTTGCCTGCACTTGGGTTACGCCCATTGCTTTGCTCCGGTATTGTATTTTGTGGTGTTGCGCCCGCTTACTCCATATCCCCCCAATTATCGCCCCACTTGGCGTCCACTTTCAGCGTTACCGCCAAATCCATTGCCGCCGGCATTTCGTCAAACACTAGCGATTGTAGCCGCTCCAGCTCTTCCCGCGGGGTCTCAAACACCAGCTCGTCGTGAACTTGCAGCAACATCCGGGTTCGCATTGCTTCGGCGTCCAGGCGGCGCTGGACTCGCACCATTGCCAGCTTCATTATGTCGGCGGCGGTGCCTTGGATCGGCATATTTATCGCCATGCGCTCGGCGCCGCCGCGGGTGTTGAAGTTGGGGCTGTTGATGTCCGCCAGGTAGCGGCGGCGGCCCAGCAGCGTCTCTACATATTTGTCGGCGCGGGCGCGGTCTTTGACTTCCTCCAGGTAGTTGTTTATGCCGGGATATTTGGCAAAATAAGTATCTATAAATTCGCGGCCCTGCTCGCGGCTGAAGCCCGTTTGCTGGGCTATGCCGTGAGGCGACAAGCCGTAGATTACGCCGAAGTTCAGCACTTTGGCGATGCGGCGCATTTCCGAATCAACTTCGTTCAGCGGCGCCTCAAACATCAGCGACGCCGTGGCTGCGTGAATGTCCTCGCCGCGGCGAAAAGCTTCCAACAGACCGGGATCGCTGGATAGATGCGCCAGCACCCGCAACTCGATCTGGGAGTAATCGGCGGAAAATAGCTGCCAGTCCGGAGCGCCGTCGGCCACGAAGGCGCGGCGCACTTGGCGGCCCAACTCAGTGCGGATGGGTATGTTTTGCAGATTGGGATCGCTGCTGGATATGCGCCCGGTGGCCGACCCGGTCTGATTGTAACTGGTATGCACCCGCCCGGTGGCCGGATTTACCATTTCGGGCAGGGCATCTACATAAGTTGACTTGAGCTTGGCTACTTGCCGGTATTCCAAAATTCCGTCTACCACCGGGTGCATTCCCCGCATACTTTCCAATGCGGCGGCGTCGGTGGAATAGTGTCCGCTTTTGGTGCGCTTGGTCCGCGGCAAACCCAACTCTTGAAACAACAGATTGCTCAACTGTTGCGTGGAATTCAAGTTTACTTCGTGGCCGATGGATTCATATATCCCGCTTTCAATGCGCGACAACTGGCGGTACATATCATCGGACATTTCCCGCAGCGTTCCGGCGTCCATTTTGATGCCGTGACGCTGCATAGTCACCAATACCGGCAGCAACGCCAATTCGGTTTCATCCATCAGCCCGCGCAAATTATCGCTTTGCAACTGCGGCTCAAAGGCTTGGCGCAGGCGCAAGGTCATATCGGCATCAGCGGCAGCGTAGTTGGCGGCGGCGGCAATGTCTACCTGATCAATGGTGACCTGCTTGCGCCCTTTGCCGATTAGTTCGCTGATGGGGGTCATTTCCTCGCCCAGAACATCCAGCGCCAAATCTTTCAATCCCAGTTGATTATAACTGCGGCCCAACAGGTGGGCGGCGATCATCGTATCGAAATCCACATTGGCGAACTTGACGCCGTGGTTCGCCAGCACAGTCATATCATAGTTGGCGTTATGGGCGTATTTGGCGATGCCTTGCGACTCGAACAGCGGGCGCAGCGCGGCCAGAACCGACTCCAGCGGCAACTGCTCCCCCTCTTGATGGCCCACCGGGATGTACCACGCCCGGCCGGGGGCCACGGCGAAAGACAGCCCGGCCAGTTGCGCCCGCATCGCGTCCAGGGAGGTGGTTTCGCTGTCAAAGGCGAAGCAGCCCGTTTCCCGCAGCGCGGCAATCATCGCCTCCAGTTGCTCCCCGGTGCGGACTACCGCGTAGTCGGTTTCCGGCGCCGGCGCGTTGGGGGCGGCGTCCGCGCCGGGGGCGTCCGGGTCGGGAACGCGCGACACTACGCTGAAAAACTCCAGCTCGGTCAGCAGTTTCACCACCTCGCGGCGGTCATAGCGCCAAAAGCGGCATCGCTCCAGCTCCAAAGCCACCGGCGCGGCGCGGTCGATGGTCATCAGGGCGCGGTTGTCGAATGCCCGCTGCCGGTGTTCGCCCAACGCCGCCTTGACGCTGGGCGGCTTTACCGCGTCCAAGTGTTCGTAGATGCCCTCCAGCGTGCCGTACTCCCCCAGCAGGGCGGCGGCGCGTTTTTCGCCCACCCGCGGGACGCCGGGGATGTTGTCGGAGGGGTCGCCCACCAGCGCCTTGAAGTCGGGCTGCTGCCCCGCGGCGAGACCGGAGTAGCGTTGTGCCAGTTCCGACTCGTCATACACCCGCCGGTCCTGGATGCTGGACGCCAGGTCCACCCGCACCCGGGGGGAAATCAGTTGGAAAGTGTCGCGGTCGCCGGTGAGGATCACCGCATCAATGCCCGCATCCTCGGCCTGGCGGGTAAGGGAGCCGATAACATCGTCCGCTTCCCACCCGTCCAACTCAAAGACGGGTACGCCGAAAGCGGTCATAAGCTGTTTCACCCGGTCGAACTGGGGGCGCAATTCCGGCGGCGACGGGGGGCGCTGCGCCTTGTAATCCGCGAACTGCCGATGCCGGAAAGTGGGCGCCGCAGTGTCGAAAGCAATGGCGCAATAGGCCGGGCTCCATTCCTGCAAAGCCCGCAGGAACACATTGGCGAACCCGAAAACGCCGGTAGTATCCTCCCCCACGCTGCTGGTAAGGTTGCGCTGGGTGGATATCGCCCGGAAAGAACGATGCACCATAGCATGGCCGTCCATAATCATCAGCAGCGGGCGGCGCTCCGGGGCGAACAAGGGCATAGACATAGCCATTCCGGCACCTCGGCATAAGGTAGCTGTCGCCGCCGCATTATACACCAGGCGCGGGGCGGGGGGATGGGCGCGGCGCGGCGATTAAGGGATATTCCGCGCCGGATGCCGGCAAGTTCATTTTTGTATTTTCCAATTCATCAAATGCTTCTAGATTGGTTTTCGGATCATTTCCGTGAACGAACAAATAGGCCCATTCCAGCCGGCCTATCTTAGCGGATCTTAACCTACCGGGAATTGGATACGCGCGGAGTTTCGCCCCCGCCGCCCGGTTTGGTATGATTGGCGGCATACCTGCCCGAACTCCAACCGCCGCGTGGCGCGAGGCGGAGTTTCGCCCCCGCCGCCCGGTTTGGTATCATTAGCGGCATACCTCCCCGAACTCCAACCGCCGCGAGGCGCGAGGCCGTTATGACTACCCCCGCATCCAAGCCGGCCGCCCCGTTCCTGCCCTACCGGAAAATCCTGCCCGATGACTACCTTTGTCCCATCCCCGAATACCGGCACGATGATATGCTGCAAGCCGAACCCGTCAACGAATCCGGGCACCTGCTCCGCGACCACTTTGCCGCCCAGCCCTATACCCTGGTCGACACCGGCGGTTTCGTTTTCTACGACCCCAGCGATATGCGCCGCCGCCGGGTGCGCCCCGATGTCTACATCGTTTTCGGCGTGGACACCGATGCCATCTACGCCCGCGACGGATACATCATCGCCGAGGCCGGCAAGCCGCCGGATTTCGCCCTGGAGGTGGCATCGCGCACCACCCCCCGCCGCGATACCGGCGCCAAGCGCGACCTCTACGCCCGCATCGGCGTCAGCGAATACTGGCGCTTCGACCACACCGGCGGCCAGCTCTACGGCGCCCCGCTGGCCGGCGATACGCTGATCGACAACGCCTATCAGCCCATCGAACTAACCACCGAGCCGGACGGCATGGTCTGGGGCTACAGCCCGACCCTGGACTTATGCCTATGCGCCCGCGGCCGCCGCCTGATGTACTACGACCGCAAGACGGGAGCCTACATCAACAACATCACCGAGGAAAAAGCCGCCCACCGCCAAACCGCCGCCGAACTGGACCAAGAACGCGCCGCCCGCCTGCTCACCGCCGTGGAACGCGATGATGCCGCCGCCGAGCGCGATGAGGAACGCGCCGCCCGGCAACTGACCGCCGCCGAGCGCGATGATGCGCTGGCCGAAGCGGAGCGGCTGCGCCAGGAAATCCGCCGTCTGCGGGGCGAATAGCCCCAGCCCCGCCCCTGCGCCCCGTTGCCCGCCGTGCTAAAATACCGGCCATGCCCGTATACGAATACCGCTGCGGCGACTGCCCGCCGCGTGGCGCGAGGCCGTTATGACTACCCCAGCATCCAAGCCGGCCGCCCCCTTCCTGCCCTACCGGAAAATCCTGCCCGACGGCTACCTTTGCCCCATCCCCCAATACCGGCACGATGATATGCTGCAAGCCGAACCCGTCAACGAATCCGGGCACCTGCTCCGCGACCACTTTGCCGCCCAGCCCTACACCCTGGTCGACACCGGCGGTTTCGTTTTCTACGACCCCAACGATATGCGCCGCCGCCGCGTGCGCCCCGATGTCTACATCGTTTTCGGCGTGGACACCGATGCCATCTACGCCCGCGACGGATACATCATCGCCGAGGCCGGCAAGCCGCCGGATTTCGCCCTGGAAGTGGCATCGCGCACCACCCCCCGCCGCGATACCGGCTCCAAACGCGACCTCTACGCCCGCATCGGCGTAAGCGAATACTGGCGCTTCGACCACACCGGCGGCCAGCTCTACGGCGCCCCGCTGGCCGGCGATACGCTGCTCGACAACGCCTATCAGCCCATCGAACTAACCACCGAGCCGGACGGCATGGTCTGGGGCTACAGCCCCACGCTGGATTTGTGCCTATGCGCCCGCGGCCGCCGCCTGATGTACTACGACCGCAAAACAGGATCCTACATCAACAACATCACCGAGGAAAAAGCCGCCCACCGCCAAACCGCCGCCGAACTAGACCAAGAACGCGCCGCCCGCCTGCTCACCGCCCTGGAGCGCGACGAGGAACGCGCCGCCCGGCAACTGACCGCCGCCGAGCGCGATGAGGAACGCGCCGCCCGGCAACTGACCGCCGCCGAGCGCGATGAGGAACGCGCCGCCCGGCAAATGACCGCCGCCGAGCGCGATGATGCGCTGGCCGAAGCGGAGCGGCTGCGCGAGGAAATCCGCCGTCTGCGGGGCGAATAGCCCCATCCCCGCCCCTGCGCCCCGTTGCCCGCCGTGCTAAAATACCGGCTATGCCCGTATACGAATACCGTTGCGGCGACTGCCGCGCCGTCACTACCCGGCTGGTCTATAGCTGGTCGCCCGCCGCCCCGATGCAATGCCGCCGGTGCGGGGGCGGCGATCTGGCGCGGCTGGTGTCGGGGTTCGCCATCGGCAAGGCATGGGGGGAAAGCCTGAACTGGGCCCCCAGCGGCGAAACCTCCGGCGACGTAGACGAAAACAGCCCCGCCAGCATCGACCGATATATGGGCCGCATCAAACGCGAAATGGGCGGCCAGACCACCCCGGACTTCGACCGGATGCGGCGGGAAATCGGCGGCGGCCAAAGCGGGGAATAACCCGGTGGTTTACCATTCCCAAGCAACGTTTCAGCCTTCAGCCATAAACCTAAATCGCCGGAGACTCCAATGCCCATATACGAATACCGCTGCCAAGATTGCGGGCGCGTATCATCCTTTTTCGTCCGCGCCATCGGCGGCGAAATCACCGCCCTATGCGCCCACTGCGGCAGCGGCGCCATGGCGCGGCGGATGTCGTCTTTCGCTATGGGCAAAACTACGGCATCGGTGCATGAGCAATTCGCCCCCGGCAGTGAGCATCGTTCCCCGGAGTATTACCAGGATCCCCGCAACATAGGCCGCAACGTAGAAGCCGCTTTCCAGAAATACGGAATGGATCTGCCCCCATCGGTGCGCGATAACATCGACGCCGCCCGGCAAGGGGAAACCCCCAAAGGACTTGACCTGTGAGCGACAACGGACACAGCCGTTATTCAATGATCCACCAATGCCTGAGCGCCATCGCCGCCGCGCCGCCGTCGGCCCGCGCCCCGGCCCACAGCGAACTGGCCGCCCTGCTGCCGTCGTTGCCCTCGCCTCTGGCCCTCGACGCCCCGGACGATGCGCCCCCGCAGACCGCCGGGCAAGCGCTGAATATGGCCGCCGCGGCGCAACTGTTGCTGCCGCCGTTGGAATCCGGCGAGGCGTCCAGCCCCATACCCGGCGAAACCGCCGTCCGCATCCGCCGCGCCCTGGAGCAACTATCGGCGCAATTGGGCGCGGCTATCCGGCAGGAACGGGCGGCGCAAGTGCGCGGCCTCTACGTCATCATCGACCCCCAAGTCACCGGGGGGCGCGAGCCTCTGGACATCGCCATAGCCGCGGTCAACGGCGGGGCGCGGATGCTGCAACTGCGCGACAAGCTGCGCGACAAGGGCGAATCGCTGCCTCTAGCCATCGCCTTGCAGGAACTATGCCAGCGCCACGGCGCGATGCTCATCATCAACGACCACGCCGACGTATCCGCGGCCGTCGGCTCCGCCGGGCTGCACGTAGGGCAAACCGACTTGCCCGTGGCCCAAGCGCGGCGGATCCTGCAACCAGATCAAGTCATAGGCCGTTCCAACCGGGAATTTGAGCAGTTAGTCGAATCCCAAGCAATGGGCGCCGACCACGTAGCCTTCGGCGCCATCTACGCCACCACCAGCAAGGGCGTCGCCCGCCACCCGCAAGGCCCGCAGCGGCTGCGCCAAGCCAGGGAACTGGCAACCGCCCCGCTGGTCGCCATCGGCGGCATCAACCTGAGCAACGTGGCCCCGGTGGTAGAGGCCGGAGCCGACGCCATCTGCGTCACCGCCGCCGTGGGGCTGGCCGCGGAGCCGGAAGCCGCCGCCGCCGCCATGACCGCCGCCATCGCCGCCGCCGGAGGCCGGGTCTAATGCCCTCCCGATACAGCGCAGACCTGAGCGAAATCGGCAACCGCGCCATCGAACAGCTCACCCTCCGCAACCGCGACCGCGAGGCGGCCCTGTCCGTTTCCCGCGAGGTTATCCGCCTCTCGGCCAACGCCATCCGCGCCGTCCACCGTTCCGATTTCGCCGAGGCGCAACGCCTGATCGCCGCCGCCCGTTCCCGCCTGCAAACCGCCGAACCCATCCGCGCCCACAACCCCCTGATCTACAACGCCGGCTTTATGAACGACGCCCGCAAGGAATTCGCCGAAGCCAACATCACCCTCGCCATAATCTCCGGCCAACCCATCCCCGCCGCCGAAACCCTGGACCTGGACCCGCCCGCCTATCTCAACGGAATGGCCGAAGTCATCGGCGAACTGCGCCGCTACATCCTAGACGCCCTCCGCAAGGACACCGTAGAACGCTGCGAGGAACTGATGGAAGTCATGGATGAAATCTACGGCGTGCTGGTAACGGTGGATTTCCCCGAAGCCGTAACCGGCGGCCTCCGCCACACCACCGACGCCATGCGAGCCGTCCTAGAACGCACCCGCGGCGACCTAACCATCGCCCTCCGCCAACGCGCCCTAGAAGCCCGCCTCGCCGCCTGGCAGGAACAATCCCCCGCCCCCTAATTCGCCCGCTCCCGTAAAACCCCCATTCCTTACCCCCCCTACATAAAGATGAAGTGAATGGAAATCATTTTTCTAGGCACCGGCGCCGGAATGTCGGTCACCCGCGCCCACACCGCCATCGCCGTCCGTTGCGCCGATGGCGTTACGCTCCTGCTGGACGGCAGTTCCGGCAATTCGGCGCTGCGCAACGGGGAAACCGCCGGCATCCGCGCCCTTGACTACGACTACGCGCTCCTATCCCACGACCACCAGGATCACCTTTCCGGGTTGATGTTCATCCAGGGCCGCCGCTCCCACGAAACCCCCGAGGAAACGCCCCTGCCCGTCTACGGCAGCGCCCTGGCCCTGGCCGGCTTGCGTAAGGCGGCGATCGCGGCGCGGATCCCCGACCTCCGGGAGTCATCGCCCACCGAGGGCCGCGCGTTCAACCACAACGGACGCGAAGTCTTGCGCTGGCAGGAAATCCCGCCCAGCCGCAAGCTGCATCTGGGCCCCGACACCGTAGCCTGGTCTTTCGCCGTCGACCACATCCCCGGCTCCGTCGGATGGCGCATCGAATCCCGCGGCGCGGCGCTAGTGTTTTCCGGCGACACCACCTACAGCCCCAACCTAGTAGACGCGGCCCAAGGTGCCGATCTGCTGATCCACGAAGCCCTGGACACCGACGCCGCCCACGATCTGGCCGTAAGCCGCCTGCACTCCACCTCCGGCGACGCCGCCCGCGCCGCGTCCAGATCCTCCGCCGCGCAACTGATCCTCACCCACCTGGACAACGCCTTTCACGCAGACCAGACGCCCCTACTCGATGACGCCGCCCGCCATTACCCCGGCCCCATCAGCGCCGCCTATGACCTCTACCGGGTAACGCTGCCCCCCCGCCCTTAGCCCCGCCCCCGATGGGCGCCGGCGGCAAACCCGCCCCCGCTTATGGTATTGTCTACCAAGATTTTCGGACGGATTCGCCGCGGAATTTGCCGCATAATCCCGAAAATCCCGATGCGGAAATTGAGTGCCGGAGACCGTCTTGGCGTCAACACCCACCCTTATGCCCCGCTACGAGGCGCATGAGAACCCGTCCCTCCCGGCGTCGCTGGGTTACGCCGCCCAGTTCAACCTAATCGCCGGCGCCACCCTGCTGGTTACGCCGGTGGTAGTCGCCAACGCCTCGGGAATGGGCGATTCCTACCTAACCTGGATGGTGTTCGCCTCGCTGGTAGTCTGCGGCGCGGCCACGCTGCTCCAAGTCCGGCGCATCGGCCCGGCCGGCGCCGGCGCGGTGCTGCCAATGTTCACCGCCGCCTTTTCCATCCCCTTCTGCATCTCCGCGGTAGCCGACGGCGGCCCCGCCACCCTCACCGCCCTGGTCATCGTTTCGGCGCTGGCCCAACTGGTCATATCCAAATGGCTATTCATCCTCCGCAAAATAGTGACGCCCACCGTAGGCGGCACCGTGCTGATGATCCTGTCCATAACCCTCGCCTCGGTAGTGCCGCGCCTGCTGAACGATGTATCGGAAACCGAGCCGGTAGGCGCCCCGCTGACCGCGCTGCTTACCCTGGCCGTGATTGCCGCCCTGATCCTGCGCGGCTCCGCGGTCTTGCGGCTATGGGGGCCGGTAATCGGCTTGGCCGTAGGCTGCGGCGCCGCGGCCGCCTTCGGATTCTACGACCCATCCCGGATCCTTGACGCCCCCTGGATCGGCATTCCCGCCCAATGGCCGGGGCTGGGCGTGGACTTCGGCCTGCCGTTCTGGACGCTGCTTCCCGCCTTTCTGTTTCTGGGGGTAGTCATATCCATTCAATCCAACGGCGAGGCCATCACCCAGCAGCGGGTCGCGTGGCGGCGGGAGCGGGCGGTGGATTTCCGGCAGGTGCAGGGCGCATTGGCCGGCGCCGGCGTAACCAACCTCCTCGCCGGTATCGCCGGCGCCGTGCCCAACATCATCAACCCCGGCGCCGTTTCCTACACCCAAACCACCGGCGTCGCCTCCCGCCGCGTCGGCTACTTTATGGGCGTACTGTTTATCCTCGTCGCATTCCTGCCCAAGCTATCCGGCCTGTTAAGCGCCATCCCCGGCCCGGCAATGGCCGGATACCTCATCGTGCTGTCCGGCGGCCTGTTCGTCGAAGGAGCGCGGACGGTAATCCAAAGCGAACCCAACCGCCAAAAAGTGCTGGTGGCGGGCGTCTGCTTCTGGATCGGCGCCGCGTTCCAATTCGGCCTGTTCACCCTGACCGGCATCGGCCAAGTATGGGAATCGCTGCTAAAAAGCGGCATAACCACCGGCGGATTAAGCGCCGTCGCCATGATCCTATACCTCGAATTTACCAACCCGCGCCCTATGCGCTTCCAATCGCGGCTGCACATCGACGCCCTGCCCGAACTCAACGAATTCATCGCCAAATTCGCCGCCCGCCGCGGCTGGAGCGACGCCATGAAAGACCGCCTATCCGCCGTAGCCGAGGAAACCCTCCTAACCCTCGCCCCTCTGGACCTCGAGGCGACCGGCGATGAAACCGCCAACGGCGAAACCGGCAACCAGCGCCGCCTAGTACTGCTGGCCTCCGGCGAGGGCCAAATAGCCGACCTGGAATTCATCGGCGGCGGCAACGACCAAAATATGGAAGATCGCCTCCGCCAGCTCCAACAATTCGACACCGCTGGCCCGACAGAAAACGAAATATCCCTCCGCCTACTACGCAGCTACGCCCTATCCGTCCGCCACCAGCAATACCACGACACCGACATAATAACCGTCCGCGTAGCGCCCCCCTAGAACCCGCCCCCACCCCTTGCCAAACCCTAACCCCCGCCCTACAATAGAACTAACAACCTAAAAACTCCACCCAACCCAAAGGCGCAACCCCCAATCCCCTCCCCCTCCGGAGGGGTTAGGGTGGGGACGCCCCCCCAAGCCCAAGTTCCAAAAAGCCCCAAAACCGCAGAAAATGGAACGAAATGAAACAAAAATGGAACAAATCGCCCCATTTCAGCCCCCAAAAGTCCCATCACAACCCCCATCCCCAAAGCTAAAACGTACCAAATGGAACGAAATGGAACCAAATGGAACGGAAATAAAAAATCCCCCCTTTCATCCTGGGCTGGTCGAAGGACACGCCCCCAACCGCCCGCACCCCAACCCCATCTCCAACCAAAAATTTGATGACACTTGCCCATAGCGCCGGAACCGCCAGCAGACATAAAGTTCCAGACAGCCGGGAATGGACAAACCTGCCGCCCGGTGCCGGCGGCCTTTCGCCCCGAAACCCGCCGGGGTTTAGAGGAGGATCCCGTGTTAGCAAGCGCCTATTCCTGCGCCACCGCCGGACTGGAGGGCTACATCATCCGCGTCGAAGTCGACCTGTCCCCCGGCGTCCCCAAATTCAATATGGTCGGGCTGCCCGACACCGCGGTGCAAGAAGCCCGCGAGCGCGTCCGCGCCGCCCTCCGCAACAGCGGCTGCGAATTTCCCATGCGCCGCATCACCGTCAACCTCGCCCCCGCCGACCTCAAGAAAGAAGGCCCCGCCTACGACCTCCCCATCGCCATCGGCATCCTGCTCAGTTCCGGCCAACTCGAAACCGCCCCCGCCGGCGCCGTGTTCTTGGGCGAGCTGTCCCTGGACGGCAGCCTGCGCCACACCAACGGCATCCTCGCGATGGCCTCCGTCGCCCGCGACCAGGGCTTCGACTCCGTTTTCGTCCCGGCCATGGACGCCGAGGAAGCCTCCCTAGTGGAGGACATCACGGTATACCCCGCGCCCACGCTGGACTCCGTGGTGCGCCACCTGCGCGGGGAATCCCTGCTGGCGCCGCTGCCCGAAAGCGGATGGGCCGGCCTTACGGGCTCCCCCGACGGCGATGCCCTGCCCCCGGTGGCCGACCCGATGAACCTGGCCCACATCCGCGGGCAGGAACACGCCAAGCGGGCCCTGGAAGTCGCCGCCGCCGGTTTCCACAATCTATTATTCAGCGGCCCCCCCGGCAGCGGCAAAACCCTCCTCGCCCGCTGCCTGCCCTCTATCCTGCCCCGCATGGCCCCCCAAGAAGCCCTGGAAGTCACCAAAATCTACAGCGTCAACGGCTCGCTCCAAACCGACAACCCGCTGATAATGCGCCGCCCCTTCCGCTCCCCCCACTACACCATCTCCAACGCCGGACTGGTCGGCGGCGGACGGGCGTTGCGCCCCGGCGAAATCACCCTCAGCCACCGCGGCGTGCTGTTTCTGGACGAACTGCCGGAATTCAACCACGCCGCCCTAGAATCCCTGCGTCAGCCGCTGGAGGATAAGGTAGTCACCATCAGCCGCGTATCCGGCAGCGTAACCTACCCCGCCAGCTTTATGATGGTCGCCGCCATGAACCCCTGCCCCTGCGGGTTCCACAACCACCCCGCCAAAGAATGCGCTTGCAGCCCGGCATCGGTCGCCCGCTACCAAAAGAAAATCAGCGGCCCCCTGCTGGACCGCGTGGACGTGTTCGTCGAAGTCCCCCCCGTGGAATACGAAAAGCTGGTCGACGACTGCCCATCGGAGGACTCCAGCCACCCCCGCCGCCGCGTGGAGCAGGCCCGCGAGGTGCAACGGGAACGGTTCCGCGACAACGGCTTTCTATGCAATTCGGAAATGGGGCCGGCCGAAGTCTGGCAGCACTGCCAACTGGCCGACGCCGCCCGAACCCTCCTCGAAACCGCCGCCCAACGCCTCAGCCTCTCCGCCCGCGCCTTTCACCGCGTCCTGAAAGTATCCCGCACCATCGCCGACCTCGACAATTCGGAAACCATCGGCATCCCCCACCTAGCCGAAGCCCTCCAATACCGCGCCAGGGCCACCACCGGCCAAGTCTAAGGCGGCGCAATGGGCGCAAACCAACAAAAGCCGCGCCGCCGGGCGATGGCGGCGCGGCCCCTGAGTCGCGATTTATCCCCCCTTGCCGGAGGTTAGTTCTAGGGAGACGGCATCATCATGCCGCCCTCCAAAAGCTCCATCAGCAGCTCCAGCGTCTCGAAGCTGACGGTGATCCGCGTGGTGACACTGTTGCCCGACTGCGAGACTTCAATCTCCGATGCCAGCTGCATCAGCTCCGGCGATTCGGCGAAAATCACGCCGGTCATCGCCATCAGCCCCTCGCTATATTCCTTGGCCGCCGCGGCCTCCAGGAGGTTGTCGTAAACCGAAACCGACGCGATTTCGATGGAATCCTCATTCAGCAGCGCCGACATAGCGTTCACCGGGGCGGTCAGCGCGGTCAGATCCATCGCCCCCAGCAGCCCTTGCTCCGGCATCATCCCCTCGGTCGCTTCCATAAACTCCGGCGGTATTTCCATGACAATGCCCAAGTGCCGCGGCCCCAAGGATTCCAGCGCCTCTACCGCCGGCCCGGACGCCGGCGGGGCGGCCCCCGCGGCCACATCCAGCATCGCCTCTACCGCCGACTGTGTGCCAATCAGCATTACGCCGGGCCCGGCAAAGGCCAGCGCCGTGCGCTCGCCCAAAGCATCCTCGGTAAGATGCACCTCATATCCCCGGTATTCGGCGCTTTCGTACCCCTCGGGTTCCGGGACGTCTGCCAGACAAGCCATAACATCCGACGGGTCAAATCCCCCGTGCAGGGCCACCCCAAAATCCAGCCCGGCGGCCTCATCCATAGTCATAGGATCCTCGGCATCGCCCATACCCATAGCCACATCCGCCAGCAAATCCGCCGGCAGGAACATCTGGACATAGGTCAAATCTGTCGGATCCAGGCAGATCGCTTCCGAGGCATCGTCAATCATGCTCTCCGCGTCCACCAGGAACATCCCCATCATTTCGCCCAAGAAAAGGGAATCCAGCAACGCCCCCGGCCGGGCGTCAACGATGAACTGCGCCCCCTCCGGCAACAGCGACTGGCCGGATTCCATCATCGCCGTCGGCTCGGGCATCGCCGTAGGCGTCGGCGTGGGCGGAACGGGAGTAGCCGTCGGCCTCGGGGTGGCGGTAGGCGCCGGTGTCGCGGTAGGCGGCGGCGGAACCGGGGTCGCCGTAGCCGTCGGCGGCGGAATGACCGTAGGCGCCGAAGTCGCCGTCGGATCCGAGCCGCAGGCGACCACCACCAGCAGCGCCAGCAAGGCGACACCGGCCGCGGCCAGCCGGGGCAGCCGGAAAAGGTTGCGTAGCATATATCCTCCAGACCAAGTTTGAGAGTTCAAGCAGCCTATTGCGCCCTTCAGTCTACTACGATACACCCGCCCCTACCGGATTTCCCCCCATCGGTTTCGGGGGTTTTCCGGCGGAAACGGTTTCCGCCCGCCGGGTTGCCCGAGCGCGGGCGCCTGCCGGGGGCGGCGTCATCATTGACCACAACGGGCGCGGGGCATATACTAAACCAACAAGCAACCCGCCCAAAGCCACCGGCGGCGCAGCCCAACGGCCCGCCGCCCATCGCCGGAGGAATCACCCTGGAACCGTTGGAAGTGGCGCAGTTAATCGTAGACGTAGCCTCGGACAAGCTGGCCGAGGACATCGTGCTGCTGGATTTGCGGGGGCTGGCCCCTTTCGCCGACTATTTCGTCATAATGTCCGCCGAATCGTCCCGCCAGATCGAGGCCCTGGAGGAGGATTTGACCGATTCCCTGAAAGAATCCGGCATCCCGCGCCACCGCCGGGAAGGCGCCCCGGCATCCGGCTGGGTGCTGGTGGACTTCAGCGACGTCATAGTTCATATCTTTTCGCCGGAGGAACGGGAATTTTACGGACTGGAGCGGCTATGGCGCCGCGCCCCCCAAGTTGTCCGCGTGCTGTAGCAAATCCCCGCCCTATCATTGCATCGCCGCTACCGGCATCGCCAATCCCGCATTCGCCGGAATCGACGCCGGGCGGTTTGAGTTCCCCCGCCCCGCTACTCCACAATCCACGGGTCGTTGCTGCGGGCGTAAGACAAGATTTCGCCGGGCTGAAAGAACAAGGAAAGCTCCCGTTCCGCCGACTGCGGGCTGTCGGAGCCGTGAATCACATTACGCCCGATGTCCACCCCGAAGTCGCCGCGGATGGTGCCGGGCGCGGCGCCGGCCGGATTAGTCACGCCCATCGTGGCGCGAACGATTTCCACCGCGTTGTTGGCTTCCCAAGCCATCGCCACCACCGGGCCGGAGGTTATGAAACCCACCAGCCCGGCAAAGAACGGGCGGTCAACGTGTTCGCCGTAATGGTTATGCGCCAAAGCCTCGTCCACCTGCATCAGCTTCATCGCCGCCAGCTTCAGCCCCCGCCGCTCCAGCCGCCCGATGATTTCCCCAATCAGCCCCCGCTGCACCCCGTCGGGTTTCACCAGCACCAATGTCCGCTCCATTTCCGCCTTCCTATATACAGATATACGTGGGCCGGGGGAAACCCGGCCGCCGTCAATAGCAACGCCAATCCCGGTAATGCCAACCCCGCGTCAATTCCGTTTCGGCAACCGGCTTTCCGGCCACAGACTCCACGCCATCAGCACCACCCACCCGGCCAGCCCCCCGCCCAAAAACCCCCAAACCCGCGTACCCAGCCAACCCGCCAGGATCGCCGCGAAAACCAGGTTCAGCAAGATGATCGCATTCTTGTGCCGCGTATCCCGGTAAATCGCAATGAACGACGGCAACAGACATACCACCAAACCGATGATCAGAACCGCTATTCGATACATCACGCCGCCCCCGTTATGTCGCTATGGCAATGGTGTTTCTACTGTCTTGGATAGCTGGATTTCGACGCCGCGCCGCTCCATATCCCACAGAAACGGGGCGGGGTCCAGAGCCTCGGGCGGATGGACGCCGGGCGCAGGCAGTTCGCGGGCAAGCAGCATCCGGGCGCCCACCGCCAGCGGCGCGGCCACGCTATCCGCCTCCTGCTCCTCAGGAAACCGCCAAGTCAGCGTGAACCGGGTAGCCCGTCCGCGCAACAAGCCGCTAACCTGCGCCTGCCGCGGCAACCCCGCCGCCGCGCCATCCATCATATTAGCCAACGGCATATTCAGCAACGGCGGCGCCCACGGCCCGGAAAAGAAAGCCGCCGCGAACACCGCGGGGCTGATCCGCCCGGCCGGGGTATCCACGGGCTGATTACTAGCCAACCCATAGCGCACCAAATCACCCATAACCCGCTCCATACCCGCATCGGCGAAACCCCGGTGACTGGAGACCTCGGTCAGCGTCGGCATACTAGCCGGGAGCGTGACCGGCTGCAAGCCGACGACACAGCACCTGACGCGCCCCCACGGCGGCGGAAAGCCCGGCTCATCCCACTCGCCCATCGGGGAAACATGACGCCAGCCGCCATCGCGCCATACCAGCGCCGGGGCGCCGAAAGCCGCCAGCCGCCGCCGCCACTGCCCGGGGCGGCGCAGGCGCAAGTCGTCCAAATGGTAAAAGCGGGCGGCGTCGATCCGATCCAGCCGCTGGCTCAAGTATCGCGCCAATGTGTTGGTCTGCCCCGGCGATGCGCCCAAACCGGGCAACACGCTCACCCCCCGGTGCCCCGCCAGCGCCGACAGATACTCCGAATCGAACACCGCTTGCAGCGACTGCGGGTCATCATTGGCGTCGGCGTAGGATACCCCGGCCTCGACCACCGAGCGAATCAGCGGCAGCAAAACCTCCGGCGGCAACTCCGCCGTATTCAGCGCCAGCGACACCTCGCGCAACAAGGGAGCCATCGCCGCATCATCGGCGCAGTCCAATCGGACGGCAACCGCCTTGCCGCCGCACCGTTCCGCCGCGGCCGCCGCCCGATGCCGGCAACGGTCGGCAACGATCACCCGCCCGAAAGCCCGGTCGCGCCCCAAAGCCGCGGCCACCGCCCGGCCCACCGCGCCGCAACCCAGTAGCAGCGCCGCCCCGGTCATCCCGCGCCCCGCCGCGCGCGGCGCGACGACGCCTGCACCCGGCGGTCGCGCCGCTTGGGCGCCCCGATGGTAGGCATCCGCAAGTAGTAAGGCTGTAGCGTGTCCAGATCGTCGGTCTGCCCCCGCTCCAGCCGCGCCGCCGCCAACGCCGCCAGCGAATGCGCCCGCGCCGCCGGCGGCGTATGGCAAAGCGCCGCCCGCCCGCCCAGCGCAGCGCGAATGTCCCCGGCCCACGGCGGCATACCCTCGCCGCAAAACAGCACGGGGCCAACGGTTTCCCTACCCGCGCCAATAGCCATAGCGCGGACTTCATCCAACAGCTCCTCGGGGCCAGTGATACGATCGTCCCGCAGCCGGACGCCGTCGGGCGATATAAGAGCCGATGACGCCTCCCCCCGTCCCGCCTCCAGCAGGGCGCAAACCGGCAGGCCGGAATCGCGGACGGGATACGCCTCCAAATCAAGGCTGCCGACCCCGATAACCGGGATACGCGCGGCCAATGCCAGCCCCTTGGCGGCGCTCAGGCCGGTACGCAAGGCGCTAAACCCGCCCGGCCCCAGAGCCACCGCCACGGCGTCCAACTCCGCCGGACGCACGCCCCGGCGGTCCAACAGTTGCGCCACCGCCGGCATAAGCTCGGTAGTGTGGCTGACGGCGGAACGCCAAGAACGCCCGGCGACGAAGTCCGCCCCATCGGCCAGCGCCACCGATGCGTTCCTGGTGGATGTGTCAATAGCCAGCAGCATAGCTTATTCGCCCGCCGCCGCGGCGGTATCGGCAACGGCATCGGCAAATGACGAGTCGGCCAATTCCCGCAGCAGATCATCGTATCGGGGCGATGCGGCATCAATCGCAATCTCGCGGCAATCGCCGCCGGCATCGCCGTAGCTTAACTCCAGCCACAGCGCATCCTCCGGCAGCAGATCCTCGGCGCGTTCCGCCCACTCGATCACGCAGACGCCGCTATCGAAAAGCTGTTCGTCCAACCCCAAATCCCAAGCCTCGGCGGGGCTGCCAATCCGGTAAAGGTCTATATGATGCAAGGTAAGCCGCCCCCGGTGGCGGGTCATCAGCACAAAAGTCGGGCTACGGACATAGCCCTCAACGCCCAAACCGCGGGCCAGCCCCTGCGTCAGGCAGGTCTTGCCCGCCCCCAACGGCCCGCTAAGCAGGTAAACATCGCCCGCCCGCGCCCGCCGCCCGATGATCTCGCCCATGCGTTGCGTCTGTTCCGGCCCGCCGGTACGCAAGATCAGCGGCGGGGCCGCAAGTTCGCCGTCGGTCATATCGCTCCAGTCCCGCCCCCGGCAAAGAGATGCATTCATATCGGGAAGTATATCTGTCGCGTTACGCCGGTTCAAGCGGATGGGATACGCCGGGCGCAACGAGGCATTCGCTCGGATTGAATTATTTTATATGCTTAACGTTGCGCCATTATATCGTGTATACTGTTTTTGGGTTTAATGCTATTATAGGTATAGCGAATCGGCAAGACGACTCTCCCAAAATAAAGCGGCAACGGGGGATCTATGGAACAACGAAACGCGGATCGGGTTGCGCCCGGCCAGGGGCTGGCCCCGGAGCGGATGCCCGGCCATTGGCTGCTGGCGCAGATGGGCAAGCGGGTGCTGCGCCCGGGGGGCGTGGCGCTGACCCGCCGGATGCTGGACGGACTGGACATCGGCCCCAACGATGATGTAGTAGAATTCGCCCCGGGCTTGGGCGTGACCGCCCGGGCGGCGCTGGCGCGGTGCCCGGTCTCCTACACCGGCGTTGAAAGGGATTCCGACGCCGCCCGGCTGGTGCGCCGCTACCTCAAAGGCGATGGGCAACAATGCCTAGTAGCCCGCGCCGAGGATACCGGACTCCCCGGCGATTCGGCCACGGTGGTATACGGCGAGGCAATGCTCACGATGCAGACCCCCGGCCACAAAGCGGAAATAGTCCGGGAAGCGGCGCGGCTGCTGCGCCCCGGCGGACGCTACGGCGTGCATGAGTTGTGCCTGTTGCCCGACGACTTGGCGGAAAGCCGGCAAGCGGAAATCAGCGGCGCACTGTCGGGCGCTATCCGGGTCGGCGCCCGCCCCTTGACGCCCGCCGAGTGGCACGCGCTGCTGGCGCAGCACGGGTTCGCCGCCCATCGCCAAGACACCGCCCCAATGCGCCTGCTGGAACCCGGACGCCTGCTCCAAGACGAGGGGTTATCCCGCGCCCTGCGCTTTGCCTGGCGGGTGGCAAGGTCGCCCGAAGCCCGCCGCCGCATCCGCGCAATGCGGACGGTTTTCCGCGATTACGCCGACCACTTGGCCGCCATCGCCATCGTCGCCGTCAAGCGGTAACGGGGGATGATCCCGCCCCTCAGTCCCCGAAATGGTCCCAGCCGCCGCCCGACAAGGAAAGCTCGCGGCCCGCGGCGTCCACCACCGACACCCGGCCCGCGCCGACCGGGGCGCCGGCGTCCATTATCGCGCCAATAACCGCGGCGCCCTCGCCAAGCTGCGGGATTAGCGGCTCCACCAAATCCGGCGGGCCGGTGAACAACAGCACATAATCCTCGCCGCCGCCGAGAGCCAGCGAAAGATATTCGCCGGGAAAGCGCCGCCGCAACGACGGATGCGCCGGCACTGCGGCGGCATAAACGCGGGCGGCAACCCCGGACGCCGCGCCCAGCTTGCCCAAATCGTCTACCAGCCCGTCGCTAACGTCCATCGCGGTGACGATCCCCGCCTGCGACAGCCGCTGCCCTGCCGCCACCGCCGGGATCGGGCGGCGATGGGCGTCGCGCAGAAAATCGGCGTCCTCGCCCGCCGCGCCGGGGGAATCCAGCAACAAGCGCAGCCCGCCCGCCGAGCTGCCCAGCCAGCCGGTCACCGCCACCGCATCGCCGGGGCGGGCCGTGGCGCGCAACAACGGCGGACGGCGGGTAACGCCGGTCAAGGCGGTGGTGACGAAAAACACCGGCGAGCGCACGATATCGCCGCCCACGATCGCCAACCCGCAACTTTCGCCCAACTCCAGCATCCCCCGGTACATTTCCTCAATATCGGCCACGCCGGTATCCGGCGGCAGCCCCAAAGTTATCAAGGCATAAGCGGGCAAACCGCCCATCGACGCCACATCGCTAACATTGGCGGCCACCGCTTTCCAGCCCAATTCGCGCCAAGGGACGGCGCCGCGGATGAAATGAACGCCCTCGACCATCGTGTCGGTAGTAAACAGTTCGCGCAGAGATTCCGCCTCCGGCCCAACCCGCCACGCCGCCGTGTCGTCTCCGGTGTCCACCAGCAGCGGCAGGGCGCGCAGGGCGTCGTTGCCCGCGCCCCGGCGCGTGACCATCCGGTTAAGCCGCTCGATAACCCCAAATTCGCCAATATCTTTAACCAGCATTGCCCCGCCATTATAGCCGATGCGCCGGCGCCCGGGCGGAAACCGGCGGCAATTATCGGCATTCCCGGATTAGTGACCGTTGCCGGTTGACAATTGGAATCCGGGTATTTAGTATCCCCTTGTAGCTTAGCTATTGAGTTGGTGTCGAAATTCGTAGCGGATTAAGCGCCGGTTTTAGACTCTTGCCGGCAGATCCATCTTAAACGTCAGGAAAGCGCCAATGCTAAACCTAAAACTGTTCCAAATCGCGGCCCTGGCATTGATGTTGGGGCTGATCAGCGCAGCCGCGGTAGCCTGCGGCGCCAGCGCCACGCCCACCAGCGCCCCGGCGCCCACGGCAATGCCCGCCGCCACCGAGCCGCCCACGGCAATGCCCGCGGCTACCGAAGCGCCCACCGCGATGGCGGAACCCACCGAGCCGCCCCCGACCCCCACGGCAATGCCCGCCCCGTCCGGCGACGAGGAAGTGTTCAAGCTGAAGTTCAGTTCCCCCCTGTCGCCGCCGCCTTTCCTGATGAGCGAGGTGCAGAAGTGGTGGGCCGACGAAGTGGCGCGGCGCAGCGGCGGGCGGATCGAATGGACCGACTTTTACTGGTCCGGCGCCCTGACCAAAGCGGGCGAAACCCTGGAGGCCGTGGAAGTCGGGCTGGCCGACGCCGGGGCGGTGATCTACCCCTATTATCCCGGCAAGCTGCCTCTGGGCAACTGGACTTACGCCGTTCCTTTCGGCCCCGGCGACCCCGCCGTGATCCTGGATGCGGCCATCAGAACGTTCAACGAAGTCCCGGCCCTTAAAGCGGAAGTCGAAAGCTACAACCTAGTTTTCCTCATGCCGGTGGTCATCGACACCTACAACCTGACCTCCAAAAATCCCATCGTGACCTTTGAGGATTTTGACGGCATCAAGATCGCCTCCATCGGCTCCTACCACCCGCGGATCCTGGAGTCGGCGGGCGCGACGGCCATCGCCATGCCGGTCGGGGAACGCTACCAGGCGTTGCAGACCGGCATCATCGAAGCCGAGTTCCTGCCGTGGGATATTTCCCACGCCTACAAATACCACGACTTTAACAAGCACATAACTTGGGTTGATATGGGCGCGGCCATGCCGGCCGGCTTGGGCATCAACAAGGATGTCTGGGACAGCCTCCCCGCCGACCTGCAACAACTGATGCGGGATGTCGCCGATGAAGCCGTGGAACTCAACGCATCCCTGATCCTGGAGCGGCGCAACGCCGCCCTGGCCGACTGGGAATCTCTGGACATTACCCGCCACGAAATGCCGGACGAGGAACGGGTGCAATGGGCCAACGCCCTGTCGGACATTCCGGGCGAGTGGATCGAGGAAATGGAAGGCAAGGGCTTGGCCGGCCGAGATGTAATGGTCGGCTATATCGAAATCCTCGAGGAACTGGGCCACAGCTTCCCCCGGAAATGGGCCGCCGACTACCGTTAGCAACCGGATTGCCGCCGGCGCCGGGGCAAGCAACCCGCCGCCCCCCGGCGCCCGGCGGCGAGGATTGAAATGGACTTGCGAGAAACCGGGCGTCTCCTTAACCGGATACTGGGCTGGGTGATCAACTCCAGCGCTTTCGGCGCGGCCAGCATCGTGGTCCTACTGATGGCGATGGTGGTAGCCGACATTTTCGGGCGCAAGGTGCTGAACAAGCCGGTGCCAATGTCCTACGAAGTCGGCGCTTTTATGCTGGTGTTTATCGTGTTTATGGGCCTGGCCTACAGCCAGCGGCAAAAAGCCCATATCCGGGTAGAATTCCTTACCCTCCGAATGCCCGAAAAGGCCCGCGCCGTTATGGACCTGCTGGCCTTTACTCTGGGCGTCGCCATCTACGGCGCCATTTTCTACCAGACCTTCAAGTGGTCTTATCATTCCTTTGAAATCGGGGAATACGTGGCCGGGCTGGTCAACATCCCCAAGTGGCCCTCGCAATTCGCCGTGGTATTCGGGGCGTTGCTGCTTTCCTTGCAGTTCCTGTCCGACTGGATTAACCGCTTCGTCGATGTGCTGGCGCTGTTCCGCGCCCCTGCGCCGTCGCCGGAAACCATACCCCTATCCGAACCGGCCGGGGAACCGGCCACCCCCGATTAGACGGACGGCGGGGGCGGCGCCGGTGTATCAAAGGTGACCGAAAACGATTGCCGCCGGCTTTAAGGTCTGGTAATGGACGATCTCTATTGGGGAATCATCGGCTTCGTCGCCGTGCTGTCGCTGATGGCGCTGGGCGTCCATGTGGGGCTGGCCCTGGCCGCCACCGGCTTCATCGGTATGCTGGCGATGACCGGCAAGATCCAGTTGGCCCTGGCGATGTTCACCACCACGCCCTACTCCACCACCAACGTCTACGCCTTCGCCATCCTGCCCCTGTTCATCATTATGGGGCTGTTCGCCATGCACGCCGGGCTGTCGGCGCGGGCCTTTGACGCCGCCTACAAGTGGGTCGGCCGCCTGCCGGGCGGAATGGCGATCGCCACCACTTGGGCCAATGCTATGTTCGCCGCCTGCACCGGCTCCAGCGTGGTCGCCTGCGCCGTTTTCACCCGCATCAGCCTGCCGGAAATGTACCGGCGGCGCTACGACAAAGCCTTCGCCTGCGGCACCATCGCCGCCGCCGGTATGCTCGGAATGCTGATCCCGCCCAGCGCGTTGATGATCGTCTACGGAATCCTCACCGAACAGTCCATCGGCAAGCTGCTGATCGCCGGGGTGGGACCTGGATTGCTACTGACGCTGATCTTCACCGCCGGCATCGTGGCGGTGGCCGCCCGCTACCCCGACCGCGCCCCGCGGGCCGACTACGCCCCGTCCCTCAAGGAACGGCTAAAAGCCACCGTGGGGGTAGTGGGCATCGTGGTTCTGGTAGTGGGCATCATCGCCGGGATGTACACCGGCATATTCACGCCCACCGAGGCCGGCGCCGCCGGCGCCGCCGGGGCCCTGGTGCTGGCCCTGATCGCGCCTTTCCTGGAGCGGTGGGTTTTCCGAGCCGGAACCGCCGCGGCGGCCTCCGATGCCGCCACCGCCGATGCCCCGCCGGAATACCCGCCCCTTTCCGACGATGGGCCGCAACTGGACAAGCCGGGGCTGAACTGGGAACGCTTCAGCCAGGCGATGAAAGAAGCGGCGCAAACCTCGGCCCTAGTCTTTTTCATCCTGATCGGCGCGATGATTTTCGCCCGCTTCCTGGTGCTTACCGGACTGCCCGGCGAGTTCGTGGAAATCGTCAACGAAGCCAACATCCCCACGCTGCTGATTATGATCCTGTTTCTGGTGATGTACGTGTTCTTGGGGATGTTCCAAGATTCCATATCCATGATGTCCATAACCCTCCCCATCGTGCATCCCATCATCGTAGGGCTGGGCATCGACCCGGTTTACTTCGCCATGCTGGTGATAATGTCCATCGAAATCGGGCTGATAACCCCGCCGGTGGGGTTAAACGTCTACACCGTCCGCTCGGTGGCGGTGCAGATGCCCGAGGGCCAGGATTTGACGCTGGAAAACATTTTCCGCGGAATCCTGCCCTTCTTTTTCCTGTCCATAGTGGCGCTGATAATCCTGATCGCCGTCCCGCCCATCAGCACTTTCCTGCCCAATCAAATGTTCGGCAGCTAGGCCCCCCGGCGGCCCATCATTCCCTTGCGGACACCCCCCATCCCCCGCCGCTTCCGCCACCCCAAAGCCCGCCTCCGCCTAGAACCCCTGCCCCCCAACGCGCCCGGCCCCGTCCCTCCCGAAATCGCCGCCATTCATCCCGATCTTGCCGCCATTCATCCCGATCTTGCCGCCGCACATCCCGAAATCGC